>CAYVDV010000187.1:0-9739 GCA_964450465.1 uncultured Saprospiraceae bacterium
GGTTTCCGAAAAAATATATGCTTCATCCGAGCCCTTGATCATGGCGCAAACAAGGGGTGTGCTGTGCACCATCGTAGAGATCGTGCCGAAAATGGTGGCGAGGGTCAGTTCTTCGTCCACATACCGGAAGTCCCCCTTCTCCGTACCCTCCCGGATGAAGCTGCGAATAATATCCATATTCAAACCGATCTGTTCCGTGATCCGGTGCACAAATTCCGGGCGCTGTTGCAGCGACATTTCCCGCATGATCACCCGGCTGAACGTAGGCGTAGAAAGCATTCTATCTACGTAGATATCAACAGTTTGAGAGAGTTTTTCCCAGGGCGACAACTGGCTGTGCAGCAGGTGTTCGAGCGACTGCCGGGTGCGCGGGATCTTGTGTTCGATAATGGCCTCGAACAAACCCTCTTTGGAGCCGAAATAATAACTCACCATAGCCAGATTGACACCTGCCTCGGCAGCCAGTTCGCGCACGGACACCGCTTCAAACCCGCGCTCGGCAAAAAGCCGCTCAGCAGTGTCCATCAGTGCCTGACGCTTATCCGGTTTATCTGTTTGTTCCTGTAACATCCTTTTTTAGTTCTTTTAAAAAGAAACATGCGGGCTCAAACAAATTAAACGTTCGTTTGGTTTCGGGTTTTGTGGAAAAATTTTGCGGGAGGGAGTGCATTTGTTTGGGGTGGAAGGGACAGGATGAAAAGAAGAAAGCACTCACGACAACTCCACCTTCAAATCCCGTATCTTTTCACTCACCACGCCCAGCCGCGTCACATACCGGTGAAATAGTTCCAGGCTGATGAGCGGGAAATGCCCCATGGCACATCCCGGAATAAAAAACGCCCCGTACCGGTTGTCCGATACGAGGCGTTTAAATTTGTGGCGGAGGCAGGACTTGAACCTGCGACCTTCGGGTTATGCGTACCACTACAACTTTCGTTGCCTCCGACTACTCGGAGTTTGGTGGTCTGGACTGTACCTTCACCCTCGGCTTTAACGTTAGGGTGTCCCATTACCAGTCTCTACACCTGTTCCGCTTTTAGCGGAACTCGGCTCGGTGTTACCATCATTACAGGCTTCACCGAATTTAAGGGATAAACACATAACCGTTTCCGGCTATGCCGCCCATTGTTCAATAAGTTCCCAAGCATTACGATAAACACTGGATGCAGGTTTTCGCTGTCGCTTGCCGGTTTCGACCAAATGAATTTCGGAACCGTACTGAATGAATACCTCAAAAGGGAAAACATAAAAAACTTCTACGTCTTCGATGTAGACAATAGCAAAATCAAAATCTCCTGTTTCGTACGCACTCCGAACCATTTGACGACGATTTGTCTTGGTTCGGCGATTGTCAACCACATAATTTTGTTTTGCTACATCATACCACGCTGACTTAACCTGGACTTTGATCAACTTTCGATTGACATCAAGCACCAAGTCATAAGGAAGCCTGTCTCCAACAGGTGCTGAAACGCCCCACCCTTTTTTCAAAGCAAAAAGGATGACCGACTGCTCAGCAATGTCGCCCTTTAATTTGGTATCCATATTTCAAGGAACTTAAGAACAGGTTGAGCCCGACGAGCTACCAACTGCTCCACTCCGCGATTTAGCGGGTGCAAAGGTACGTTAATTAAAAGTTTATTCCTAACCCTGTTCGGAATATTTTTGAAAAAGAAGACCTTTGGCCCATGCACAGCTGGCTTTCTTACCATATTTATCCGCTGGAGACACTGGATGTGTTTCTCGCACGCGGTGTCCGCCCTTTTCTGGAACAACAGGTCTGGAACTCGAAAGGCGCGCGCGCCTTTTTTATCCGCTATGAAGATGAACACGGTCCGCATATCCGCCTGCGCATCCGCGGCGAAGCCGGCTGGCTGGAAGACACGCTGCGGCCGGCCTTGCTGGAATGGTTCGACGAACGCGGCACCCTGGAAGAGATCCCCTATCAGCCAGAACCGGAGCGCTTTGGCAGTCCGGATGCCCTGGGCTGGGCCGAGGAGTATTTTCACCTGTCCACCCGCGTGGTGCTCGACCGGCTCAACCGCCCCTATACGTATGGCGACGCGCTGTTCGATGGCCTGCGCATGCATGTGATCACCGCCTTTGCAGCCGGCTGGGACCGCGATAAAAGCGCCTGGTACTTCGACCGGCTCTGCACGCAATGGATGGAACTCTTTTTCCAGGCCAATGAATCTGCCACGAACAGCAAAAGGGATTGGCAAGCCTCTCTGCGCGATGATTTCGAAACGGGCTTTTCACCCCAACGCGAAGAACTGCGCCTGGCGGTGTCCGAATTATGGACAGCCCTGGAAAAAGGAAAATTCGACCCGGAGCAACCCGAATGGCTGCGCTGGCTGCGCGGCAACCAGATGATCCTGGGCGAACTGGGCGATCAACTGGAAAAAAGCCTGCCCAGCCTGCTCCACCTCACCAACAACCGCCTGGGCATCAATAACCAGGATGAAGTGTATTTGAACTACCTGTTGTCAAAAACGATTTGAATTCAAATTACTCAAACCGCCGTTTGTAGAACCAGGAATTGTCGTTCATGGTAAAGCCCACCGTGATTCGGAAATAGGTTTCCGAAATGGGCGAATCAGCACCCAGTTTGCCGATTTCCAGCGCTGTGTTGATGAACGAGGTCTGCTGCCGCGGCAGGATGACCGGAAAGCCCAGGCCCAGCGTCAGACCGATATCGTCCAGCCCTTTGCCATTCACCACCCGGGGATCCTGCCGGAAATAACCACCGGCGCGCAGGCGGATGCGCTTGGCGTACTGGTTGTAGGAGGCATAATCCGGAATATATTCCACACCTGCGGAGAAGGAGGATGTATTCCGGAACTCCGCATCATTGGAGCGGGACTCATTTTTAAATTTCGACCAGCCTTCATAAGTGTATTGCCCGCCAACGCGCAATTTATTAGCGATCACATACTGCAGCCCCAGACCAAATGTTGCCGGCAGGGTGATCTTTCGCTTTACCCCGGCTTCATACAAAAGCGTATCGGCGCTTTCATATTGCCCGTTGGCAAGCCGGCCCCGGCTCCGGAGAAAGATCCGGTCGGCAGTACTGTTGATATCGTGGCTGCTTTCGCCGAAGAGGCCCAGCGTTATCCACCGGACCGGCAGGGTATTATCGTTCTCGGCATATTTCAGCACAATGTCATGCTGGAGACCTGCGCTCCACAACAAGCCGTTTAGCCGGATATCATCGCGGCTGGTATTGGAAAACGTAGGCAGGGAATCCTGAAAGAACGTGGAGTTTTCATAGGTGTTTTTACCAAACATCCAGCCCAGGTTGAGCCCGAACGCGGTGTGTTTATACTTCACGGCATTGCTCCAGGTAAAGCGGTATGTTCCACCGTTTCCTTCAAAGGTATTTTCCACCACCCCCAGATCGGTCAGGGTGTCAATGGTTGACACGTTATACCCTACGATCGAATTCGGCGTCAAGGCTATCCCCATTCCATATTGCCAGTCTGATTTGTTTTTGTCGAGCACTTCGTTGATCGGACTGCGCAGCGGAAACCCAAGGGCCAGGTAGGCCAGATTGCCGCTCCAGTTGCTCAGGGAAGCGTTTGCGGACTGGTAATTGCTGCGCTTCGCATAAATGCCTGCCTCAAAGGTCGTAGCGCGCAGGAACGCGTACGATGCCGGATTGACCAGGTTCAGGTGAAACGGATCGTGAAATGCAGCAGTCTGACCGCCAAATCCAGCCTGTGCCGCAAAAAACTGATGCACCGGATCGCCTAGACCATAACGGGAGTACGGAGAGTTTTCCTTGGGCTGCGCCAAAAGGGTTGCTGCAAAAAGACAAAAAACCAGGCTGAATTGCAATTTCATCGAAAGGATATTTAGTTGGAGTCTATGGTATAAGATTTTGGCTATCATTATATTGTAAAATATGATTTAATCCGTGCAAGGTCAAATTAGGTTCTTTCTGGAGTCCTGACACAGGTAGATAGGGTGCAAAAAAATCGGCATCGCCACCCGTCAGGATAACCCGGAGCGGCCGGAGTTGCCGGGCGAAAGCCCCGACAAAACCCATGATTTCCAGTGCGGCTCCGCGCAAAGCGCCGTTCTGAAGGGCTGTTTCGGTGCTGCTGCCGACAATATCGTCCGGCATGAACATCGGCACTTCCGGCAAACGGGCCGTAAAAGTATGCATCGCTTTTATACGCATGGCCGCACCGGGGGCAATATTTCCCCCCAAATACGTATGGCCAGCTTTTAACAGGTCGTACTTTATACAGGTTCCGCAATCCACCACCAGACAATGGGCACCCGGAAACAAAGCCTGTGCACCGGCAATTGCCGCCAGGCGATCCTTGCCCAGGGTTTCCGGGGTGCGGTAGGCATTGCGAAACGGCAACGGGGTTTCATGGGTCAGCTCCAGCACGACAGGAAAGTGCTCTGCCAGGCGGCGCTGGGTCGCCGGGTCCGGCACCGCCACCGAAGCGGTGATCACGCGATCCACCCCGGCATGCCGGCCGTACTGCAACAACTCCTCTAACGTCCAATCCTGCCAAATCGCTTGCTCGGCCAAACGGTTTCCATCAAAAAGACCGGACTTGGTGCGCGTATTGCCTATGTCGAGGACCAGATTCAAGGAAGTATGCTGTATTGGTGTGTTGATTGGAGCGGCCGGCGGGGTCTGGCAGCCGCAAATACGGAGGCGTGGTTTAATGCGGCGCGAAGATACATGGATCCGGGCAGATCAAATCAACAAATCAGTAGATCAGCGCGTAACAATTCGCCATACCTGCAAAAAAAGGATTCCTGTCCGGAAAAACACCGGACAGGAATCGAACGTCATTATTATGAAACTGTAAACTTAATATCGGATTGCGGATCAGCCGAGGTACGACCGGAGCGCATTCCGGTTGTAGGCCTTGCGCAGGCGGCGAATGGCGCGTTCCTTGATTTGGCGCACCCGTTCGCGCGTGAGACCGTACAATTCGCCGATCTCCTCCAGCGTAAGCGGTTTATAGCCGTTGAGCCCGTAGTAGGACGCTATTACCTCAACTTCGCGCGGCGAAAGTATGGACAAGCCCTGCGCCACCTCTTCCCGCAACGATTCGGCCATAAGTTCAAGATCGGGCTCCTGGGAATCTTCAGGCATGAACACATCGAGCATGGTGGCTTCCCCCTCTTCCGTATTGGAGAGCGGAGCGTCAAACGACACGTGCCGGATAGTGCTGCGCATCATGGTTTGTACCTCGCGGGGGCTCATGTCCAGCAGTTCAGCCAGCTCCTCATCCGTCGGTTCGCGTTCAAATTCCTGTACAAACGAAATAAATGCTTCATTGACCTTGTTGTAGGAACCGACTTTATTAAGCGGCATACGTACAATCCGGCTGTTCTCAACGATGGCCTGCAAAATACTCTGCCGGATCCACCAGACAGCGTAGGATATAAATTTAAAACCCTTGGTCTCGTCAAAGCGTTTGGCCGCCTTCATGAGGCCAACGTTACCTTCATTGATGAGGTCGGAAAGGGAAAGCCCCTGGTTTTGGTATTGTTTGGCAACCGATACCACAAAGCGCAGGTTGGAACGGGTCAGTTTGTCCAATGCTTCCTGGTCGCCTTCGCGAATGCGGCGGGCAAGTTCAGCTTCCTCGTCACCTACCAACATCGGGATCTTTCCGATATCAGTGAGGTATTTATCCAGCGCGAGACTCTCGCGAGTGGTAATTTTGTGGGTGATTTTTAACTGGCGCATATAGACAAAGCAAAATTAGTGCGTATTTATAAATACGAAATATCAACGAAAGGTTTCCGATAATGTGCAAAATTTTTGTAAAAAAAGTTGACTTTCTCCAAAAAAGCCGTTATAAGCCCCCTTTCGCTGAGAATGATACAATTATATTGCCAAAAAAGTTCGGGCAGCGGGCATAACACGGTGTTAATGCCCGCAGGAAAATGCCGCCTTGCTGCAAAGATTACTCCAATTTCTTATGCCTGAAAATGTAAAGATATTAACAAAAGTCAAAGGGATGTCTGCGCCGTACCGGAAGTTCGGCCTGCGCGTATTCCGGCAGGCCCTTCGCTGGTGCTTGCAACATCCTAAGACGGCTTCCAGCGGCGCTGCGTTGCTTCTGATCTGGCTTTTTTGCCTGCCCCGGCCACTTTTTGACAAACCACTGTCCTTTATACTGACCGACAGCCGCGGCGAACTCCTGGGCGCCCGTATTGCCGCCGACGGCCAGTGGCGTTTCCCGGGCCAGGCACGGGTACCGGAAAAATACAGCGTTTGTTTGGTCGCATTTGAAGACAAGCGCTTTTGGTGGCATCCGGGCGTTGATCCGGCAAGTATGCTCCGCTCACTTTGGCAAAATATCCGGCGAGGCGAAATAGTCCGGGGCGGCAGCACACTCACCATGCAGGTCATCCGGATGGCCCGCGACAACCCGCCGCGCACAGTTTGGGAAAAAGTCCTCGAGATCTTCATGGCCACCCGCCTGGAACTCTCGTACTCCAAACGGGAAATCCTGGCGCTTTATGCCGCAAACGCTCCGTTTGGAGGCAATGTAGTGGGACTGGAAGCCGCTTCCTGGCGGTACTACGGCAAAAGTCCGGAGCTGCTCAGCTGGTCGGAAGCGGCTACGCTGGCCGTATTGCCCAACAGCCCAGCGCTGATCCACCCCGGTCGCAATCGCGATGCACTGCTCCGGAAGCGCAACCGCCTGCTTGACCGCCTGGCTAAAGAGGGCCGGCTTAGCGCCCCGGACTGCGCATTGGCCCGGGAAGAACCGCTGCCCGGAGCACCATTGCCGCTGCCCCAACTGGCCCCACACCTGCTCGACCGGCTGGTCGCAAGTCCGGAGGGCGCCGGCCACCGGATCGCCACCGCCATCGACCGTTCGCTTCAGCAACGCGTCACCGCCATCCTGGCACGCCGGCAGGAACTATACCGCGGCAACGATATCCACAACCTTGCCGCTGTGGTGATCGAAGTTTCCACCGGTAATATAATAGCTTATGTCGGCAATGTCATCGGCGCGGGCGCGGAGCACGGCGAACAGGTCGATGTCATCACCGCCCCCCGCAGCACCGGCAGCATCCTGAAACCCTTCCTGTACGCCCTGGCATTGGAAAACGGCGACATCCTGCCCAGGAGCCTGCTCCATGACGTCCCAACCCAACTCGGCCAGTATAAACCCGAAAACTACTACGAAACCTACGACGGGGCCGTGCCGGCCAAACGAGCCCTGATCCGGTCGCTGAACGTTCCATTTGTTCTGCTGCTCCAGCAACACGGACTGGAAAAGTTTCACTTCGAACTGAAACGGCTTGGGCTTTCCACCCTCAACCGCCCACCCGGCCACTACGGCTTGTCGCTGATACTGGGTGGCGCAGAAGCAACTTTGCTGGATATTACACGAATCTATGCGAATATGGCACGGGAGTTAACCATCCCCCAGCCTCCTCAGACGGGGCACGGGGCAGGCGCAGAAATAGAAAACAGGGCTTCCCAAAATGGAAAGTCCGGGCCACCCGGCCCGTCAAGTGGCTCGAGTCCCTCCCTTTCAAAAGGGGGGCTCGGGAAAGCCGCCATCTGGTTCACTTTCGATGCCATGCAGCAGGTGGAGCGCCCCACCAGTTCGGGCGAGTGGGAATTGTTTCAGGCCAGCCGGCGCGTTGCCTGGAAGACCGGCACCAGCTTCGGGTTTCGCGATGCCTGGGCTGCCGGCGTCACCCCCCGCTATGCCGTTGGGGTATGGGTGGGCAATGCCGACGGAGAAGGCCGCCCTGGTCTGATCGGCGTGGATATGGCAGCGCCGGTTTTGTTTGAGCTGTTCGCACAGTTACCCGGTGACGACGTCTGGTTTGAGCCGCCGTACGAGGATATGGTGGAGGCTGCAGTTTGCCGGCAAAGCGGATACCGTGCCGGTCCTTATTGCGAGGCGGATACCGTATGGATCCCCCAAAACGGACTTAAAGCCGCCACCTGCACATACCACCAGCTACTCCATCTCGACGCCAGTGGCCAATGGCAGGTAAGCAGCAACTGCGAAGCGCCTTCCAACATGCGGCACCAGGCCTGGTTTGTATTATCGCCTCTGGAGGAATTTTACTACAAACGTAAAAATCCGTCCTACCAATCCCCCCCGCCCTTCCGGGCCGACTGCCTGGCAGCCCAGCTCAAACCGGAAAACACCCCCATGCAGTTTATTTATCCCAAGGATCCCAAACGCATTTACGTCCCCGTTGACCTCGACGGGCGTCTGAGCAGCACCGTATTTCAGGTGGCGCATCGCAATGCGGACATGGAAATCTACTGGCACCTCGACGGCGCCTACCTCGGCAGTACCAAAACGTTTCACGAGATGGCGCTGCAACCTGCCATCGGCCGGCACCGGCTTACTCTGGTGGATATAAACGGCTACCGGCTGGAACAGGACTTTGAGATCATCGGGAAAAAATAGTTCCTCAAAACACCCGCAACATCTTTCCCACAGCCCGGTCGGTATCGGTTTCCAACTGATAATACAAAAGACCCGTAGTGTTCCGGATCTGGTCAGAATCCAGCCGGATTGCATGTTCCCCTGCCGGGAAATAAGCGCTTTGCCGGCTCAGCAAACGGCCGGTTGCGTCGAATACCTGCAGGGTAACCTGTTTAGCCTCCGGCAAATAAAAGCCGATCTCCGTATCCTGGCTAAAAGGGTTGGGCCTGTTTTGGTACAATGCAAATCCAGGCTGTTGTACCTGCTCTCCGCCAAAACGCAAAACCGGTTTCTTTATTTCCAGATCAACAGAATACGCCTCTGTTCGGGTAATCCGGTTCGACAAGCGAAGCATGTTCCGCAAATTTCCCGCCTGCTGCGCCCTGAACTGCAGGGCGAATTCCGGGAAACCGCCAGCATCCCAACTCAACGTCATGGAATGCTCCGGATTGAACA
Organism: uncultured Saprospiraceae bacterium; assembly: GCA_964450465.1. Classification (GTDB taxonomy): domain Bacteria; phylum Bacteroidota; class Bacteroidia; order Chitinophagales; family Saprospiraceae; genus M3007. The sequence goes on from CAYVDV010000187.1 coordinate 8,904, forward strand.
CTGCAAAATTATCGGTTGCCATGCCGGCTCCCGGGTGCAGATCCAACAGTTCCAGGCCGGGATATTCCAGGGTCAGCTGGATGCCTGCAATGGCTTCATTTGTCCGTAACGGCAGGTTAAAGACCTCGCCGGCGGCAACCGCGCGATCCGGGATTTCCAGGTACAGCTCGGGGGCATTGCGATCCGCCATTTCAGTGGACACCAGGCCGGGGTTGACATTTCCGTTAACATCACCCACCTTGATCCCGACAAAATCATGCACGGGCAGGTCGTTGAACTGCAGGCTCGCCACCGTCTGCATTTCAGGGAAGCCCCCCTGAAACGGATTGCCGGGATTGGGAAACACAAAGGATTTATCCACAAAACGCCAGGATGTATTTGAGGGCAGTTGCTGGTACAATCCGAGTACCAGTTTGCGCAACTCGACGATGTCGAACGTCGTCACCGTTTTGGATTGGTTGGCATCGGCGGCGATGATCTTGTAGGGCGAATTGAGCAGTTCAATGCCCAGTACGTGTTTGTTGATCAGGAGCAGATCAAAAGTGGACACGCCGTTCAGGTAATCGTCGTTGCGAAATGGCGTCACTGTGTAGGACGAATTGGTAGGCACGCTGATCGAAAAACTGCCCTGCGGGCCGGTCAGTTCGAACTGGCTGAATGCCGGTTGCGATGGGTGCGTACCGTCGAGCTGTATCGCCACATTGTTCACCGCGGCGCCAAATTCGGTTTTAACGGTCCCGCTGATACTAACCACCGTCGGCGCGCAGGTACCATCGGGATCTTCCACCCGGAAAGCGTACTCGCAGGTATTTTCATTGCCACAGCCGTCATATATG
>CAYVDV010000188.1:0-9722 GCA_964450465.1 uncultured Saprospiraceae bacterium
TGATTTTACCACATCGCATCCCTTTGAATTCACAAAAATGAAGATCATTAAACGCATACTTGCCGGTATAATCCTGCTGCTCAGCCATAGTATATGTGCTCAAGTGAGCACCGATTCCGAACTTTTTCTCCAACTCAAAAATGCGGACAGCCTTTTATTTGAGCTGGGGTTCAACCAATGCGACACGGCCGTGCTGCAGCAACTCATGCACAAAGACCTGGAATTTCTGCACGATCAAGGCGGTATCCAGGACCGGGACGCTTTTTTCAAGGCCCACCGGGAAAATATCTGCGGCAACCCGGATAACAAGCCGATCCGCAAACGGGTGGAAGGCAGCCTGATGGTTTATCCCATGTTTGACAATGGGAAATTGTATGGCGCTATTCAAATGGGCACGCATGAATTTTATCTCGCCGAGCCTGGCAAACCGCTTAAACCCACCGGCAAAGCCAAGTTTATCCATACCTGGCTGCTCGTAGACGGGCAGTGGCAACTTTACCGGGTTCTCAGTTACGATCACCAACCTTCTGACTAAACAATGCAACCGTTCCATCTCGCTTTCCCCGTCACCGACCTCGAAAAAACCTACGAATTTTACCACGACCTCCTCGGCTGCCCTACGGGCCGGACCTCCGACCGCTGGATCGACTTCGATTTCTGGGGCAGCCAGATCACCGCCCATCTGGTGGATGAGTCCGACTCCGAAGCTGCGCACAATGCCGTGGATGGCAAAAAAGTGCCGGTCAAACACTTTGGCGCCATCCTCGAAATGCCGGAGTGGGAAGCCCTGGCGGAAAAGCTCCGCAACCACGGCATCGAGTTCGTGATCGAACCCTATATCCGCTTCAAGGGCGAGGTGGGCGAGCAGGCCACCATGTTCTTCCTAGACCCAAGCGGGAATGCCATCGAGTTCAAGTCGTTTCAGGACTTCGGGCAAATCTTCGCGAAGTGAGGAAAACAGCATCGCCGCGGACTGATTTTTCGGCCGAACGGGCCCTTCCATCCCCACTAAAAACTGTGTTCTAATTCTTGCGTGCCATGATCAACAGAGTCGTATTTCTCCTTTTCATCTGGAGCCTGCTGGGGTGCGGAGTCGCCACAAAACAAACGCCCGGCACCGCCGAACCGCACCGGCCGAAATTTCATTTTACACCGGCCAGCCATTGGATGAACGACCCCAACGGCATGGTCTTTTATGAGGGGGAGTACCACTTGTTTTATCAGTATTACCCCGACAGCACGGTATGGGGACCCATGCACTGGGGGCATGCCGTGAGCAGGGATCTGGTGCACTGGGAGCACCTGCCCATTGCACTCTACCCGGATTCCCTCGGCCTGATCTTTTCCGGCAGCGCCGTGGTGGACTGGAACAACAGCAGCGGCTTTGGAAAAGACGGCAAACCGCCGCTCGTCGCGATTTTTACCCAGCACCTCATGGAAGGCGAAAAAGCCGGACGCAACGACTTTCAGTACCAAAGTATCGCCTACAGCAACGATCGCGGCCGCACTTGGACTAAATTTCAGGGCAACCCCGTAATTCCCAATACCGACAAAATTCGCGATTTCCGCGATCCCAAAGTTATCTGGGACGATGCCTCCGGGCAATGGGTAATGGTGTTCGCTGCGTATGACCATGTGAAACTATGGGGATCCTCCGATCTGAAGCACTGGACCCAGCTCAGCGATTTCGGCCGCGAATGGGGGGCGCACACCGGTGTGTGGGAATGCCCGGACCTCTTTCCCATGACGGTAGAAGAAACCGGTGAAAAAAAATGGGTGCTCTTGCAAAGCCTCAACCCCGGGTCGCCCAACGGCGGCTCCGGCACGCAATATTTTGTCGGCAATTTTGACGGCAAAACGTTCACCCTGGACTCCGTTTTCTCAAAAGCCGTGGAAAACGGTAACGCAATGTGGCTCGACTGGGGCCGGGACAACTACGCCGGCGTCACCTGGTCGGATATTCCCCGGGAGGACGGGCGCCGCCTGTTCCTGGGCTGGATGTCCAACTGGGGTTACGCCCAGGTGGTACCAACGCAACGCTGGCGCAGCGCCATGACCTTGCCGCGGGAACTGACCCTGAGAAATACCCACTCCGGCCTGCGCCTTTTTGCGCAACCGGTACGCGAACTCGGCGCCCTGCGCAGTGCTGAATACGCCATGGAAAACGTTGCCTTGCGGGATGTCCTGGACATTACGGACCGCCTGGGCTTTTCCCCGGCTTCCATGGAGGCTGTGCTGGAAATTGAATTGCCGGGGGACACTGCTGCGGACTTCAGCATGGTGCTTTCCAATGCCAGGGGGGAAGCGTACCGGATCGGTTTTGACGGGGTAAAAAATGAATTTTACAGCGACCGTACAAAAGCCGGAAAGCATGATTTTTCCAGCGTTTTTGCTCAAAAACGGGATACCGCCCCGCGCCCCGGCCATAGCCGCACCCTGAACCTTCATCTCTTTTTCGACGTGGCTTCCTGCGAGCTTTTTGCCGACGGCGGGGCGGTGGCGATGACCGAGATATTTTTCCCGACGGAAAACTTCAGCACCGTCCAACTAACCGCTTCCGGCGGGGAAATACAGCTGCGCTCGGCCCGGTTTTACGCGTTGGCGCCCTAAGGTGGATTTCAAACATGCCGCCTTTGGGGAACGCTATTCGTGTTCACCGCTCTGGTCAAATACTTGATCTTTCCCCGCACTTACTCGATCACTCCCTGCACCTGATAATACGCCGCATCGCGCTTGCAGCGATTGGGTCTCCTTTGCACTGTTCATTCACTGCAACGTTCACCCATTCAACTGCCTCCGCGCCATGAAAAAGTTCTTTTTTGCGCTTTGCCTGTTTCCGGCACTGGCTTTTGCCCAGCCTGAAAGCGACCCCGCCCAAACCCTTTCCCCCTATTTCTACATCCCCCAGGCCGGCTTTCAGGCCGATCCCCTGCCCCTGAAGGCTGCCTCGGCGGAGGTCAGCATTGCCGGCGTGATCGCCGACGTACAGGTCAGCCAACTGTACGTCAACACGGGCAAAATGCCGCTTGAGGCGATCTATGTATTCCCCGGCTCCACCAACGCCGCCGTGTATGGTATGACCATGCGGGTCGGCCAGCGCCGTATCACCGCGAAGATCGCCGAGAAACAACGGGCCCGCCAGCAATACGAGGCAGCCAAAGCCGAGGGCAAACGCGCCTCGCTGCTTGAGCAGCACCGCCCCAATGTGTTTCAGATGAACGTGGCGAACATTATGCCCGGCGATACCATCGAAGTGCTGCTGCAATACACTGAACTGCTCGTACCGCGCGAAGGCGTGTACGCCTTTGTGTACCCGGCCGTGGTGGGCCCGCGCTACAACAGCGATTCGCAGGCAGCCGATGCGTCGGCGAATAAATACGCCAACTACGCCTTTTTGCCTTCCGGCAAAAAACCGACCTATACCTTCGATCTGCGGGTGCACCTGGCCGGGGGAATGCCCCTGCAAAATGTGAGCTGCCCGACACACCGGGTGCGGGTTAAACAGCAGGGACAGAACGAAGCGGATGTCCGCCTCGATACCTCCGAATCGAACGGCGGCAACCGCGATTTTATCCTTGAATACAGCCTGAAAGGCAAGCAGATCGAATCGGGCCTGCTGCTGTACCGGGACGGTCCCGAGCAGTTTTTCCTCTATATGGCCCAGCCGCCCAAACGGGTGCAACAGGACGCCATCCCACCCCGCGAATACATTTTTGTGGTGGACGTGTCCGGCTCGATGAACGGCTTCCCGCTGGATATTTCCAAAACCCTGCTGCGCAATCTGGTCGTGAACCTGAAGCCCCGCGACCGGTTCAATGTCATCCTCTTTGCCGGGGCCAGCAATATTCTGGCCGGGGAATCGCTGCAGGCTACGGAAGCAAATATCCAACAGGCGATCGCATTTATCGACCGGCAGGAGGGCGGCGGCGGCACCAATCTGCTGCCCGCTCTGGAGCGCGCCCTCAGCCTGCCGCGCAATACCGAAGGTTTATCGCGTTCCATTGTGATCGCCACCGACGGGTATGTGACCGTGGAGCAGGAATCGTTCGACCTGATCCGCCGCAAGCTGGACGAGTCCAACCTCTTTGCATTTGGCATCGGCTCCAGCGTCAACCGCTTTATCATCGAGGGCATGGCCCGTGCCGGCCGCAGCGAACCCTTTGTGATCACCAAACCGGAAGAGGCCGCCGGCATCGCCGAAACCTTCCGCAAGTATATTTCCTCGCCCGTGCTCACCCAGATCAAGGCCAGCTTCGACGGCTTCGACGCATACGACCTGGAGCCTCTGAGCGTGCCCGACGTGCTGGCCGAACGGCCGGTGGTCCTTTTCGGAAAATGGCGGGGCGAAGCCAAAGGCAGGATCGGGATCAAAGGCCGCGCCGGCGCCAAAAAATACGCTACCGGTTTCGAGGTGAAAAATGCGCGCCCCGAAGCCGCCAACCGCGCGCTCAAGTACCTCTGGGCCCGCGAACGCATCAAAATGCTCGACGACTACAACCAGGCCTCGTACGACGAAGCGCGTGTGGCAGAGGTGACAAAACTCGGACTGGAGTACAGCCTGCTGACGGCCTACACGTCCTTCGTAGCCATCGACGAAGTGGTCGCCCGCAAGCCTGGCGACCCCCTGGCCCAGGCCAAACAACCCGTGCCGCTGCCCGAAGGCGTATCGGACCTGGCCGTCGGCTTCGACCTGTCGCTGCGCGGTATCACGCGCCACTTCAAAAACACCGTTGCAACCCATTCCGCTAACCCAAACGAAGAAGATCATGGCAATCCTGCAATTCCCGTCAGCGCACAACTCCTGGCTCTGCTGCTCAGCCTTGGCGCTGCTCTGCTGTATTGGTTCCGGCTGCGCCGGAAATAAGTCCGGGGCCCGCCAAAGCATCACGTTTGTGCTGGGCGCCGACCGCTACGAGGTGAATCCCTACTACGCCAACGCCCTTGCCTACTACCGTCAGAATCCCCAGGCAAACCCCGGGCAATTGGTCACCGACTGCCGCTCGCTGCGCGAAGTGTGCACCTATCTGGAGCAAAAAGTCCCCCGGGGAAAGCCCTGGGGGACGGTCAATCTGGTGGCGCACGGCAATGCCTGGACCGGCATGGACCTGCCCATCCTGCCCGGTGACAGCAGCCGCATGACGGCTGAAACGCTGCGTGCCGCACAGGAAGCCGGACTGCTGCCGCCCTTGTCCGACCGGGTATTGGATGCGCACTCCGAAATCCATCTGCACGGCTGCGCCCTGGGGCTGGATACCGCGCTGTTGCTTACCCTCAGTCAAACGCTCGGTGGCGGCGACCGGAACTGCCCAACGGTGGTATCAACCCGTTTTTTCAACCAGTACGAACCCGTCGGCGGGCGCATGCGGCAATCCCAGGCCGAGTTTTGGTACTCGACCTACCCAACGTACCAGCGCCCTTCTGCAGAAGACCGGGCGCGTACCCTGGCTGCTAAATATCCCGAAGCTGATCTCGACTGGGCCGATGCGCTCAGCCGCCGGCGCCCCCGCTGGCCCGGCGATACCTACTGGAGGCCGGTGGTGGTGCCTGTACAATGGGCCGTGACCTACCCTGATAGCGCGGCGCGGCCGCAACTCCGTACCCCCGAAGACGGGCAGCGCTGGCTGGCTGCGCAGCCCGAACTTCAGGCTGCGATTGCCCGGCTGGGGCTGCCGGAAGATCAGTTCCGCTGGAACTTCCGGGAGGAATGGCTGACCTTTGAAGACGGGGCCACCGAACCGGCAATCGTGGCGGAAGGGCAAACCACGGTGTGTTGTGTGCTGCGGCAGGTTTCGGACGCTGCCAAAGGGTATGCGGTGGTACAATATGGAAAAAAGCGGGCCTGAATGCTGCCGGGTCATAAAACCCGCCAACCGTAACGCGTTGCCTTGCCCCAACCCAATTTGCCGTATCTTTCACGCGTTTAACGCCCATTAGTCGTATGTGTTCCATTCGCCTGCCCGCTGTACTTGTTGTGTTGTTTCAGTGCGCCGTACTCAGCGCCCAGCCTTACAATTTCGCCAGCTACTCCCTCGCGGACGGGCTGCCGCAGTCGCAGGTGTTTGCCCTTTGCCCGGACAGCCGGGGCTACCTCTGGCTCGGCACGCAGGGCGGCGGGCTGAGCCGCTTCGACGGGGAGCGTTTTACGACCCTGACAACGGCAGATGGACTGCTGTCGAACTATATTGGCGCCCTGGCAGAAGACAAGCAACAACAACTTTGGATCGGCACCAACCAGGGCCTTTGCCGCTACGGCCATGGAACTTTCAAGTCCATAAAATTTGAAGGCCTGGACCGGGGCCCGGAAGTGTATGCCCTCGCCCGGATACAGGAAAATCTGTTCTGGATCGGCACCGATAAGGGCCTGTTTGCCTGTGCTACGGATAAGGAGATCGCGCACCCGGTACCCTTGCCTGGCCTGCGTGCGCAACCCGTGGTGACGGCGGTCTATCCGACCCCGCAGGGCATCTGGGTGGGCACGGAATCGGGCGCCTGGCTGATCGGCAGCCGCACCATGCGCCTGACCGAACGCGAAGGCCTGGCCGGAAATATCGCATATGCTTTTGCCCGCGACGGACAGGGCGGACTGTGGGTAGCTTCCCTGGGCGGGCTTGCCGTGCTGGACGAGGCCTCGCTTCGGGTCCGCCAGGTCTTCCGCGAGCCGGAACTCAGCCGGCCCATGTGCCTGCTCGGCGATTCCGGGGGTAAAATGTGGGTTGGCACGCAAAATAAAGGCTTGTTGCACTACAATCCGGCTGATTCCAGCTGGACCCAGTTCCTGGAAAAAGACGGCCTGCCGCACCAATACATCCGCTGCCTGCAGCGCGACTACGCCGGGCGGCTTTGGCTGGGCAGTTCAGGTGGCGGACTGGCCCGGCTTTCCCAGCAGCCATTCCGGCATTTCGACCAGTCCCGCGGCCTCGGTGGCAACCGGGTGTACGCGCTTTGCGAAGACCGGCGGGGCCGCCTCTGGCTGGGCGTGTCGCAAAACGGCCTCCAGGTGCTTGACTCCACAGGGATTCATACGTTCGAGCGGGACAGCGGTTACCTGCGCATCAAATGCAAAACCATCGCCGAAGACCCGGACGGAAATATTTGGGTGGGTACTGAAGGCAAGGGCATCGCAATTTTCGACTCCAGCGGCATGCAACGCCTCAACCGCGGAAACGGCTTGCCTGGCGACCTCGTGCAAAAGATCGTTGCCGGCCGGGATGGCAGCATGTGGGTAGCCCTGCTGGCCGGCGGTATCGCGCAGGTGTGGCGGGAACCGGAAAACAGGTTTGCCCTTAAAACCTACGGCCTGCACGAAGGCTTGCCGGACCTCCAGATCCAGACACTGTTGGCTGACTCCAGCGGCGCGATCTGGTTTGCTACCCAGGGCGGCCAGGTGGGCTGCATCCGCGATGGCGCCGTGGCGGCAGTCTATGACCGCCAGGAGGGCCTGCCCGGTGTGCCGGTGCGCGTGTTGGCACTGGACCGCCACGGCCGCATTTGGGCGGGCACCAAGGGCGCTGGTATCTTCCGGGCCGACCCACAGGATAAAAATCCGCGTTTTCAGCCCCTTGACAAATCCCGCACCTATTCACCCAATATTTACCTGCTGGCCTTCGATGTTGCCGGCAACCTTTGGTCGGGCAGCGAGACCGGTGTGGACCGGTTCCTGCTTGATCCGGATGGCGTTTCGATCCGCGAACTGCGGCACTACGGCCGGAACGAAGGTTTTCTGGGCATCGAAACCTGCCAGGACGCCGTGCTGGAAGACCACAATGGCCGGCTCTGGTTCGGCACCATGAACGGCCTGATGCAGTACCTGCCTGTTGAACTGGAAAAAACAGTGGCGGCTCCGCTGCTGCATTTCGAGACGCTCTCCCTGTTTTACAAACCCCTTCCGGAAACCGCCTACGCGGCCTTTGCGCCGCCCGGCGGCGGGCTGCTGGAGGGGCTTTCGCTCCCGCATAACCAGAACCACCTCAGTTTTGCCTTCCGGGCCGTGGATCTGGTGAACCCGGAGGCCTTGCGCTACCGCTGGCGGCTGGACGGGGCTGAGACCGAATGGTCGCCTTTGTCCACCCAAACGCAGGTGAACTATGCCAAGCTCGCTCCGGGCAACTACACGTTCGAGGTGCAGGCTACCACCGATGGCAAGACGTTCAGCGCCCCGGTTTCGGCTTCGTTTGTGATCCGGCAGCCCTTGTGGCAGTTGTGGTGGTTCCAGCTGAGCGCCGGGCTCGTGTTGCTTGCGCTGGTGGTTTTTTCGGCCCTGGCCTGGGTGCGGCGCATCCGCCGGACCGAGCAGGCACGCCGGGAAAAACTGGAGGTAGAAAACCGCCTCCTGCAGCTGGAGCAAAAAGCGCTGCAGTTGCAGATGAATCCGCATTTCATTTTCAATGCGCTTACCAGCATTCAGGCGCTCATCACCGAAAAAGAATACCCGCAGGCCCGGCAGGAGATCAGCCGGTTTGCCCAGCTGATGCGCGGCATTCTGAGCAATTCCCGCCGGCAGGCGATCAGTTTGCAGGAAGAAGTGCAGACGCTCGATCAATACCTGCAGATGGAGCAGTTTTGCCATCCGCAAAAATTTACCTACGACATCGCCCTGCCGGAAAATACCGACCCGGCGGAACTGGATATCCCCCCCATGCTCCTGCAACCCTTTGTGGAGAATGCGGTAGTGCACGGCGTTTCACACCTGCCGTATCCCGGGCACATCGCGATCCGCTTCAGCCTTGTGGATGAGCTACTGTGTTGTGCGATCCGGGACAATGGCGTTGGCCGCGAACGGGCGGCCCGGTTGCGCGAAGAGAAAAAACCCGGGCATCAGTCCGTTGCCCTGCAGGTGACACAGGAGCGCCTGGCGGCTCTGGGCGGAGTGCTGGAAATAAGCGACATTTCGGATGAAAATGGCGCGATCGCCGGCACGGAAGTGCTGGTCAGCGTGCCGGTTGCGTTGCGGTTTTAATTAACTCGGTCCGGGTACTTAAAATTTTTTGTCCTGTCTGGTAACAAACCAAGCGGGGCGGCCAGAGCGATAACGTTATAGCCTAGTACCGATTTTCTTATTCCTCCTGTGTTTCGTCACCGCCTTTGATCTGTTTGTATCCCAGAAAAAGGCTCAATGCAACGGCAATAATCCCTGCGGGAATTCCCCAGATATAGCTAAAGATCATTTTGAGGAACGCCTTTCTTCCGGTTGGCTCAACGTCGTTGAAAAGCGCCGGATCTTTTATCATCATAATACCGATGAAAAGCAGGGCAATGATGCCAATCCAGGGTCGGATTTTTGTTTGGTAAAATTCCATATTGATAAAGTTGGTTATTGGGCAAATATAAAGCATGCTAAATTCAATCTGTCTTGAATTTCTCGTTTATTTCCGGTGCATTTCCTTCAGGCATCCTGGAGGTTTGAGCCAGGGCGATCAAGGACCCGTCAAAACTGCCAGCAAACACTTTATCTGTCCCGGTTCCATCATGCTGATCTATTGATACAAAAACGTATAGGTACGCAGGGCGTTTCAGGGATATCCAAAATACCGGTGACACAGTTGGAGGAACACGCTCGAAGGTGTTTCCGGTCTTGCGGCAGAATACTATTTTTGCAATATGCGGGATAATGGCGAACGTGTTTTTTGTTCGTTGTTAGAGCGTGTTTAAATTTCGGTGCCGGAGCGAGAGCGAGCAAATTTTATTTCAGGCAAGGCAAAATTTGCAGGCATAGCCGGGTGCCT
>CAYVDV010000189.1:0-9696 GCA_964450465.1 uncultured Saprospiraceae bacterium
TACACCGCGGTATTTTGGGTAACCCACCGTGGTAGAGACGCGATGCATCGCGTCTCTACGGGGACGCGAAATATCGCGTCCCTACAACCACCCCATCCAGCGCCGCCCGTACAATAACCAAACAAAGGCGCCAATCCAGCATAGCAATACGATCTGCAGAAAAACATCCTTCAGCAAGGCGCGGGTAGGCGATTCCGTGCGGTCGAATACCAGGGCGAGTTGCAGGTATCGCAGGATACCGATGATGACAAAAAAAGCGGTGTAATAAATGTTGTCGCTGCCGATCCGGCTGGTCACTTCCGGGGAGAAACAGTACATGATATAAGCAACGATGGCAACGGTGGAACACACGGTAATGCTGACGTCGAGGAAAGGCAAATTATAGCCCTCCAGGGCCCGGCGAAACTGATGCCCACCGGTTGCCACCACATACTCGCCCCGGCGTTTGGCCAGACCCAGGATCAACGCCAGCAAAAAAGTCATCACGATCAGCCAATGCGATACCGCTACTCCGGTCACGGCGCCGCCGGCCAGCACCCGGAGTAAAAACCCCGTGCCGATCAGGCTGACATCCACAATGGCGATGTGCTTGAGCGAAAAACTGTAAAACACATTGATAATTACATAAATAACGGCGTAAAAAAGCAGCTCCGGTCGCAACAGGGAGGCTACCGCCGTACCCATAGCCAGCAACAAGACCAGCAGGACAATGCCCTGACGCCGGCTGATGGCACCGCTGGCAACAGGCCGGTGTCGCTTATCGGGATGGAGCCTGTCCTGCGGAGCATCCACGAGGTCGTTCAGCACATACACGGAAGAGGCAAACAGGGAAAACGAAAAAAAACCGAGCAGGGCATTTTGAAGCACCACCCACTCGGTCAGCCGGGCGGCAAAAAACGCCGGAATGAACAGGAACAGGTTTTTAACCCAATGTTCCAGACGAATAAGTTGAAATGCGTTGCGCAAGGTCATCCGGCAAAGATAGGGAATGGCGGCAGACGGTGGCCGGGATCATTTTTTCAAAATCCGGGCAATGCACTCCGGATAATACCGGTGCTCCAACGCCAGGACTTTACGGGCAATATCAGCCGGGGTATCCGACGGCGACAGCGCGCAGCGGGCCTGAAAGACAATATCGCCTTCATCGTATTGTTCGTTCACATAATGAACGGTCATGCCGCTTTCCTGCTCCCCGGCTGCTTTTACCGCCTCATGCACATGCATACCGTACATGCCTTTGCCGCCGTATTTGGGCAACAGCGCCGGATGGATATTCACAATAGCGCGCGGAAAAGCGCGCACCAAATAAGCGGGAGCCAGCCATAAAAACCCCGCTAAAACAATAAAATCAATCTTGTTTTCAGCCAAAACATCGAGCAATTCCTCCGTTTCATAGAAAGATGCCCGGTTAATGACCAGTGCAGGGATATTGTGCTGCCGGGCGATGTCCAACACCCCGGCATCTTTTTTATTCGACAGGACCAGCGCCACCCGGACATCCGGATCAGCCTTAAAATAGTCGATGATGCTCCGGGCATTACTGCCGGTACCTGAGGCGAATATGGCTATATGATGCATGTTGGCTGGCGTTTCAGGTTAGCAGATCAATTATCGTCAATACGCCGAAAACAAGGCTGGCTATGCCGTTGGTGGTAAAAAAGGCGAGGTTTACCCGGCTGAGATCATTTGGTTTTACCAGGCGGTGCTGGTACACCAGCAAGGCAAGAAATACCCCGGTAGCCAACCAAAGCAGATCCTGTGCCTGTGGAAGATGCGCGTGCAACAAGCGTCCGGCATAAACCATCAACGCCGCAGTACCGGCATGCATCCACTCCGAAATCCGCAGCGCCCTGGCCTTGCCAAAAAAGGCAGGAATGGAATAAAGTTGATGGTTTTGGTCAAACTCTTCGTCCTGAAGCGCATAAATCACGTCAAACCCACCTGTCCACAATAACACGGCCAGTCCATACAATACAGTTACCCAATCAAAACGACCCATTACGGAAAGATATGCACCGACGGGCGCAAGCGCAAGCCCCAACCCCAGCACCAAGTGACAAAGCCAGGTAAAGCGCTTGGTGTAACTATACCCCAGCACTACCGCCAATGCTACCGGTGAAAGGTAAAAACAAAGCGGATTGATGAAGAATGCCGTGGCAATGAACAGCAGGCAATTGATTAACGTGAATGCCAATGCCGAGCGCGGGGTTATAACCCCGGCCGGTATCTCCCGCATCTGTGTGCGCGGATTTACCGCATCCACATCGCGGTCGAGCCAACGGTTGAAGGCCATGGCCGCGCTGCGGGCAAATACCATGCACAGGACCACCAGGCCCAGCAACTTCCAATTCACCCCTTCGCCCTTTTCCGTAGTGCCGATAAAAAAACCCACCAGGGCGAAGGGCATGGCAAAAAGCGTATGGCTGAATTTGACGAGCGAAAAGTAGTTTTTCATGACCGCAAAAATGCGGCAAGTTTTGGGATAATCCCTGCTAAAGTACCAAAGAACCGGTTTTTCAAACATGCGATCGCCCCTGCTACTGCCACTGTCACTTTTTTCTACCTTTGCCGCTCAAATCAAATTTATCGAGCGCATGTCAACAAAAGTACGAGCGGCCATCACCGGGGTACATGGATGGGTACCCGAAGATAAACTGACCAACAAGGACCTCGAAAAAATGGTGGACACCAACGATGAGTGGATCACCTCCCGAACCGGCATCAAGGAGCGGCGCATCCTGCGTACGCCCGGTTGGGCTACCAGCGATATGTGCGCGGAAGCAGTCAAAGGACTGCTGGAAAAAACCGGCACCCGGCCCGGAGAAATCGACATGCTGATCGTCGGCACGATAACCGGCGACATGATCTTTCCTGACACCGCCAACACCGTGTGCGACAAAATCGGTGCAAAAAATGCCTTCGGATACGATATCAATGCGGCCTGTTCCGGGTTTCTGTTTTCCCTGGCTACCGGCGCGCAATTCATAGCGACCGAAACCTTTAAAAAAGTAGTTGTGGTGGGTTCCGACATGATGTCTTCCATCATCGATTACGAGGACCGGAATACCTGTGTGATCTTTGGCGATGGCGCCGCGGCTGTCTTGCTCGAGCCCAGACGCGACGGGACGGGTATTCAGGATTTTGTGCTCCGGGGCGACGGTTCCGGCCGCGAACACCTGTATATGAAGGCCGGAGGTTCCAAATTCCCGCCTACTGCCGAAACAGTGGCCAATCGCGAACATTATGTTTACCAGGACGGCAAACGCGTATTCAAGTATGCCGTGGAAGGCATGGTTTCAACGGTAAACGAGATCCTCCGGCGCAATCACCTCACCACGGAAGACGTCGAGTGGATCATACCCCACCAGGCCAATATGCGCATTATCAACACCGTGGCCGAGCATCTCGACTTCCCCATGGAAAAAGTCACGCTGAACATCCAGAAATACGGCAATACAACCTCCGGTACGCTCGGCCTGTGCATGTGGGAATACGAAGACCGGTTCCAAAAAGGCGACGATATTATCCTCACGGCCTTCGGCGGCGGCTTCACCTGGGGATCACTCTATATGAAATGGGCGTATTAAGGGTTTGGGGATAGCGCAGGTGTTTCGGGCCATTGCTATCTTTGTAAAATTATCTTTGGCCTGAAAGTGATAAGCGACCTCAAAAAGATATTTCTTTTTGCGCAAGCATCGAAAACATCTAAAACAAAAGAAAACCTTACCTTTGCACGCCCTTACCGAAAAACACTCCCGGGTTCCGGGCAGATTCAAAATTCAAAACGCAAAATTTTAAAATGGCAACGACCGCAGACATTCGCAACGGCCTTTGCATTGAGCTGAACAACGACATCCTGAAAGTGATTGACTTCCAGCGCTTTCAGGTAGGCCGGGGCAGTGGCAAAGTATGGACCAAACTCAAAAGCACAACTTCCGGCAAAGTCATCGAACACACGTTCCAGAGCGGCCATAACATCACCGAAGTACGGGTGGAGCGCCGGAAATTCCAGTACCTGTACCCGGAAGACGGGGGTTATGTGCTGATGAATCAGGAAACCTACGACCAAATTCACGTTCCGGAAGAACTGATTGACAACGGCAAGTTTTTAAAAGAGGGCGACACGCTGGACGTGTTGTTCCACGCACAAAAAGAAACCATGCTTTCCGTCGAGATGCCGCAAAGCGTCGTCCTGGAGATTACCTACACGGAACCCGGCGTACGGGGCGATACCGCCACCAACACGCTTAAGCCTGCCACGGTGGAAACCGGGGCTGAAGTGCGGGTACCCCTGTTCTGTGAAGCCGGCGACCTGATCAAGATCGACACCGCCACCGGCGCCTACATGGAACGCGTAAAAAAATAAGTTGTGGATACGCTTTGCGGATTCCGTATTACTTTTGGCCTTTAGCAAAACAATCTTTGGTATGGATATCAACCAGATACAAGAACTTATCCGCTTGGTCAGCAAAGCCAAACTGACCGAATTTATCCTCAAAGAAGGCGACTTCAAACTGATTATACGGAATCAAAGCAGCGTGGAATCTGCTACTCCGGTCGTCATCCCGACAGCACAACCCATGGTTACGATGGCGCCGGCTCCCGTACCGCCGCCTGCCCCGGCGGCTAAAGCCGATCTGCCGCCTGCTGCATCCGCAGCGCCTGCAGAAAAAGATGCCGACGCCAATATGCTCACCATCAAATCCCCGATGGTCGGCACCTTTTACCGCTCGCCCGGTCCTGACAAACCGCCCTTTATCAAAGTTGGCGACTCGGTAGATGCCGGCTCTACCGTTTGTATCATCGAAGCCATGAAACTCTTCAATGAGATCGAATCGGATGTCAAGGGTAAAATTGTAAAAGTGCTGGTGGAAGACGCCTCGCCCGTGGAATACGATCAACCCCTGTTTCTGGTAGATCCTTCATAAGCGCAAAGCGATCACGTATGTTCAAGAAGATTTTGATTGCCAATCGCGGCGAAATTGCCCTGCGTATTATTCGCACCTGCAAGGAAATGGGCATTAAAACGGTCGCGATCTACTCTACGGCCGATCGCGACAGCCTGCATGTGCGTTTTGCCGACGAAGCCGTTTGCATTGGCCCCGCTTCCTCTGCGGAAAGCTATCTGAATATCCCCCGCATCATGGCGGCAGTGGAGATCACCGACGCCGACGCTGTCCATCCGGGCTATGGCTTTTTGGCCGAGAATGCCAATTTCGCCGAGGTCTGCAGAGAATACGGCATCAAATTTATCGGCCCCACCCCGGAGCAGATCCGCTCTATGGGCGACAAAATGACGGCCAAAGAAACCATGCTCGCTGCCGGCGTGCCCTGTATCCCCGGCTCCGAAAGCCTGCTGCAGGATTTTAAGGAAGGCGCCCGGCTGGCCAAAGATATCGGCTATCCCGTCATCCTGAAGGCAACGGCCGGCGGCGGCGGCAAAGGCATGCGCATCGTGTGGGAAGAATCCGAATTTGAAAGCCAGTGGGAAACCGCCCGCCGCGAAGCCAAAGCTTCGTTCGGCAACGACGGGATCTACATGGAGAAATATATCGAAGAACCCCGCCACATCGAGTTTCAGGTCGCCGGCGACCAGTTCGGCAAAGCCTGCCACCTGTCGGAACGCGATTGCTCCATTCAGCGCCGCCACCAAAAACTGGTGGAGGAATCCCCTTCGCCTTTTATGACCCCCGAACTTCGCGAAAAAATGGGGGAAGCAGCCGTAAAGGCCTGCACTGCAATCAACTATGAAGGCGTGGGTACCGTGGAATTCCTGGTGGACAAATACCGGAATTTCTATTTCATGGAAATGAATACCCGTATCCAGGTGGAACACACCGTTACGGAGGAAGTTATCGATTTCGACCTGATCAAAGAACAGATCAAGATCGCCGCCGGCATTCCGATCTCCGGCAAAAACTATTTCCCGGAAATGCACGCGATCGAGTGCCGGATCAATGCGGAAGACCCTTTCAACGACTTCCGCCCCAGCCCGGGCAAGATCACTTCTTTCCACTCGCCCAAAGGACACGGCGTGCGGGTGGATACCCACGTATATGCCGGCTATACCATTCCGCCGTACTACGACTCGATGATCGCCAAACTCATTGTGCGCGCCCGTACCCGCGACGAGGCCATCCTGAAAATGGAGCGCGCACTGGATGAATTCATTGTCGAAGGCGTAAAAACCACGGTGCCCTTCCATCAGCGCCTCATGCATAACGAGGACTTCCTGAAAGGTGACTTCCACACCGGATTTCTGAATACCTGGGATTTCAAGAGCGTGGAATTGTAAGCACCCGCTGCCATGCCAACACCGCAGCAGCACACAGACACCCTGATTGTCGGCGCCGGGCCGGCCGGACTTGCTGTGGCGGGAAGGTTGACCCAAACCGGATTGCCCTATCTGCTTTTGGAACAAGCCCATACCGTGGCGCACTCCTGGCATGAGCATTACGACCGGCTCTGCCTGCACACGGCCAAGGCGCATTCCAACCTGCCCGGAAAGGAACTGCCCGCACACTACCCTACCTACGTCCCGCGGCTGGATATGATCGCCTATTGGGAGGACTATGCCCGGCAAATGCAGATTTCCCCGCTGTTCGGGCAGGAGGTCCTGAAAATCAGGCGAAGCGGCGATCAATGGATTGCTGAAACGGCAAACACTGTCTTTTATTCCAAACGCGTGGTCGTGGCTACGGGATACAACCGGGTACCGTATCAGCCTGAATGGGAGGGCCAGGCGCAATTCAAAGGGGCTATCCTGCACAGCCGCGAATACCGCAACTCGACGCCGTTTGCCGGCCAGAAGGTCTTGGTTGTCGGCATGGGCAATACCGGCGCTGAAATAGCCCTCGATCTGTGCGAAAACGGCGCACAGCCCTTCCTTTCAGTGCGCAGCCCGGTCAATGTGATCCGGCGGGATATCGGTGGCCGGCCCGCACAACATTCCGCCATCCTGTTGGGAAAACTTCCCGCCCCCGTCTATGACTTTATCGCCCGGCAGGTGCAAAAACTTACGGTTGGCGACCTGACACCTTTCGGCCTGCCCCCTTCGCCCTACGCCCCCTCGGAACAGCTGCGCCGCTTTGGCAAAGTGCCGGTGATCGATATCGGCACCATCGACCGCATCAAGGAAGGCAGGATCAACGTTCTGCCGGACATCCGGCGATTCCAGGGTAACACCGTCGTGTTCAAAGACGGCCAAACCGAAACCTTCGACGCCGTGATCGCCTGCACCGGCTACCGCGCCCGGGTGGAGGATTTTGTGGAAAATGCCAGCGCCCTGCTCAACGAATGGGGCTACCCCAGCCAGCTCTGGTTCGACGACGAAGCATTCAAAGGGCTCTATTTCTGCGGGTTTTCCGTTCCGCTCAGCGGCATTTTGCGGAATATTAAAATGGATTCGGAAAAAATTGTGGCACATATCCGGGGGAATTAAGGGGTTCGCTCATCCAAGATAACGCTGCCGGTACCCAGCCCAGCCTTGCAAACCGCCGGTATGCACCGCCACCACGGTACTCTCTTCCGGGAAATAGCCGCCCTGCAACAAATCATATAGGCCGTACAGCATTTTCAGGGTGTACAGTGGGTCCAACAAGACCTTGTTCCGCAAGTAAAAGTCCACGGCAAAATCGATCCATTCCGGCCGGTATGCCGCAAAACCGCCCTGGCAATAATCCGGGACAACCCGGAAATCAAGCGGTCCGGTAGCGATCCCGGTCATCAGGGCGCGAAGAACGGCGTCATCAACCCCGTACGGAGCAGCCGGAAACACCAGGGTTGTGCCGGCTTTGCCCAAACCTGCAATTACCCCGGCTGCCGTACAACCGGTGCCGGCGGGTACTGCCACAAACAGCGGACCGCGCCTTCCGGGTTCCAACTGGCCGGATATCTCCCGTGAAATCTCCATACAGTTCCGGACTGCTTCCGGCGTTGCGCCGCCTTCGGGAAGGCGGTAATAGCCCGGAAACCGGGCTTCGATCTCGCGCAGTTCAGGGCTGCCACTCCCCGCGTCATAGGCTTTTTTGGAAACGGGGAACAGCTCCATCCCGCAGCTGCGCGCAAAGGCCAGCGTCGGGTTCGACAGATCGGCGGTCAGGCCCCGCACCACGGCTGCCGTCGGAAACCCATAGGCGCGGCCGGCCGCCGCCACCGCGTGAATATGGTTGGAAAAAGGGCCGCCAAACGTCAGTATACCGGAATAGGCGCCATTCCGGATTCCCGCCAGAACCGGCCCCAGTTTGCGCCATTTATTGCCCTGAACGACCGGGTGCAAGAGATCATCGCGCTTCAGGTACAGGGAAATTCTCGCCGGGACGCCGGGATGGCTGGGGATCGGAGTGAGCGGCGTAATTACGGGGTGGGTCATGCGCTTCAGATTTAAGATTGCAGCAGTGCAGAAACTTCTTTTGCCCGGTTTAATACCATCAAATGTCCGCCGTTTTTAACCACCTGCGCATCCGAAATGAACCAAAAGGGCAAGACCCGGTCCCGGTCGCCGTGCAGATGCAGGACAGCTGCCGGGAGCGTAGTGTTCGACCAGGTTACAATTTTTTCAATGGCCCATCTCAAAAAATGTTCGTCCGTATCCTTTAATACCTGCCGCAGTAATTGTTTGTCCGACTCCGTGTTGGCGCCAAAAAGCCACGCTATGAGCGGATTGGCGGTTTTTAGCCACCGAACCGGCACAAGGCGGTGCAAGCGCAGTGCTCCCGCCCAACGGTAGTAAAACGGAATTTCACGCCGGGTTTTGGCCGAGGAGATCAAAATCACCTTTTCGGTATCCAACAGTTTCGCAACTTCAATCGCCATCATTCCACCAAAAGAAAGCCCAAGCAAAACAGGCCTTGCGGTGCTTATTTGATCCAGCAGGCGGGTTGCATAGGCTTCCATTGATTCCTTCCCATGCGGAGCGATCCAATGAACATGCTGCACTGTAAACCCCGACAGATCAAGTTGTTGAAACATCCTGCTGTCTGCTCCGAGGCCGCTGAAGAGGTAAAGCGTTTTCGTTGTGCGCATTTTCAAATAAGTAACGCAGGCTGTAACCTGCTTTGCTCGGCTTGCATACCGGTGGAATTTCAGTAAACCAGGCACAAAGTTAGTTATGGTCGGCGGCTGGACAATGCTTTGGCGACAGGTCACAACTTGCGTTAAGCGGGTGAAAAATTTTCCGAACTTGCGCCTTTATTCCTTTTCCGGCCCGATTTGATTTTTTAAGACCCTTGTTTGCGTCGAAAAATCGGGCGGTCTGCCAGCTCAATTCAAAAACGTACGCACCCATGTATCGCTTCCTCCTGCTGTCCTTCCTCCTTTTCCAGGCATTCCGGCTTCCCGCTCAAACCATCAACCCCGACCACTACGCCGCACTCCGCTGGCGTATGATCGGTCCGCACCGGGGCGGCCGCACAGTAGGCGCAGTGGGGGTACCGCAACAACCCAACGTGTTCTACATCGGCGTCAACAACGGCGGCGTATGGCGCACCGATGATTATGGACGGACCTGGACACCTATTTTCGATGACCAGCCAACCGGAAGCGTCGGCGATGTGGCCGTAGCGCCTTCCAATCCCAATATCCTCTATGTCGCGACTGGCGAAGGCTTGCAGCGCCCCGACCTGAGCGTGGGCGACGGCATCTACAAATCCACCGACCGCGGGCACAGCTGGACCCACACGGGTTTGCGCGAGGGGC
>CAYVDV010000190.1:0-3864 GCA_964450465.1 uncultured Saprospiraceae bacterium
GACAAAACCTCGATGTGATGTTCCATTGGGTGCATTTCAAATTGTCGCTTGCCACTCCGAGATTTTGTCATCCTGAGCGCAGCGAAGGATCCGGGGCCACAGACCCGAAAAAAAGAACGCGAGAATTTACTATGCGGCCACTCTTCGGACGTGCATTTCTTTTCAATAAGCTATTTCCGATACTCTCGTAAAAAAGAATAAGTTAAAACAAAAAATGTTATATTTTTGCATGAGTTTTAACTATTCAAACATTCCTGTTCTTCTCGCGGTGAAACAACACAATTACTATCTTTATATTACTACAAATCCGTACAAAACAGTGCTGTACACCGGTGTGACCAATGATTTGGAAAGACGCCTGCAAGAGCACCTGGAAGACAACATGAATGGACGAAAGACATTCGCCGGCAAATATTTTTGCTATAACCTGATCTATTACGAGTGGTACCAGAATATTCACGAAGCGATACAACGCGAAAAAGAAATTAAGGGCTGGACCAGGGCTAAGAAAGAAAAACTGATAAACTCCTTTAACCCCGGCTGGCGATTTCTGAACGACCCGGAAGAAATCGCGAAAGGCGATTTGCCCATTTGGTATGTGGGAGATGAGTTTTGGCGACCCGCGGTACAGAAGAATAAAAAGTTGTGAGCATTCGTCGTTGATCTTATGACAATTTTAGGGCCTGCGGCCCCGGGTCCTTCGCTGCGCTCAGGATGACAAAATCTCGGGAATGGCAAGCCACAATTTGAAATGCACCCGATGCAACATCACTCCGAGAGTAGCGCCATCCACAAATAACCCATGCTAATGCGTCGCAGTCACATCTAACAAGGATCCGGTTGTATTTCACTGCTGCACCATTCCGAGCGCTTGTCATCCTGAGCGCAGCGAAGGATCCGGGGCCACAGGCCCGAAAAAAAAACGCGTGTACAAACTATGCCCGCAGTTTCTAATGCATGGGTTTTACAAAAAGATGGCATCTTGCCTGTTTGGTATGTAGTAGATGCATCTTGGAGACCCGCGCTACAGAAGAATAAAAAGTTGTGAGCATTCGTCGTTGATCTTATGACAATTTTAGGGCCTGCGGCCCCGGGTCCTTCGCTGCGCTCAGGATGACAAAATCTCGGGAATGGCAAGCCACAATTTGAAATGCACCCGATGCAACATCACTCCGAGAGTAGCGCCATCCACAAATAACCCATGCTAATGCGTCGCAGTCACATCTAACAAGGATCCGGTTGTATTTCACTGCTGCACCATTCCGAGCGCTTGTCATCCTGAGCGCAGCGAAGGATCCGGGGCCACAGGCCCGAAAAAAAACGCGTGTACAAACTATGCCCGCAGTTTCTAATGCATGGCTTTTACAAAAAGATGGCATCTTGCCTGTTTGTTATGTAGTAGATGCATCTCATGGTATCGCTTGCCGGCAAGGTTGCAGCATCCGCCAAATTGCCCGATAGCGCCGGAAACACATGCTCCCTGACCCAGGGATCGATTTGTTCGCCGTCGTAGCCCCTCAGTTCGCCGTAAAACAGATTTCCGTTTTCGGCCGCCAGGCCAATAGAAATGAGGGATGCGTTCCGGTGCAAGCCCGAGAACTCGGTATCGAGAAAAATCTTCATGGGAGGTGGCTCTTAGTGGCACTCATGGGTTTGGTGTTGGTATGGCAAAATTTGGTGTGCAATGCACACACGCGCGCTTTTACCTCGCACAAGGGCTAAGGTAAAAAAAGTTTATCGGACCAGGACAGAGGGAGGGAAATAATTGTTGATCGTCAAAGACCAAAAACCATACCAAAAAAAGGGTGGAACCCATGGCAGGGGAAAAGCCCTGTTTTGCATATAAAATTGCCCCGTTCCGCGTTTCCGCCGAACGGGGCAATCGAGTTTTGTAGTCCCGACAGGGATCGAACCTGTATCTGAGGTTCCGGAAACCTCCATTCTATCCATTGAACTACGGGACCATGCTGTCGAAGCGCCGCAAAGTTAGTAAAAATGCATGCAAGGACAACAACAATATTTTGTCAAAAAAATTCCCGCTTGAGTTGTTCTTCGATCCACCGGCGCACTTCCGTTTCGAGGGTTTGGCTGTCGGTGCTTTGCAGGGGCGGGCCGTAACAGACCCGGACGTGGATACGCCGTTCCTGAAAACGGTCCCAGGCGTGTTGAAAAAAGGAGGCGTTTCCAACCCAGAAATCCCGCTTGTCTTCGAAGCAAATGGCTACGGGGACAACGGGGACGTTCAGGTTCGCCGCCATCCGGAATGCGCCTTTTTTAAAGGGCAGCATGCCCGGAAGGTCCGAGGTGGTGCCTTCGGGGAACAGGATGACCGGGATGCCCTGGTCCTGCAGGGTATCGGCGATCGCTTTCAGGGTGCCGGCCCGGCTTTCGCCGCGTTCGCGCTGCACGTAGAGGATGCCAGCCCAGGCCGCTCCCTTTCCGATCAGCGGCCAGCTGGCCAGCTCGGCCTTGGCAACAGGGTATCCATCGACATTGCGGAGCAGGAGAATGGGATCCAGATAGGAGCGGTGGTTGGCCAGGAGCAGGCAGGGGAAATCGGGCGGCGTGCCCTCGACGCTGGTGCGCACCCCTACCCCATCCAGCAGACGAAGGGCCCAGCGGCGGCGGACGGCCATTACCCGGCGCATATCCGAGCGGAGCCAGACCCGGCGCCAGTACACCTCGGCTACAATTCTGGCCGTGTACACGGAAAAAAACAAAAGCCGGAATACGACGCGTATGCTTCTCATGGGAGGCAAATGTAAAAAGGCGCAGAGGGAATCTGCGCCTTCTAAAATCGGTATGTGAGACAAATGATTATTTCACGTCGAAAAAACAATTGGTTCTTTTCGGATGCCTACAAATCGCTTCCGGGGCAACCATAACCACGGTGACAAGCTTCTAAAAGAAAGAGCGCTGCAAAGAAGGCGAACGCAAGCAATTTTTTCCAATTTTTCATTCTATAAAGATTTTGCTGATTCGGAAAAGCGATAATCGAATTTTGACAAAAACGGATTTATTTCGACCTTATTGTAACAAATCACGTGCCACCGTTTTTTTCGGCGCCGGGGCGGGATACGAATATTTCGAAAAGGTGTCGTTTGACAGACAAAAAGAACATAAAAGGGGCGGAAATGTTCTTTCATTTTGGCATCTGTCAAAAGCGGCAGTTGGTAATTATCCAAAAAAAGGCTATATTCGCTGCGAAAAAAGTACAGATCGGGAATTCATCCCCCCGCATCGCTAAATTTTTCCACCGTTTAAGCGTTATCCCGAAGCATCCAGGCGTCTTTTAATCCATTTCCCTGGAACATTAAAACTAAAACCGTGATTTACAAAGTCAAACTGAAGAATGCCAGCGAGATGGTCATGCTGGATGACCATGTCTATGAATGGCTTACCACTGAGCCGTACCTTTCCAGAATTGATTTGATCCATAACTTGCGAAAACACTCCAGTGGTTGCGCCGTGTTCCAGAAGACCTGGAAAAAAGCCGACGGCGGATTCAAAACCGAGACCATTTATTTGCACAAGATCATAGCGGAGAAGTTCCTGGCCGATCAGAAAAGCGGATCCAAAAAACTGGTCGGCGCCAAAAACGGGGACAAACTGGACTGCCGGCTTGAGAACCTGCTTTATCGCTCCCGCTCCGTGGCCAGCCGGCAGCGCAAAACCAGCAGCAAAACGGGGTTTACCGGGGTGTATCGCGAACACAACCGCTACCGCGCCGTAATTTCCATTAAGGGCAAATCCATTCATCTCGGCATGTTTGACACGGCAGAAGAAGCGGCGGCGGCCTACAACAAGGTTTCGAAGGAAACCTATGGCGAAGAAGGCAAGATCAACAAGCTGCGGTGATCGCTT
>CAYVDV010000190.1:3964-9622 GCA_964450465.1 uncultured Saprospiraceae bacterium
TTCGAAGGAAACCTATGGCGAAGAAGGCAAGATCAACAAGCTGCGGTGATCGCTTTCCCCACTACAGTTTTCAATGCATCCGGTCGCCCCGTGCCGGCAGGCGCTGCATAATGCCCGCTTCATAACGCAGGTACTCCAGCCACCTTTCCCGGGTCTTTTCCTTGCCGAAATAAGCCTCGGCCAAATCGAGGAAAAGCCGGTAATGCCCGGCCTCGGCCACCATGAACTTGTGGTACCAGCCGCGCAGGTCCATATCGGCGCAGTGGAGCGAGAGCAGGCGAAAGCGTTCGCAACTCCGGGCCTCGATCAGGGCGCAGGTAAGCAGGCGCTCGAGCAGGGCCGCCTCCCTGCCGCCGCCTTTTTGCTGGAACTTCAACAGTTCATTCACGTATTCGTCCTTGCGCTGCCGCCCCAGCAGCAAGTCCCGCTTTTTCAGTTCACTCAACACCATGCGAAAATGTCCCCATTCTTCGGTGACCACCGGCGCGAGCGATTCCACCAGCTCCGGCCGGTCCGGATATGCCTGGATCAGGGAGATGCAGGCGGTCGCCGCCTTTTGTTCGCAATAGGCGTGATCGGTCAGGATTTCTTCCAGATCGATCTCCGCCAGGTTTACCCAGCGCGGGTCGGTAGGCAGTTTTAGGCCAAGCGTAGTATTTTGTAATGTCGAATCCATGGTGCAAAAATACGCGCCCAGGTATTTTTACCTTTGCCGCAAAGCGAATTTCCGCATGGAAAAACTAGATATGCAGGCGCTTGGACGGCTGAACGCCGAGGAATTCAAAGCCGCCGAAAAATTACCCCTGGTACTGGTACTCGATGCCGTGCGCTCCGGACTCAATGTAGGCTCCGTTTTTCGCACCGCGGATGCCTTTGCCCTGGAAAAGATAATTTTGTGCGGCATCACCGCACAGCCGCCGCACCGGGAGATCCTGAAGACCGCCCTGGGCAGTACCGAATCGGTACACTGGGAATACGCGGAAAAAGCCGCGGCGGCCGTCGATCAGCTGAAAAAAGCGGGCTACCGCGTGTGGGCGGTGGAGCAGACTACTGAAAAAACCTGGTTGCAGGACGTGGAACTCTCGCCCCGGGAAAAATACGCGCTGGTGCTGGGCAATGAAGTAACGGGGGTGTCCGACGAGGCTCTGCGCGCCTGCGACGGCGCCCTGGAGATCCCGCAGTTCGGCACCAAACACTCCCTCAATATCGCCGTTGCCGCGGGCATTGTCGTTTGGGAGTTCAGCCGCAAACTTCGCGCACTGCGACAATGAACGCACAAGTTCCCGGCGGATTCCCGTTACATTCCTACCTTTGCGCGTCTGAAAATCCCCTTCAAACCCTGACTCAATCGCTCAATCGCTCAATCGCTCAATCGCTCAATCACTCAATCACTCAATCACTCAATCACTCAATCACTCAATAATTATTACCACTGTGCAGGTTTTTAAATTTGG
Organism: uncultured Saprospiraceae bacterium; assembly: GCA_964450465.1. Taxonomy (GTDB): domain Bacteria; phylum Bacteroidota; class Bacteroidia; order Chitinophagales; family Saprospiraceae; genus M3007. The sequence goes on from CAYVDV010000190.1 coordinate 5,419, forward strand.
CGGCGCCAGCCTGAAGGACGCCGCAGGTGTAAAAAACGTCGCTTCCATCCTGAAGCGCTATCAGGATCAATCGCTGATCATCATCGTATCGGCCATGGGCAAAACCACCAATGCCATGGAAGAAGTGGTGGCAGAATATATGAAACAGTCCGGGAAGGCCCAGGAACTGTTTGAGGCTGTCAAAGAGCGGCACTACGCCATGATGCGCGAACTTTTTGATGCACAGGACGAGGTATTTAACGTCGTGAACGACACGTTTGTCGAAGCCGACTGGGTACTCGAGGATGCGCCGACCGACCGGTATGACTATGTATATGACCAGATCGTATGCGTGGGCGAACTGGTGTCCTCCAAGATCGTGGCCGCATACCTGAACAAGACCGGTCTGGATACGCGCTGGCTCGACGCCCGCGATGTGGTCATTACCGACGAAACCTACCGGGAAGGCTGGGTTGTTTGGGACAAAACCAAATCGAATGCCCAGAAAATCGTGCAGCCGCTGCTGGATCAGGGCGGTTTTGTGCTCACCCAGGGCTTTATCGGCTCCACTTCCGAGAATGCGACCACGACCCTGGGCCGGGAAGGCTCCGACTATTCGGCGGCGATCTTCTCCTTTTGCCTGGACGCCGAACGGATGATCATCTGGAAAGACGTGCCCGGCGTGCTGAACGCAGACCCGCGCCTCTTTGAAAATACCGTCAAGATCGACCGCCTGTCCTACCGGGAAGCCATTGAAATGACGTACTACGGCGCCCAGGTGATCCACCCGAAGACGATCAAACCGCTCCAGAACAAAAGCATACCCTTGTTCGTGAAGTCTTTCCTGGATCCGGAAGCGCCGGGCACGGAGATCAGCAGCGATACCGAGGATACCTACCCGCCGATCATTGTCGTGGAAAAGAACCAGTCGCTGTTGCATATTATCACCACGGACTACTCGTTTGTCGCCGAACAACACATGGCGCGCCTGTTTGCCGTCATGGCCGAATTGCGCATCTTCGTGAATATGATGCAGAACACGGCGATCAGCTTTTCCATTTGCGTACCGAATGCACCCGACCGGCTGGAATCGTTTATAAAAATGATCTCCGATGAATTCCGGGTCAAACAGGAGGACAATCTGGAACTGATCACGATCCGCCATTTTAACGAGGAAACGATCGCCAACCTGAAAAAGGGCAAGGTCGTCCTCTTTGAGGAGCGCATCCGGAACACCCTGCAAATGGTCGTCCGCAATGTTCCGGTCGTGGAACGGCGGGCCGTGGAGCTGGAGCGGGCAAAGGGCTAGCGCCCTGTCCTGCCGTTTTTTTGCATTGATGATTATTTACTGAAAAGGGCGACCAATGTGTCGCCCGTCGATTTTTCACAACTATTTTACCGGATTGCTTGTTTTTCGCAGGCTTTTAATCCGCGCGGGCGATCTGTATGGATTTTCCCGGAAGGGTAAGGAGGCGCCCATCCAATGCCTCCGTCACATGTTTCCAAACTCATTCTTCATGATCTTTACTTCGATTCATCGTTTATTCCTTTGCGCGGCCTTGATCCTTCTGGCTTTTCCAACTCTGACGCAGGCACAGCACCCGCAGGGCAACCAGGGAAACGGACCTAAGGACGCAGCCCAGTTCAATGTCGGCCGTTTCTACGGAAAGGTAGTGGATGAATCCACCGGCAAAGGCGTGGCCTATGCATCCGTGCAACTGACGGCCATGCGCTACGACAGCGCAAGCCGGGCTATGAAGGAAAAAATTATTGCAGGCCAATTGACCGAGGAAAACGGCGATTTCAGCCTGGGCAGTCTGCCGGTCATGGGCCAGTTCACCCTCAAGATCAATTTTATGGGGTACACGTCGGTGGAGCAAAAAGTGTCCTTTGGTATCAACGGCGGCGGCATGGGTATGGGACAGGGCAACGGCATGGGCAATGGTATGGGTATGGGCAATGGCATGGGCGGCTTCGATATGAGCAAGATCGACAAAGATCTGGGAAACATCCCCCTGGCCGCCAGCGCACAACTGCTGAAAGAAGTGATCGTCACCAGCGAAGCCTCCTCCGTCAGCCTGGCCCTGGATAAAAAGATCTATAAAGTGGACAAGGACGGCGTGGCCGCCGGCGGAAACGCCGAGGATGCCCTGCGCAATGTGCCTTCCCTCAATGTGGATATCGACGGCAACCTGACCATGCGCAACTCGGCGCCGCAGCTCTTTGTAGATGGCCGCCCGACCACGCTCACGCTGGATCAGATCCCCGCCGATGCCATCGACAACATCGAAGTCATCACCAATCCCTCCGCCAAATACGACGCCTCGGGCGGCAATGCCGGGATCGTAAATATCGTATTGAAAAAACAACGCCGGATCGGTTACAACGGCAGCCTGCGCGCAGGTATAGATATGCGGGGCAAAACCAACCTGGGCGGGGACATTAACGCCCGCCAGGGAAAACTCAACGCCTTTCTCAGCGCCGGCTACTTCGACCGCAAGTCGATCGGCTCCGGGGAAACGGTCCGAAACAACCTCTTCGGAAGCCCGCTAACCAATGTCACGCAGGGCAGCGACTCCAGAAACAACCGGACTTTTTCCTACCTGCGCGGCGGACTGGACTGGTTTGTGGACAACCGGAATACGGTGACGCTGAGCGGCAACTACCACGGCGGCCGTTTTCGCTCTTTTGACGAACTCGATATTCAAACAGACACCCTGACCGGCGGCGGCATCTCGAGCAGCACAGCGCTGCGCAATTCCGATAGCTTCCGGAAGTTCCAAAGCCTGGGAAGCCAGCTGCTCTACAAACATATTTACCCCAAAAACGGGAAAGAGTGGACTGCCGATGCCAACCTGAACCGCAGCAACTGGGATAACAACGGCCTGTTCCAAACCAATTATCTCGGTTCTTCGCTCCAGACCCGGCAGCAACAGGAAGGCCAGGGGGAAAACACCCAGCTCACCTTCCAGACCGATTTTGTGAATCCGATCAGCGCCAGCATGAAAATAGAAGCCGGCGCCCGGGCTGCAATCCGGCAGTTTCACAGCGACAATGCCAGCTATCAGTATGATCCGGCAAAAGACGCTTACGTGCGGGCCCCGACCTTTGCGGATGAATACGAATTCAACGACCAGGTGTACGCCGCCTATACCACCTTCAGCCACTCGTTCAAACAGTGGGGGTACCAACTCGGCCTGCGCGCCGAAAGTTCCACCTACACCGGCACCCTGCTCGACGTGGACTCTTCGTTTTCCAATGAATATCCGCTCAGTTTGTTCCCCAGCGTGTTCCTGACCTATAAACTGAACGAGGAAGACAACCTGCAGGCCAGTTACAGCCGCCGCATCAACCGGCCTAACTTCTTCCAGATCAACCCCTTCCCCGATTTCTCCGACTCCTTGCTGCTCTCCCGGGGGAACCCCGGTCTGGTGCCCGAATTCACCAATTCCTTTGAAATGTCGTACCAGAATATTTTCAACAAATCGCATAATATCCTGGCAACGATCTACTACAAAAACGCCATTAACCTGATCACCAGTTATCAGTTTTCGGAATACAACGATGCGGTTGGCCGGGATGTCATCGTTTCCACGTACACCAACTCCAATTCCAGCATAGCGTACGGCCTTGAACTGACCATGAAGAACAAGTTTTGGGAGAAAGTCGAACTGGTCAGCAACCTCAATTTCTACAACTCCCGGGTTAATGCCAAAAACATTGAGAGCAACCTGTCGCGCGAGCAGTTTACCTGGTTTATCAAAGAGAACATGAACATCAAATTGCCGGCGAGCCTGACATTCCAGGTCTCCGGAAGTTACCAAAGCCGGACTGCATTTGCCCTGGAAAGCGGTTCGCGTGGACACGGCTGGGGCGGAGGCGCGAGCTCAACGGCGCAAGGTTATACGATCCCGGTTTGGTATGTGGACCTGTCGTTGCGCAAGGATCTGTGGAATCGCAAGGCTTCGGTGACCCTGAGCATGCAGGATATTTTCCGGAGTCGCCGCAGCGGTTCGCATTCGGAGTCCGTATTTTTCCTGCAAGACTCCTGGCGCCGCCGCGACCCGCAATTCGTCCGCCTGAATTTCTCCTACCGTTTCGGCAAGTTTGACGTGTCGCTGTTCAAGCGCAAGAATAACCGGACGGAAGAAGGCGGCATGGACGGCGGATTTTAGCGTGTTTAAATTTCAGTCACCGGGCTACAAGCGGCAAATTTTGTTTCATG
>CAYVDV010000191.1:0-9593 GCA_964450465.1 uncultured Saprospiraceae bacterium
TGGCTACAGGCGATCAACTCTGCTTTTACGACGGCTCCAGTGTCCTGGCGCCCTTACTAGCCTGTGCATCGGACTTTCCCGCCGGCCAGGCGTTTCAGATATCTGCATCTGCCAATAACCCTGGTGGTTGCCTGACCGTTTCCTTTATCTCCAACGCCAGCGGCACCGCTGCCGGCTGGTCCGCCGGGATCTCCTGTTCCACGGCTTGCGTCGTTCCCGCCCCAACCAATGTCCAGGTAGTCAGTATGACCAACGGCAATATGATCTGGACCTGGGACCCGGTCCCTGGAAGCAGTGGTTTTGAAGTCAGTGTTAACGGAGGCGCCTGGCAGACAGCCAGCGGCCCGCTTTCACATACGGTTTCCGGACTTAACCCGGGCGATCTTGTCGTGATTGAAATACGAGCGGTAAGTAGCGACCCGGGCTGCACGGTTGAAAGCATCACAGCCAACAAAACTTATGTCAACTGCACGCTATCGATTGCCGTTGGGTCCTTAAGCCCCGCCATCTGCCCGGGCACAGCCACCGGCTCTGCCAACATCACAGCCAGCGGTGCCATGGGAGCCGTTCAGTTTTTTGCCGACAGCAACCCGGCCCCGTTTCCGAGCGGTAATTTCAACAACTTTTTTAGCGCTGGCGCCCATCAGGTCAGTGCCCAGGATGCTGCCGGCTGCCGGGATACCGTTGCTTTTGTCATCAATGAGCCCCCGGCTATTGCAGTCCAGATCACCGTCACGGACGCCAAATGCTTTGGCGATAACAGCGGGGCGATACAGGCCACAGCATCCGGCGGAACGCCTCCTTTTACCTACAGCTGGAAAAACTGCCAGGGCGGCCCGGTTATGCCCGGCTCCAAAATTATCGATTTATTTGCCGGTTGTTATGCCGTAACGGTAACCGACAGCAAGGGGTGCACCGCAATTGCGCAGGGCACGATTGGCGAACCGGAAATGTTCCACTTTTCGTCCCTGCAGGATTCCGTGCATTGCTTCGGCGGCATGGACGGTACAGCGACGGTGTTCGTGAGCGGTGGAATGCCGTCCTATACTTTCCTTTGGAGTAATGGCGATACGACACAAACGGCCGACAGCTTGAAGGCGGGCTTTCACTCCGTGACGATCACTGATGCAGTAGGGTGCCAGGCAGTAACCCTGGCTCAGGTTCTGCAACCCACCCGGATTATCATTGACAGTATTGTCACGGCACCCGTATTCTGTGTCGGGATAAACAGCGGATCAGCTGCAGTAATGGCCCACGGCGGTTCCCTTCCGTACGCATATTCCTGGAGCAATATGCAACAAACCCAGGCTATCTCCAATCTGGCTCCGGGCGCCTATACCGTCACTATAACCGATAGAAAGGGATGTACCGTTTCTGCAAGCGCACAAGTGAATGCAGCGCCGGCGCTCGTGGTGCAAATCACAGGTATTACGAATGAAAGTTGTGCCGGCGCCTGCAACGGGAGAATGACCCTGAACACCTCCGGCGGCACCCCACCCTACCAGATTGCATGGAACAGTCCCGCGATACCGCCAGGCACCAGTATGCCGGCAAATCTATGCCCCGGGATGTATATCGCAACCGTCACCGATGCAAAGGGATGCACGCAAACAGCTACAGCAACGATACAGGCAGCTGCTCCGCTCAACATACAACTGGCATCCATAGCCCCCCAATGTGCCGGCGACCAGAACGGCAGCGTCACTGCCTCCATTTCCGGTGGTACGGCTCCCTATCAATATACATGGAATACCGGCGCCACCGGGAATAGCCTCCAAAACCTGTCCTGTGGTATCTTCACGGTGACGGTTACCGATGCCGCATCCTGTACTGCCATTAAATCGGATACACTGCCCTGCCCCCCCCTGCTGACGATAGACAGTATGGTAACAAAGCCGGTCCGGTGCAATGGAGAAGCCAACGGAACAGCGACCGTATATGTACAGGGCGGTTCCGCCAACCTCAGTTACCTCTGGAGTGATGCCAACCAGCAGTTAAATCCCGCCGCAGTGAACCTCGCCCCGGGGGTGTACACCGTCACGGTAACGGACGGGAACCAATGCAGCGCTACAGCCTCCGCTACGATAACCGAGCCGCTGCCGCTTAACGTCAGCATAAGCGCAACTCCTGTGACATGCTTCGGCGGCAATAATGGCACAGCCCAGGCACAGGTTTCCGGAGGAGTTCCGCCCTACCAATACACCTGGAGCATCCCACAAAGCACCGCCCTGCTTACCGGCCTGAGCGCAGGTGTGTATGGGCTGACCGTCACCGATGCCTATGGCTGCCCGTTTACCGGCGCGTCCGCTACCGTGACCCAACCCCTTTCCGCAGTGCAGGTTTCGACGAGCCAAACCCGCTGGGCCTGCTACGGCACGGATGACGGCGCCGCGACAGCTACAGCCCTCGGAAGCAACGGACCGCCTTATACCTTCGCCTGGAGCAATGGCCTCAATGGCCCTGCACCCATGACCTTCAGCAGCGGAACCTATACCGTGACTGCAACAGATGCCAAAGGCTGTACCGGTACGCAGACTGTAACTATTTCCGAGTGGGACAGCATTAAGGTGAATGTCGCGTTTGTACAACCCACCTGCAGTGGCGCCATGGACGGCCAGGCCGCCGTTAATCTGGTGAGTGGCGGCAGTGGCGGCGGAAGCATCAATAATTACAATTTTCACTGGAATATCCCGGGCACGGCAGACACCATCTATGTCAACGGCCTGAAAGGCAACCAAACCTATTTTATCACCGTTTCAGACAACACCGGCTGCTTTTCCGTATTCGAATATTTCCTGCAGGACCCGCAACCGATCATTCCGGCACTGAAAACCGACAGCGTCAGTTGTTTCGGATTGGCAGATGGCATGGTCCGCATCACAAGCGTCCAAAGTAGCCGGCCAATTGCACAATATCAATGGAATACCGGCGCGAACACCCAGAACCTCTCCGGTCTTAGCGCAGGAACCTACACTGTCGTACTGACGGACACCCAGGGATGTACCGGCAGCGCCACCGCGACCGTACCGGAGCCGCCACCGCTGACCCTTCAACTGGACATACAATCCCTCGTGTGCAACAACGATAGCAATGGCCGGATACAGGTCATTGCCCAGGGCGGCAACCCGGGGTATTCCTATTCCTGGAATACCGGTTCCACGAACAACCGCATCGAAAACCTGGGCCCTGGTGATTACGCCGTTACCGTCAGCGACCGAAAGGGCTGCACCGCCGAGGCGAATACCCTGCTCAGCCAACCCAACCCGCCCAGCATTGCGCTGGAACTGGTCACGCCCGGCTGCAACGGCAGTAGTGATGGCCTGGCCCGATTAATCGTGACCGGGAGCTTCGGGCCGTACCGTTTTAGTCTGGACGGGCAAACGTACAGCGGGTCAAGCGTATTCCTGGGCCTCGGCGCCGGAAACTATACGGCCTATGTCCGCGATGGCGCCGGCTGTATCACGGCCGTACCCTTTTCCCTTGGGCAACCGCCTCCCCTGCAAGTCAGCCTTGGCCCGGATCTGACGATCACCCTGGGGGACAGCGTTTTGCTCACTGCCGATATTTTCAATGCCTCCGGACTTGTGCAATACCAGTGGAGCAGCGCTTTATCGGACAGCCTGCACTGCTATGACCCGCCGGAGTGCTCCTCCGTATGGGTAAAACCATCCTACAGCAATGTATATCATTTGACGGTGACCGACGCCAACGGATGCCAGAGCGATGCTACGGTCCGGGTAGAAGTGGAAAAACCCCGCGGTGTTTATGTCCCGAGCGGATTCAGCCCGAACGGCGACGGGAACAACGACCTGTTACTCGTACATGGAAAAAGCCGGCAGATACTCCGGGTAAAACTGTTCCGGGTGTATGACCGCTGGGGCGAACTGGTTTATGAAGACCTGGACTTTCCCGTAAATACCGGGGACCGCGGCTGGAATGGTACGTTCCGCGGCGCCGATTGTCCGGAAGGGGTGTACGTATGGTATGTGGAAGTGGAATATTTGGACGGTTTTGAACAGGTATTGCGGGGCAACACCACACTTATCCGATAATCACCTACTTTTGAGCAAAAATCAGCGCAATTTTGATATGATAAAACGAAATACCCTGCCACTCCTTGGTCTGCTGCTCACGCTGTGCTGTAGCAGTCCCTGGAAGTCCTGGGGACAGGATCCGCGTTTTTCGCAATATTTCGCTTCGCCGTGGAATCTCAATCCAGCCATGACCGGAGCGTTCAACGGGCGCTGGCGTGTAACGGCGAATTACCGCGATCAGTGGAGCAGTTTCCTGGCGCCGGTACCGTTCCGGACCTATGCCGCCGCCGCGGATGTGCGTTTTGGCGTAAACCGGCAGGATTACTTCGCCCTGGGTCTTGGGGTGATGCACGATGAGGCCGGCACTGCACAGTATGTACAGAACAAAATACAACTGGGCGCTGCTTTTTTGAAACAACTCAGCGGTGGCCCCCGCCATGCCAACCACTTTTTAAGTGCCGGCGCCCAGCTGGGGGCCGGGCAAAACGGCATCGACTGGAGCCGCCTGTGGTTCAGCCGGCAGTTTGACCCCAACTCGGAAATCCCGGATTTCAATGCCGGCAATGGCGAGCCCAACGCCAACGAAAATACCGGCATTTATCCTGACTTTAACGCAGGGCTGCTTTGGTATGTCGTATTTAAAAACGATGGCTTCTGGTACGCCGGCGCCGCCATGCACCACCTCAACCAACCCGATATTTCCCTGACCGGCAACAGCGCCGAAAAACTGTACAGCCGCTGGTCGGCCCATACGGGCGGCCAATTGCCGCTAAACGAAAATTTCAGCCTGTTGCCCGGGGCCATTGTCATGCGGCAAGGGCCCGCCTTTGAAACGGACTTTGGCATGAATATCCGGTATTCCAACAACGACCGCAATGAGCTCGCTCTCCGGCTTGGCGCCTGGAGCCGGCTCGGCAACCGGCTCGACAAAGGGCTGCAGATGGACGCTATTGCCTTCGTCGCCATGCTTGAACTGGAGCGCTGGATGCTGGGGCTCAGCTACGACGTCACCGTTTCCTCCCTCACCCGTGCAAATGACTCGCGCGGCGCATTTGAATTGTCACTAACCTATTTTCACCCGGAAGAACGCAAGGCTAAAATCGTTTGCCCGAGATTTTAGGGGGCCAATAGCCGAGGTTCTACCGTTGTCCAAATTCAAATATCCTGACTATGAAAAATCTGGTTTTCACCCTGTTCTTTTTGGCTGCGGCACAGCTCATGCTTGCCCAGGCGCCTCAACTGAGTCTGACCCCTGCACAACCCAAACCCGGACAAACCATTCATTTTGAATACGATATAGCCAAAGGGCCGTTGAAAAACGCAACGGAGCCCATCGAAGTTTCCGTACTGGAATATGTGAGCGACCAACCGGGCACCTGCGAATCCATGCTTCAATATGGCAACGGGAAAATAAGCGGGCAGTTCACCCTAAGCCCGGATGCCAAAGTTGCCGTAATTGCCTTTCAGGCAGGAGAGCAATGGGATAACAACCAGGGCGAGGGCTATTTCGTGCAAATGCACGACGCTGCCGGCAAAGTCATGCCGCAAAGCCTGGCAGCCCAGGCTTTGCTGTACCGGGACTGGGGCAGTTTGCTTGAACTCAACCGCAAAGCCCAGGTAGCCTACGATCTGTACACCCGCGCATTTGCCGCCGCCCCCAAACTCCGGTCGCAATACTGCACCTCGTTCGTCAGCTGTTTGATGTCCGTAAAACGCGGCGACGAGGGCAAGGCCGAAGCGCTGGCAGTCCTGGACGAGGTATCCAACTCCGCTTCACTATCTGAAAATGACCAATCTGCCATCGCCCGCCTGTATGACCGGCTTTCCGCTCCGGAAAAAGCGACCAAACTGCGGGATGACATTGCGAAAAAATTCCCTCAGGGAACCTCGGCCCGGCAGATCAGCCGGCAAAAGATGCGCAGCGAATCTGACCTGGCCAAACTGGAAAGCGCCATTCAGGACTACAGCAAAACATTCCCGTCTGCCGACAGCGATGAACTCAGTGAATTATATACCCTGCTGGGCAGCAAAGCGGCTGAAAAGAAGGACTGGGATGTGATGAAAAAGGCCGCTTCAAAAATGAGCGCCAGAAGTCGCGCCAGCCTGTACAACAACATTGCCTGGCAACTGGCTGAAGAGAATGAAAACTTGGAGCAGGCGCGCATGATGGCTGCAGAAGCCACGGAATGGGCCAAAAGCGAGATGCTCCGGCCCGAACAGGCCAAGCCATCGTATATGGCTTTTAAATCTTGGGAACGCAGCCGCAAATCGACTTTTGCGCAATACGCCGATACCTATGCCTTTATACTGGACAAGCTGAATGACCCCCAAAGCGCAGCAAGCTACCAGGCCCAGGTCGTGGAGATCATGGAAGGCAAGGAATCCGATATGAACGAACGGTATGCGAACTATCTGGAACATACCAATGCACCGGACCTGCGCTATCGCCTGGAAGGTTTTATCATCCACGGGCAGGCTACAGAAAACATGAAAGAGCAGTTCAAGCGCCTGTATGCTTCCGAGGACAAGTCCACTGCCGGTACGGAAGCCTATCTTGCCGGGCTTGAAAAAATCGCTAAAGCCAACCGCAAAAAAGAGATTGCGGCCAAAATGATGGATCAGCCCGGTGCAGGGTTCCGCCTGACCAACCTCGACGGAAAGGAAGTGAGCCTGGAAAGCCTGAAAGGCAAAGTGGTGATCATCGATTTTTGGGCAACCTGGTGCGGCCCCTGTAAAGCCTCATTCCCTGGTATGCAACAAGCACTGAACAACTACAAGGATGACCCCAATGTTGCCTTTGTTTTCATCGACTCCTGGGAGCGCGGCGGAGACAAGGCCAAAAACGCCTCCGATTTCATCCAGAGCAAGGGATATACCTTTAATGTACTGCTCGATCTGGACGATCAGGTAATTACTTCTTATGGCGTAAGCGGGATTCCGACCAAGTTTGTGCTGGATAAAAGCGGGAAAATCCGCTTTAAAAGCATCGGATATAGCGGAAGCAGCGAGGCGCTGGTAGAAGAGATCAGCGCCATGATCGACCTGGCAAAAGAACAACCGTAAATCGAAAAACAGCACCCTTGCAGCACTCCTTTCTTTCCATCATCGGGGTACTTCAAACCCGGGATCAGGTGCGCGAACTGAGCGCCTGGCTGAGCGGGCTATATGCCGAATTGAAAGGGCAATTCAGCGATTTTGAATTCATAATCGTCAATAACCATTGCGAACAACAGGCTATTGACCAGGTGATAATGCCATTGCCGGAGGACCTGCGCAAAAATGTCTTTCTCCTGAATCTCAGTACGCCGGTCAACCGCGACAATGCCCTGCTGGCCGGCCTGGATCGCGCAAACGGCGACTATGCCGTTATTTTTGAGTTTGATTTTGTGCAGTCTCCGGCACTGGTTTCACAACTCTGGGAAAAAAGCCAGACCGGATTCGATATCGTGTATCTCCGCGCACCGGAACGCCGGCTTCCACCGGCGTTCCGGTTGCTTTACGGGATCTTTTACAGTATTCTCCGGCGGTACTCCAGTCTGCGCATTGATCCGCAGGCACACCACACGCGTATTATCAGCCGGAGGGCGCTGAACTCACTGCTTCGCCTGCGGGAAAACAGCCGCTACCTCAAAGCCATCTACGCCCTTGTGGGATACAATACGACTTCCATCGACGTGGAACAACCCCTGTATCCCGAACCCGGCGCCTCGTTTGGGGAGCAATTCCGTACCTCCCTGGTTGCCATTACGTCCTTTACGACATTTTTGCGCAGCCTGCTGCTGTGGATTTTTATCATATCCTGCCTGGTTGCCGGCGCCGCTGTTTTTAACGCGGTCAAAGTGCGCTTCACGAATGTGGATATATTCGGCGAATACCACGAAGCCGTTTCAGGCTGGGCCTATATGGTCGTCATGATCTCGGTCTTTTTTGCGATCACCTGCCTGAATCTCTATATCATGTCGATTTACCTGTCCAATATCTACAGCGAGTTGAAAAACAGACCGTTGTATATCATCGAGTCGGTGAAACGATACTGAGTTCGTGTTCACAAGCGGATCGTAAAGACCGCACCGCCGCCTTCGGCGGAAACTACCGAGAGTTTGCCCTTGTGCATTTGCACGATCTGGCGACAAAGACTCAGCCCGATGCCGGATCCCTCATTTTTGGTGGAAAAAAACGGAACAAAGATCTGTTCCTGCAATGCAAGGGGAATGCCCGGGCCGTTGTCCGCGATCTGGATTGCCAGGACGCCCTCTTCGTTTTTGCTCACACTTACGCCGATTTTGGGTTCGGCGGTCGTTGCCACTGCCTCCATCGCATTTTTCAGCAGGTTGATAAGGACCTGTTCCAACAATTCCGGATCTGCCTGAACCGCCAAGGGAACAGCCGGAAATTGCCGCTTCAATTCTACATTCTTTTCCTTCAGCGACGATTTGAACAGGATAAGCACTCCTTCCAGCAGCGCCACAGGATCCACTTCCCGGAATTTCGGTGGCGGTATGCGGGTCAGCTGCCGGTAGGTCTCCGTAAAATGCAGCAAGCCTTCACTGCGCTTCTGGATGGCGCGTACGGCGGTACGGATGTCTTCGGCGGAATCGGCATCAAAGGCAGAAAAACGCCCCACCATATCGCTGGCGGTAGCCGCGAGCGAGGCCACCGGCGTCACCGAATTCATAATCTCATGGGTCAGGGTACGAATAAGTTTTTGCCAGGATTGCACTTCCTGTTCCTCCAGTTCTGCGCTGATATTTTGAATGGCATAAAGGTGGTATTCCGTCTCCTCCAATTTAAGAATCGTTACCCGGATAGCTAATTGCAGGATCTGGTCGTTCACCACCACCCGGACCAGGCGCCGTTCACCCGGTTGAAGGGTTTCCATGGATTCAAACAAAGGCGGACTGAAACGGCGCACGGATGCCATGTCCGGGAAATAGGATTTGTGCAGGAGCCGCTGCAAAGAGCGGTTCATCAGCACGGTGCCGCCACTTTGGTCGAAACAGACCAATCCGGTATCCACGTGTTCCACGATTGCCTGCAGGTACTGGAATTGCGCCTCTTTTTCCTTACGAATATCGCGGAACTTGTCCGCAATGACGTTAAACGCCCCGTAGAGTTTGGAGAAAGACGAATCCCCACCTTTGGGAGAATAGCTGGCCGTGTAATCGTCGTACCGGATATTGAGCAAAAAGGCGGCGATCTCCGCATTGGTTTTGTTGACCAGGTAAAACAGGCTGATCACCGTGGCCACGCCGCCCAAAGCCGCAGCTAGGGCCACGCTGGTATTGCCCGATTTGTAATACGCAAACGCGGCGCTCCCGAAAAGCAGGACGATGAGCAGGATGTGCAGCAGGATCTTTATCTTGAACAGTCGGAGCATGGGTAGCAATTCGTTCGGGACCAGGCAACGAAGATCGGAAAACGCGACAAATTTTTTGAGCGTTTTCCTTGAACAGTGTCACTACCCTGCTGGCACAAGGTGTTCTGAATTTTAATTAAATCGGATCTGCTCGTGAGTCCCAGAGTGGCGAAAGTGCCACAAGAAATGTAGAGCAAGCGTAC
>CAYVDV010000192.1:0-5685 GCA_964450465.1 uncultured Saprospiraceae bacterium
GATGGGGATGGTCAGGGCAATGCTTGTGACACCGATGATGATGGCGATGGTGTCAGTGATGGTCAGGACAATTGCGCCCAGGATGCCAACGTCAGCCAGACTGATCTGGATGGAGATGGAACCGTTTGCAGCCAGCGAGCCGATGTTCCATTCCCCGGTAACCGGGTTGTAAGCGCCGCCACTGTTGTCGCTCACATAAGAGAATCCACTGGGTAATTGATCCGTAGCGATCACATCCTGCGCTTCGTCCGGGCCATCGTTGGTTACCACCAGGGTGAATACTACCTGCTGGCCGGCCAGCGGGGTGTAGTTATCCACGGATTTTTCAAGCGCAAGGTCGATACAACGGATCAGGATACAGGATTCCTCCGTCGGATAGCCATAGGGGAAACCCGGGGTATAGTCGTAGGTCCAGTTGTGGTGTTGCACCTGTTCGATTGCCGGTTGGGAATCGATATTGGGATCCGGATCGGTGACCGAGATCACCACGCCGTTATCGCCGAGGATAAAGCCGCCGTTGAGATAATTCTCTTCCAAGTCCCAGACTACACTGGGGCAGAAATTATTGAGGTTGGCATTGGGATCATCCACGGCGAAACATATCTGGAAAAGTTTGGTCCAGTCGGTCGTGGACAAAATGATCGGAGTGGCGTTGGTATTGACCAGTTGTACGGCGCCGTTTACAAATTCAGCAGCGCCGCCGAAAGTGAACCAGGCCGGACCAGCCGCGGGTGTACCCGTCGTTTTGGTCGGCGGGTTAGGCGCCACGGGGCCGTACCCACCCTGGAAGTCGCTGAAATTCAGGAACTCCAGTACATTATCGTCATAGAAAAAACGTACGTTGACACCGAAGATCTCCTGATTGGGCACATCGGATTTAAACTCCGCGTCCAGACAGTAAACACCGCCGTTGTTGTTGCATTCCCAATGCGGATTGGTAAGCCGAACGGTAATTATAGGCGGTTGCTCGAGCAAGGTCACCGTCGGGTCATCCGGTTCGTTATCGCCTTCATGGTCGACATCCGTTGGATCGTCCGGATCATCACTTTCATCCGTCACCGGATCGCCATTCGGATCCTGGCCGGAAGCGATAACCGTATTGATCACCCGTTTATCGTCTAATTCTATTTGAGTTATTGTGTGAACGGCCGAGCAAGTCATGCTACTGCCCGGGTTGAGGGCGGTTTGCGGGCAACTCAGCGAGCCCGGATCTGCATTTGGATCGCTCAGGCTGATATTGGTAACCGGTACATTGCCGGTATTGGTAACGGTGATCGTATAATTGATCAGGTCGCCGGCATTAAAGAACCCATTGGGGCCTGCATCCACCGCATCTACCTTCAGGACCTGCAATTCCGGCATTTGCGGTACGGGTGTAATGGTCAGCCCGTCGCCGTCGTCTTCATCATCGGGGTCATCATCAACATTGTTGTCGTTGTCGGTATCTACACCATTTCCGGGCGTAGAGTCGATATCCTGCCCGCTGGCGTTGGAAACTTCGGCCAGGTTGACATAGTCGCCACTGGCATTGACCGTAGCCGTGATCTGAAGGCTGACTGAAGCGCCGGACGCCAGGGTACCAATCGTCCACAAGCCGGTCATGTCGTCGTAAGCGCCGCCGCCATTGTCGCTGAGATAGGTGAAACCGCTGGGCAGGAGGTCGGTCACTTCCACATCGTAGGCATCGTCCGGGCCGTCGTTGTGTACCAACAGGGTAAACACGACCGGGTAACCTACGACGGGCGATTGTTCGTCCACTGATTTTTCCAGCGAGACATCAATACAGCGAATATCGGTACAAACGTTTTCCACCGGGTAGCCAAACGGCGTGCCGGCGGTATAGTCGTAGGTCCAGTTATGGTGCTGTACTTGTTCGATCGTGGGTTGGGAGTCAATATTGGGGTCCGGGTCGGTGACCGAGATCACCACGCCGTTGTCGCCCGAAATAAAGCCTCCGTTCAGGTAGTTTTCTTCCAGATCCCAGACCACGCTGGGGCAGAAGTTAGTTACGTTGGCATTGGGGTCGTCCACGGCAAAACAGATCTGGAACAGCTTGGTCCAGTCAGTAGTGGAAAGAATGATCGGGGTGGCGTTGGTATTCAGCAGCTGAATGGCGCCGTTGACGAACTCGGCGGGGCCGCCGAAAGTAAACCAGGCCGGGCCGGTTGCCGGCGCACCGGTCATCTTAGCCGGCGGGTTGGGCGCCACGGGGCCGTACCCACCCTGGAAGTCGCTGAAATTCAGGAATTCCAGCACGTTATCGTCGTAATAGAAGCGTACATTGACCCCGAAGATCTCCTGGTCTGGCACGTCGGATTTAAACTCGACGTCCAGGCAGTATACGCCGCCATTGGCGCAATCCCAGTGCGGGTTTGTCAGGCGGACGGTTACTATGGGTGGTTGCGCCAGGGAAGTCACTGTGGGGTCGTCGGGTTCGCCGTCGTTATCCGGATCGTTATCCGTGGGATCGTCCGGGTCATCACTGGGATCGCTCACCGGATCGCCGTTGGGTGCTTCGCCCGTTGCCGTGGCGGTATTCACCACTGTACCGGCGTTCAGATCGGCCGGAGTAAGGGTATGCAGGGCCGAGCAACTCATGCTCTGGCCGGGCGCCAGGCTGGTCGCCGGACAGCTGATCGAGCCGGGATCGGCATTCGGGTCAGTCAGCAGAATATTCGTCACCGGTACATTGCCGGTATTATTAACAATAATCGTATAGTTGATCACATCGCCCGGGTTCAGGATTCCATCGACGCCGGCATCCAGGGCGTCGATCTTGCTGACCTGCAACTCGGGGAAGGGGGTAACCAGCGTAACCGTCGGATCATCCGGCTCGCCGTCGCCCTCCGTATCCACATTGGTCGGATCGCCCGGGTCGTCGGAAATATCGCTGACCGGGTTATTGGCGGGATCAAAGCCCGTTGCTGTGGCCGAATTGCTCACCATGCCGGCAAAGATATCGGCCTGGGTGATCGTGTGCACGGCCGTGCAGCTTACGCTGGCGCCGGGTGCCAGTGTGAACGGCGTAGCCGGTGTGCAGCTCAGTCCGGTGGCGTTGGCATCGCTCAGAGTGATGCCAGTAATGGTTGCCGTACCGGTATTGGTCACGGTGATCGTATAGTTGATCGCATCGCCGGCTTCGAGCGTATTGTTCGGGCCCAGATCGAGGGCATCTACCTTCAGGACACTCAGGCTTGCCGTCAGCGGCGTCACCGATGCCGCATCGCCGTCGTCTTCATCGCCCGGGTCATCTTCCACGAGGGTATTGTTGTTGGTATCCACGCCATTACCCGGGGAGGAGTCGGGATCCTGCCCGTCGGCTTGCACCACTTCTGCAAGATTCACATGGTTGCCGCCGGCATTCACGGTGGCCGTTATATGGAGCGTAACGCTGCCGTTCGCCGCCAGCGTGCCAATCGTCCACAAACCGGTACCATTGTCATAGGTACCGCTGCCGTCGTCGTTACTGTATGTAAAACCATTCGGCAGCAGATCAGCCACTACCACGTTTGTGGCAGGGTCCGGGCCGGCATTGTTCACCGTGATCGTAAAGACCACGGGACCGCCGATCACCTGTTGGGTCAGCGACACAGATTTTTCCAGCGACAAGTCGATGCAACGGATATCGATACACACATCCTGGGTCGGGAAACCGTGCGGCAGACCGGGAACGCCGTCGTAGGTCCAATTGTGATGGAGAACGCTTTCCAAGGTGGGAGAGGAATCTTCATTGGGATCAGGGTTAACTACCGTGATCACCACGCCGTCGTCACCGGTAATGAAACCGCCGTTAACGGGGTTTTCCTGCAGATCCCAAACCACACTCGGGCAGAAGTTATTGAGCACGGCGTTCGGGTCATCCACTGCAAAACAGATCTGGAACAATTTGGTCCAGCTGGAGGTGGAGAGAATGATCGGCGCAGCATTTGTGTTTACTAATTGAACAGCCCCGTTCACAAATTCGGCCGGTCCGCCGAAAGTGAACAGGGTTGCGCCGGTACCGGCAGCGCCGGTTGTCACGGCCGGCGGGTTGGGCGCCACCGGCCCGTATCCGCCCTGGAAGTCGCTGAAGTTGAGGAACTCCAGCACATTGTCATCGTAGAAGAACCGGACGTTGACGCCGAAGATCTCCTGATTGGGGATATCCGATTTGAACTCGACATCCAGGCAATACACCCCTCCGTTGGCACAGTCGAAATGCGGATTGGAAAAACGCACTGCCACCGTTGGCGTCGCCTGCAGGAAGATCGTGGCCGTTGGGTCGTCCGGTTCGCCATCGTTATCCGGGTCCACATTGAGGGAGTTGTCCGGATCGTCGCTGTTGTCGCTAACCGGGGCATTATTGGGCCCCTGGCCGCTGGCCGTAGCGGTATTGATGACTGCTCCGGCGTCGATATCCGTCATGGTGACCGTATGCACCGCCGAGCAGATCATATTCTGTCCGGGGTTCAGGGAGGTTGCCGGACAGCTTACCGAACCGGGATCGGCATTGGGGTCGCTGATGCTGATCCCGGAAACCGGTACATTCCCCGTATTGGTCACCGTGATCGTGTAGGTAATCAGGTCGCCGGGGGTAAGGACATTATCAACACCCAGGTCCAGCACATCCGTTTTCAGGACCTGCAGATCGAGATACTGCGGCAACGGGGTGACGGTCGGATCATCCGGGTTGCCGTCGTTGTTCGGATCCGCGTTTGTCGGGTCGTCCGGATCATCCGAAGCGTCTTCCACCGGATTATTACTGGGGTCCAAACCGGAAGCGAATGCGCTATTGGACACAGAGCCGGCGTTGATGTCGGACTGTGTGATAGCGTGGCTGGTTGTACAGCTTGCGCTGGCGCCGGGCGACAGGGTAAATGGCGCCGCTGGCATGCAGGTCATGCCGCCCGTGAACGGGTCAGTCATGGTGATGTTGCTGACCGTCACATTGCCGGTATTGGTTACTGTGATCGTGTAATTGATGACGTCCCCGGCATTAAGTGTATTATCGGGGCCTAAATCGATGATGTCCGTTTTGGTTACCTGCAGTTGCGGTGTGCCGGCCTGCAGCGTCACGCTCACGCCGTCGCCGTCGTCTTCATCACCGGGGTCGTCTTCCACCAGGGTGTTGTTGTTGGTATCCACGCCGTTGTTCGGGGTGGAGTCTGCATCCTGTCCAGTTGCTGCGGTAACCTCGGCGAGCACAGTATGATCGCCGACTGCATTGACCGTAGCAGTAATCTGCAGGGTGGTTGTGGCGCCGTTGTTGAGCGTCCCGATCGTCCAGAGGCCGGAACCGCTGTTGTAGGCGCCCGCACCGTTGTCGCTTAAATACGAAAAGCCTGCAGGCAGCAAGCTGGTCACGGCAACATTGTTGGCCGGGTTGGAGCCGGCGTTGTTTACTGTTATAGTAAAGACCACCGTGCCGCCGGCAGCGGGGGTGGGATTGTTTACGGCAATATCGAGCGACAGATCTATACAGCGAATTGAAATACAACTGGTGGAATTGGGCGTCCCGTATGGCGGCGTACCCGGACCGGAATAGGCCCAGTTGTACTGCACCACCTGTTCATCAGCCGGGGAGGAATCTTCTGTGGGACTCGGGTTTACCAGGGTGATCACCACGCCGTCGTCGCCGGCAAGGAAACCGCCGTTGGCGGGATTGGCTTCGAGATCCCAAACCACGCTGGGGCAAAAACTCTCCAG
>CAYVDV010000192.1:5785-9492 GCA_964450465.1 uncultured Saprospiraceae bacterium
ATCTCCTGTCCGGCTGTATTGGACTGGAATTCAACATCCAGGCAATATTCACCGGTAGAACAGTTGTATTGCGGGTTGGCAAAGCGAACCGAAACCTGCGGATTTTGCCCGGCAAGCTGCAGCCCGGAGAATACGGTGAAAAACAGGATAGGCAAAACAGATTTCAATGTCAGACCTGTTTGGCGAACATCTTTCATGAGAACGGGAGTAAAAAAATTCATGATTGCTGATTTAGGAGATAAAATCTATCGCAGTTGTATTTGATGTATTAATACTATTGCCCACCCGGGGCACATCAACCCGTGCAAACAGGCGGAAGGACCCCGGCGGAAAGACCGCTCCTTTCCAACATCAGCCAGCAAAAACACATGAAAAGCTTCGGATGCCGGAAACCACCGAAATGATATACGAAAGCATACCTTCCCAGTGGTTGAGACAGCATGGAATACAGATCAAATTGACCTGCTCCACCTAACTTTTCATGAGTAGACCGGCATGGATGATTATTAAAAAGAGTTGATCGTATTTATTTTGCAACCAAATGTCCCCCTACTCCACCGGGGCGTCACAAACAGAAAACAGGGATTCGTTACCCGGAAGCAGCCCGGACAAGCAGAGCGTTTTTTAAATAAAAATCTATATATCAATCAGTTACAGGCCTTATCTTTTTTCGAAGATGTTACCTGCAACAGCCTGAATTCGATCCATTGAGCAGGCGTGCGCCGGAGCTCGAAATGCCTGGAAGAACGCGCTTGAAAGGGGGCTAAGAACAGCGGAGAGCATAAAAAAGCCGCCGCACCGGATGATCCCGGTGCGGCGGCTGAGAAAGATGTTTACTAAATAAGCCGGTCTGATCAGTTTCTCGGCACACTCGTAAAGCGTCCGTTGTTGATCTCCCAAACCCGGCGGTCGTTGAAGTTGGTATCGCCGTTCAGGTTGTAATCGCCGTTGCGATACTTGGCGATGTCGCCGTTTTCGCCTTCCCAGTAGGTGCGGTCGTCAAAGTTGATATCCGTATCGGCGGTATTGGTTTGCGTTTGGTTGCCGTTCCCGCCATACATGCAGAATTTGCCCGGCTGGAACTGCTTCTGTCCTACAAATACGCCAAACATAAACGGATCGTCGATATAACTCTGCTTGGTCCGGAAGTCATACGAAATTTTGCCGTTGACGATGGCTACGGGCTGGTCCGACATGACGATGAGGTGGTTGCGGTGTTCGATCACCACATAGTACGACGCGTTCAGATCTACATCACAGCAAGCGAAATCGTCAATGAATTCAATAGTACCGTCTTTGTGCAACAGGGCCGCTGCCTGGCAGATGGGGCCGCCGGTGCCATTCGGATTATTGCGCAGGGATACCAATACCCAGTCAACCACAGTCGGCGGATAGTTGGCTGCGGCAAAATTGAGGTCGCCCATCGAGTCATAGTTGTCGCCTTCATTTCCGGCGTAGTTCCAGGGAACACTGTTGTACGGTTGGCCCGGAGGTGTGTACTGCGTTCCGAGGAAGAAGTCGTTATAGGTCTGACCAGGCAGGAGGCGCAGATTGTTCAGGTCTGTGCGCATCGGAACGGCATAGTTTTGCGTACCGTCCGGGAAAATAACGGCGCCTTCCAGATATACCCAGGCTTCGATTGTGATACAGGGCAACGTAATTACCGTCGGGTCATCCGGGTTGCCATCGTTGTTCGGGTCCACATTGGTCGGGTCGTTCGGGTCATCCGAATCGTCCGACACCGGGTCGTTGTTCGGGGTTTGGCCCGTAGCCGTGGCCAGGTTGATCACAATCCGTGTTTGCAGGTCCGTCGCGTTCAGCGTATGGGTTGCGGTGCAAACCATGTTTTGTCCCGGCGCAAGGGTAAACGCAGTATTACAGCTGATGCTACCCGGATCGGCATTCGGGTCGGAAAGCAGGATGTTGCTGATCGTTACGTTGCCGGTATTGGTCACGGTGATCGTGTAGTTGATCACGTCGCCGATGTCCGGAACGCCGTTCGGACCGAGATCAAGCACGCCTGTTTTGAGTACGGAAAGCGAGGGGCTGGCCGGCAGCGGCGTCACCGTCGGATCATCCGGGTTGCCATCGTTGTTCGGGTCGACATTGGTCTGATTATCCGGATCGTCGGAGGCGTCGGTAACAGCAGGACCTGTTGGCGGCGTACCGGTAGCGGTAGCGACGTTGCTGTAAGAGCCGGCGTCAATTTCCGCCTGCGTCAGCACGTGCGCAGCCGTGCAGGTTACGCTTTGGCCGGGCGCCAGGCTGAACGGAGCAACCGGGATGCAGGCCAGGCCAGATGTGCCCGGGTCGCTCACTGATACATTGCTCAGCGTCACGTTGCCCGTGTTGGTCACGGTGATCGTGTAGTTGATCACGTCGCCGGCGTTCAGTTTGTTGTCCTGACCCAGATCCAGCGCGTCGGTTTTGATCACCGATATACCGGGGCTGGCCGGCAGTGGCGTCACCGTCGGGTCGTCGGGGTTGCCGTCGTTGTTCGGGTCGATATTGGTCTGATTGTCCGGATCGTCGGAAGCATCTGTTACCGGTGTGTTGTTTGGACTTGTACCCGTCGCGGTAGCGACGTTGCTGTACGAACCGGCGTCGATCTCCGCTTGTGTCAGCGTATGCGTGGCCGTGCAGGTTACGCTTTGGCCAGGCGCCAGGCTGAACGGAGCAGCCGGAATGCAAGCCAGGCCGGTCGTACCCGGATCGCTTACCGAGATATTACTCAGCGTCACGTTGCCGGTATTGGTTACGGTGATCGTGTAGGTGATCTGGTCGCCGGCGTTCAGTTTATTGTCCGGCCCCAGGTTCAGCACGTCGGTTTTGGTCACCGACATAGCGGGGTCCTGCGACAGTGGCGTCACGGTCGGGTCGTCCGGGTTGCCGTCATTATTCGGGTCGATATTTGTCGAGTTATCCGGGTCATCGGAATCATCCCGGACGGAACTGCCGCCCGGTGTCACGCCATCCCCCGCAGCCGAGTTGCTGTGGAAGCCGGCATCGATATCGGCCTGCGTTACCATGTAGTCGCCGGTGCAAACCATGCTCTCGCCGGGAGCGAGGTTAATAAACGCACCAGGGGTACAGATCAGTACAATCAGGTCCGGATCATCCACATAGACCCCATTGAGTGTGACATTTCCGGTGTTTGTAACCGTGATCGTGTAATGGATCTTGTCCCCGGCATTCAATTTATTGTCCGGGCCCAGGTCCAGGACATCCACCTTGGTCACCGACATCGAAGGAGCCGCTGGCAGCGGTGTCACCGTCGGATCGTCCGGGTTGCCGTCGTTATTCGGATCGACATTAGTCTGGTCGTCCGGATCATCGGAGGCGTCCGTAACAGTGGTGTTATTCGGCGTAGTGGCGTTGGCTGTAGCCGAATTGCTGTACGAACCGGCGTTAATATCCGCCTGTGTCAGCACATGCGAAGCCGTGCAGCTTACACTCTGACCAGGTGCAAGGGTAAAAGGAGCCGCCGGAATACAGGCCAGGCCCATTGTGCCAGGGTCGCTCACCGACACATTGCTCAGCGTCACGTTACCCGTGTTGGTTACCGTGATCGTATAGTTGATTACATCGCCGGCATTTAGTTTGTTGTCCGGACCCAGATCCAGCGCATCGGTTTTGATTACCGACATCGAGGGGCTGGCCGGCAGCGGCGTCACCGTCGGATCATCCGGGTTGCCGTCGTTGTTCGG
>CAYVDV010000193.1:0-9484 GCA_964450465.1 uncultured Saprospiraceae bacterium
AAGCAGGACGAAAAACAGCCCGGTACAGGCAAGTACAATCCGGATTTTGGAAAAAGCCATCTATTCTACCGTAAAAACGCGTTGAAAATAATCCGCCAGCTGGGCAGCAATCCGGGAAGGGATCATGACCTGATTGGTCGTAGCCAGTTGAACCGGACCGAAAAACTGCGCCAGATCGGCAATAACCCGGATAGAAGTGGTCTTGTTTTCCCTTATCGCGAGCTTGTTCAGGGGCAATACCAGGCGCCGGGCGGTCTGGTTCGGCGGCATATACCCGCCGATGTGAAATTCAAAAGCATGGTGCAGCGTCGGGCAGGCATTGCTCCGGCCTTCCAGTTTGACATTGATATAACCCGTATTCCAGGCCCAGTACATCCCGCGCGTAGGATCCAGGTCGCCGCCCATGGCGCCCGACACATTGGTCAGGCTGTCGGTGCCGACTGTAAAGCGCAAGGTCGCGTACCGGCCGGCCGGAACATGTTGTAAAACGATCGTTTGCGAGCTGCTGTCTTCCGCATCCACCAGGTGATAGCTGTCTTGCTCCCGGTAATCCGATCCCTCCCCTTCCAGCTGCAGCGCTGTCAGATAGAACCGGAGCAGGTCCACATAGAGGCTGTCTCCAGCCGGAGTGCCGTACAGCCGGTCGGCCAATACCAGCGGCTGCCCCGCAAATTGCGGCGCGATGGTAATGCGCAGCGTCCCGTAGCCCTTAGCGGGCGCCGGTACAAGCCTGCAACCCGCCAGCAGCGCCATGCCGGTCAAAAGAACGGCCCACAGCGTTGTCCGGAATTGCATCAGCGTTTGGGTCGCGCCCGATGCGCATTTTGGGGCAGGATCACTTGCAGTAAATCCGGCAGCAAGGTTTTGAAATGCTGTTGTTGTTCCGGCGAGCAGAGCGCTTTGAGGTCTGCAAAATGCTGAAATGTGACGTGCAGCCGGTCCTGTTGTATTTGGGACAAGACGGCCTGCAGCGAGTCGCGTTGGGCCGTATCTACCGTATCGTTTTTCAACAGGTCAAAATAATTCTCCAGGGCATTGCGATAGGCCCGGTCGCTGGCCAGCATTTGCTCGTGATGTGCCGATTTGAGTTGCTCGAACGCCTGTTTTTGTCCGGCATCGAGTTGCAGCGTTTCGGCGATATGCCGTTCCAGGCGCTCCGGCCCCATTCCCGGCGGAGGGGGCGGCTTGCGGAAGAACAAAAAGCCCAGGGTGCCGAAATTCAGCAGAAGCAGTGCGATCACGGCTGTGGTAAGCAAGGTTTCTTTTTTCATAATCAGATTTAATATAAATCAAAACGCGCATTGTCCACCTGATAAACGGAAACGGAAGACGCCGGCGTTTCCACCTGCCGCTGGCGCAGGGCCCACACATTGGCAGTGATCAGTACGGCCAAACAGGCCGCGGCCAATGCCACATAGGGACGGCGCACCACCTGCATCGGCGCCAGGCGCGACCGGATCCCGGCGTACAGCCCGGGCGCCGGCTCTGCCCGCTTTGCCCCTTCCAGACTGCGCAGGACTTCCTCCTTCCATCGTTCTTTTTCCATATTCGTTGAACTGATTATGCTTTTGACGCTGTTTGATTTTAAATCCTTCGGTCCGGGTAAAAATCGTCAAGTCGCTGCCGCAAATTGGCTTTGGCGCGTTGCAGCAGCGACTCGACGGCCTTGCGCGACAGTTGCATGACATCGGCCACCTCCTGCCGCGGCAGATCTTCGAGAAAACTGAGGATAAAGGCTGTTTTTTGCTGTTCCGGCAGCGATTCGATAGCCTGAAACAGGATGCGGGCATTTTCTTTTTGCTCCAGCGCCACGCCGGGATGGTCGAAATGCGGCAGATCGATCGCGGGGGCGGGGCCCTCATCCCGAAACAGGCTAACCAAACGCCCGAAGCGTTTCCGGCGATTCCGGTGGCGCAGGCGGTCGAGCGACTGGTTCACTGCAATGCGGTAAATCCAGGTCCCCACCGAGGACTTGCCTTCAAAGCGGGCGGCGGATTGGTAAATTTTGACAAAAACATCCTGCGTCACCTCCTCCGCCTCGGCAAGATCTTGCAGGTAACCCAAAACAGTATTGAACACCCTGCTTTTAAATTCGGCATACAATTCCGCCAGCGCAGGTTCATGTCCGCGTGCAATATCATCGAGGAGCAATTTATGCCGGGTGGAAATATCCATATTTGCGGCGCGGGCCTACAGACCAGCACCCGCAAAGGTACGCAGCGCAAACCGGGATTCCTGAAGGGGGATAGAGGCGGGCGAGGGCTTTCGACACGCCGTATCGCGTCGCAGATGCTCGAGCAAATCGCATTTTGTTTTGACTGCCGAACATGTTGGCACAGCAGGCTTTTCACCCAATGCGAAAATCCAGCAGCTCGCACAGCATCAACCCGTGGAGTACGAACTTGGGGATTCGTACCAGACCCCAAAGCGCGAGCCGCGCAAAGGGATATTTCAGGATACTGACCCCCAGTATAACCGTGGCAAACGGTGAGAAGGGGAAAAGTGCGGAAACGACGATAAAGGTACTCCCCCACTTTTCGGTCAGGGCTATGTATTTTTTCAGGCGGCGTTCAATAAACCGCTTTGCCCGTTCCCGTTTTCCGATCCAGCTCCCGATCTTATAGGAAACCAGTCCCCCCAGGTAAGACAGCGTTCCCAACAAGGTGAGTATAGCGAGGGGATCCTCATATTTTTTCGTCCATATCATAAACAGATCAATTGGGATCCATCCAAGTATGGATTCGGAGATAAAAAACGTAATGACGACCTGTGCCTCGGAAAACGAAGCGAAAGCGTCGCGAAACAGTTGTTTCAGGTCAATCAGATAACTCCCGGCCAAAATAGCCGCAATGATGATCAGGGAATAGAAAAACCCTATCCGGAGCATATTGTTCCTGAAAAAATGGTAATGCCCGTTGCGTCTGTAAAACAGCACGACATCCCATATCCGATGGATAAACCTGGCGATGTAAACCATGTCATTTGGTCATTTGCTGTAATGAAAGGATGTCAATGTTTTTTGCTCGCTCAGCGCTTTTATCCGGTCCTTCAGGTTGGTAAAAGCCTCTACCGGCATTTTTGAGCTGACCAGATTTATGGCCCAGGCGGGGACACTGCCGCCGGGGTCGATATCGTAATAATAATCCGCCTTTACCCTGGTATCGGAAACGGCAGTGATCGTTGCCGTAACCCGGTACTTTTTTACCCGGACAAACCCGTCCTTTTGCGGAATCTGGTCCGGAACGTTGTCCAGGGCTATTTTCATGACTTTCGACGCTTCATCCCGGGTCACTTTCATGTGAAGCACCAGATACCGGTCGGCCACCGGCCAGGGGGCTTTTGCTTCGGTGTAGTAAATCTGCTCCGAATCGCTGATCTTTTTCAGCACATACGCGTTGGTGGCTGCAGAGTTCCAATATTTATACGCGTCAATATCCAGCACGACCGCAGTGTATTGATCCAGGGTTGCCTCCGCCTCGAAGGTTGTCCGGAGGGCGTCAAAATCAGAATCCGCCTGTGCCCGCGTATAGACTTTAATCCCGCTTTTTTCGACCCGGAGTTTCCAGTTCGGCTCTGCAGGGCGATGTCCTGCAAAAAGCAGGAACAAAAACACACATCCGAACAGGGCATTTGCCCTGTATCCCGGTTGAACGATCTTTTTCATAATAGCGATATTGGTTATTGAAGAATAGTACCCGGCATTTGCTTTTCCGGGCGTTCGATCGAAAATTGCCGGCCTGATTTGAGGTTGGCGAATACATGGTCCGTGTGGTAAAACTGAAAATCAAACGACCCGTCGATTAGTACGCCGTTCGTGTGGCTGGCCCCAAAAAGGACCCTGCAATACTGTTTCAGGAAATAGTCGATAGTTTCAATCCGGAGTTTGATGGAACCCTTGGGCTTGTTTTCATCAATATCGCGGAACGTAAAGAACGGCGTCCCGGAACCTTCAATAATTGCCTCAATGATGTTGTATAAGGGTGCGTCGTGCCCGCATTTGAAGTTGGAAAGTTCCAGCGCCACGAGATTCGGGTGCCGGGCCACAAACTTTGCAGCCCACAGTTTAATATTGGCATTGGGGCTCATGGAACGTTTCCAGACATCCGAGATCTCCAGGGGATGGTTGATCCGGCCGGCGCGCAGGTCATCGCCGAACACCTGCTCCAGGGTTGCCGGATCGGTGGGGAGGATATCCTGCGCCAGAATGGGATAGCCCAGTTTCTGGAATTCCGTGAATATTTCGTGATTGATGCCCGGGTCTTTATGGTAAGGCCGCCCGAGCAGCACGATGCCGATCTTGTTATTTTTTTCCAGATCGTCCAACACGGCCCTGGACCGTTGTTCCATGGCGGTTTTGTACTGCGACAGGGCCTTGAATCCAGCCTGTATGGCCCTTTTGTTTTCCTCCCGGGTCAGGCCCAGCAGGGACCGGAAGGTATCAAATAGCTGAATCTCCAATAATTCCGGTTCGGCCAGGTTTACGTAAGGGTAGATATAGGAAACGCCCATTGTCGAGAACGTATCGCCTTCCTTGGTAAAGCAGGCTTTTACCGATTCCGCCGTTGGTGAAATGGAGGGGCACACCCAGGCCCCGATCGTGTTTTTCAACCCGACGTCAATATTGCCGACCATGGGAAAAAACAGGATGTCCAGGGGCTTTTTCCGGTGCTTATCGTACAACAAGTCGTGTACGTGAGCGACGGTCACCTTGCTGGGGAAACAGGGGTCTATGGTTCCCCTTTTCCCGCCTTCCTTGTACAGGGTTTCACTGGTGAAGCTGGAAAACGTAATATGGTTGGCCGGGATGCCCA
This sequence comes from uncultured Saprospiraceae bacterium, assembly GCA_964450465.1. Classification (GTDB taxonomy): domain Bacteria; phylum Bacteroidota; class Bacteroidia; order Chitinophagales; family Saprospiraceae; genus M3007. The sequence goes on from CAYVDV010000193.1 coordinate 4,812, forward strand.
GGCTCTCGAAATACGCCGTGAAAAGCGGTGCATAGGAATACATCAACAGCACCCTGGGTATGCCTATCTGCAGTTTCGAGCGCCGGGCAAAGGCACTCTTCCGCGCTTCCGTATCCTTTTTGCGGACCGGGTCGAAGATCTTTTCCGGGGCATAACTCCGAAAGAGTTCATCGAGGCTGACATCGACCAGATTTGGCGTGTTTTTCAGGGTCTTTTCGATCCCGGCCTTGATCCAGCGCATGTCCTTGACGTCTTCCACCGCGCCTTTTTCACAAAAATTGCCGACAATGATGCGGCGGGCGGAGCCTGCTTTTCCGACGCCGGCCCAATGCCGGAACGCGGGGTTGTTCCGGTAGTATTGCATCCCGGGGTCTTGTTTTTCCTCCGGATCCAGGATATCGATGTAGGTGCGCAGGCATTTGTTTTTGCAAAAATTGCAGCGCGTACTTTCATTGGAGAGCAGGGTGTATCGAATTTTGGAGGTGGCCTCCAGGCCGATGAACCGGGTGACGTTATGACCGTTTTCCCAAAGCCTTATCGCCTCCAGGCCGGCACCTATGGCGCCGCTTTCCCCGCAGTGTTCATGCACCGTAATCACCGGTTTTTCCGGTTTGCCGACATATCTGGACTCGATGAAATCTACCTGGGCCTTCACGGCGGCCAGATTTTTTTGCGTGCCGCCCTGAAGGATAAAACGGGTGCCCATTTTCGCGAAATTGGGTATTTGCGCCACATACAACCAGACATTTTTCGGCAGTACCGATGCCAGCCCGGCCAGGATCTCTTCCGGTTTCCATCCCAGCCGCTGGAAGTTTACAATATCCGACTGCAGGAAGACGGCGCATCCGTAGGTAAAGGTGGGTCTGACCGTGGCGGAAAATGCGACGTCGGCATACTTCTCCACAGGGATTCCGAAGCTCTCTGCCGTGCCCTGCAGGAAATACCCGTTGCCGGCGGAGCACTGCGTATTCAGTTCAAAGTTTTTGACTTGCCCGTTTTTCAACATCATGATCTTGATGTCCTGGCCACCGATATCGCAGATGACATCGACGTTTTTATAGAAATGCAGGGCGGAGTTGGTGTGCGCTACGGTCTCCACAATTGCGCCATCGGCGCATAAAACATCCTTCAGCACATCTTTCGCGTATCCGGTCGTAACCAGTCCCTGCACATAAAGCCGGGCCGAGGATGCGCGTACCTGCTCGTGTATTTTCTGCAATACCTGTTTGGCATCTTCAATGGGGTTTCCATTGGAAAGCTGGTATGCCTTCACCAACACTTCTTTTTCGGGGCTCAGGAGCACTGCTTTTGTGGAAGTTGAACCCGCATCCAGGCCGATGAAGCCGCGCACCAGCTGGCCCGGCTGAAAGGTAGCGGGCACGAAGGGTTTGGGCGTGTACTTTTTACGGAAGGCGATAAGTTCCTCCTCGCTGTTGACCAGTCCGGGCTCAGCGCCTGCCTTTGCGTGCAAGCGCCCTTCATTGATATAATAATCCAGGTTTTTCCAGCCCAGGTACCGGCCTTCATCCTCTTCATTTTCCAGGCCGTACGCGATCGCGCCGATCGCGGCGAAATACAACGCATTGTCCGGCGGAAAAATGAGGTCTTTGGGATCACAGTTGTCCGGCAGGGGGTAATTCCGGTCTTTCCATATCTGGGAAATATGGTGTTTCCAGGCTTGCTGGATCCCGTCGATATAGTTGTTTGGGCCGCCAAGCAACAGCACAACCGGCGGCAGGGTATGGCCGCGGGTCAGGACCGTAAGGTTTTGCAAAATAATGGCTTCAAACAGGCTGGCCATGATCTCGGAGGTCTGGATCCCCTGTTTTTGCAGACTGTTGATATCGGTTTCGGCAAAGACGCCGCATTTCCCGGCAACATGGTGCAATTTGACGCCGTCGTACTGTTGTTTGCCGAGTTCTTCCGGCGAGAGCCCCAGTTTGCTGTTTATTTTGTCAATGACCGCGCCCGTTCCCCCCGCGCATTTGTCGTTCATGCTGGGGATCTTGTGCTTTTTGCCCGTTTCCGGATTTTCCTTGAACACGATGATCTTGGAATCCTGTCCGCCCAAATCGATGATAGAGCCCACGTTGGGATACAGTTTTTCGGCTGCCATGCAGACGGCCGTCACTTCCTGAACGAATTTCGCGCCGATCAGGTCGTAGATGCTCATGGCGCCGCTGCCGGTCATAAACAGGCGCATGGCATCGGCCGGCGTATTCGAAAATTCCGATTCGATGCGCTTCAGGAAAGCCAGCACTTCCTCCGGTTGCCGGGTTTCATGCCGCCGGTAATCCTGCCATATAATTTTTTGGGTTTCCCCATCCAGCACTACAGCCTTGACGGTAGTGGAACCCACATCCATACCTATGTATAATTTCCTGTTCATAATGGATTTACTTTAAAGGGTGAACATCAGGATTTGCGTTCCTTCCGGATCAACTCATCGACGTGGTACAGGAAGTTGGCGGCTCCGCTTACCACGCCTTTCCGGCGCGGAACGATATAGAATGGGCTTTTCAATTGTGGATGGCTATCGACATACGATTTCATGTCCTCCATACTCGCAGTAACGCTTTTCCGGGCGTCGGTCAGTTCCTTCTTCGCTTTGGCATGGGCATCGCTCAGAGCCATAAGCACCCGGCTCTGGGCATTCGTTTCGCCTTCAGCCGCCGTTTCCAGGGGCAGGAAGATCATGTTCTTGTACTTTTCCACTACTGCCACCTGAATACCGTCCGACTGCGTGCTCGGCATGCAACCAAAGGGTTTAATGCTCATCACCATGTGGCTCAGGTTGTGCTCGTGGTAATAGATATTCTTGGCTACCTCCATGTAGCCTTCCCCGGATTCCAGGTTAATATTCATGAACGGGCTGGCCACCTCTTGCAGAACCGTTTGCTTGATCAGCATGTGGCTATCCCCTCCCAAGGCATGTAGCAGGCGGGCATATTCTCTGCGGTACAGGCCAATTCCCCAGCGCAGGATGGTCCGTTTTTTCTGGTATTTCCAGAAGTTGCCGATCCGTTTTTTCAGCTCCCACCAGTGTTTCACGCCATCCTTCAGCTGGATCTCCCGGCGAATAACATGCTTGCGGGTTGCCTTGCTGAACAAAAACTGGATAAGCGTACCCACCGGCTCGATAAACAAAACGGCGCCCTCGCGCTCCAGATAACGGAACATGTGGAAATTCCCCGCTCCTACCGTCGTGATCGCCCAGAACTCGCCAGTGATCTTGACAATTGTTTTGGACCGGAAGCGATCAACCTCAATGGCTTCAAACATTTCGCGGACCTGCCGGAGCGCATCGGTATAGTAGGTACTGGTCAGTTGATCCCAAAACTGCAAAAGAAAAGTGGCGGGGCCATCCAAACGGAGGGTCTTAAAAAAGGCCATCCATTTTCCGGATAGCCGGACCTTTTTTTTGTTTATTATCTTTTGATAGAGAAAGTCTCTCGCCTTTTGCATCACTTCGTCAGTTTGCCCTTTGACCACCTCGTACGGCCGGGTAGCATAGACGAGCCCGTTCAGCACGTCCGCCATGTTTATCGCGTTGACTACCGACAAAAAGAACTCCGGATTGATCTCCAGCGCATTGCTTTGGGAAACCTGTTTTAAACCGCCTTCGTTTTGGAAAACGAGCACCCGGAACCCTTCAAAGCCGCACTCCTCCAGGGCCATCCGGTATTCCGTTTCGAGCAGGCCAAACCGGCAGGGCGCGTTGCAACCCGCCGTGAAATAGACATAGTGCTCGATAATCTCCGCCTTGCTCAACCCGGAGCGCTCCAATTCCTTCAGGTAATTGATCAGGTTGCCGGCCATGAAGTAGGCCGGATTGCAAAAACCGTTGTTCCCGAATTCCCTGCCGGTGTGAAAAGCATCCAGGTCTGGAGTGGGCAATACTTTACAACGTACCCCCAGCATGTTGAGCGTCGCCTCAAAAAGATGATCGTGTGCCGGCGAAAGCCCCCCTGTCAGGACAGTGGTGGTTTCGCGTTCGGATTCCAGGAAGGGGCGTTCCTTGTGTATGGTGAAGTGCTTAACGGCGGGCTTCCTGCAGGCAGGTTTTTCCAGGACTGGCGGGGCTGGGAACCCTTCAGTTGCGGTGGACTGGTTTTCATTAATATGCATAGGATGATCATTTTCTAATCTGATTTTCCCCATGCCACCTGTTGTACTTTCAAATGCCGGGCTTAAAAAAAAGCCCAAGCCTCCCTAACAGAGACTTAAACCCGTACACTTTCGCTTTTCAGAGCCTCGTGGGTTTGGTGGCTTATCACAGCCCAAATCTTGTAATTTTAAACGTATCAAAAGGTGATGCCCGTCAGCCGTACTCATGATATATATCTTTCGATTAGCTCAAAAATCCTATTTTAATTTGCGCATCTTTCGGACACGGCAAAAAATATTCGAGTAGCGCAACCGAACATTAATTCCTTTTCGGTTTACTTTTTCGGCAATACGGCGATATATGGAAAAGGTTGGTTCATTAAACTTAACACTAACTTAATTCCTTTCCCACTGAATACCTCACCCAACGATTTCTACCTTTGTTTGAAATTGAATGTCATGAAGGAGAACCAGCCGGCCAAAAAAATTCTGATCGTGGATGACGAGCCGGATATTCTGGAGTTTCTGCAATATAATCTCCGGAAAGAAGGCTATGAGGTGGTATC
>CAYVDV010000194.1:0-6959 GCA_964450465.1 uncultured Saprospiraceae bacterium
ACTCCGCCGGATCTTGGCTGGGGCGGTGTGGCTGATTTTAAAACCCTGCAGCCGGGAGACGCGATCCTGCTGGAGGGCGCGAGCGACCGCGGTTTGCCCGATGAATTTTCCCATGAAATGCTCGACCTGGCCTTTGTCTCCTGGCAGGCGCCGGTGCTGCGCGCAACCTATGAATTGTTGTTGCCTAAAGACCAAGCGGTATATTATGCCTGTAACCGGCTCACGGATGCGTGTACGGTGCGGGACACCGGCGATTTTACCTTGCGCCGCTGGGAATGGGAGCAGATCCCTAAACAGGAGGAGGAAGAAGCCATGCCCGATAATATTGACATGAGCGCCTGGATGATGTATGGCGACGCACCCGACTGGAGCCGGGTGGTGCAGTGGTATCTGCGCAAAACCTATCTCCGTACCGAACCAAATTACGAAGTGGAAGCCCTCGCAGGTACCTTGATACGGCCGGGTATGTCGGAAGACGCAATTGTGGAGGCGCTGCATACCTTTATTACCCGGGACATCAATTATTCGTATGTGCCGTTTTTGAACAGTAATTATATCCCGAAAAAGCCGGGCGCTACCTTGTCGGCCAAGGTCGGTGATTGCAAGGACGTGGCTACCCTGATGATCGCAATGCTCCGGCAGCAGGGCATTCCCGCCTGGTACACGCTGGTGAGCACCCATACCTTCAGTACGATCGAACCGCGCCCCACCCCGTTTGTGTTTAACCACGCCATTGTCGCCTACCAATCCCGGGACGGCCAGTTGCACTTTGCCGATCTGACCACCGATTATTTCCCGACGGGTATTCTGCCGGAAAGTGATTCGGATGCCTGGGGACTGGTGATACGCGAAGGTGAAACCGAATTGCGCCACCTGCCGAATCACGTACTGGATCCGGCGCTCACCAGGGTAGAGATCCAGGCTGAGGCGACTATCGATACTTTAGGCAATTTGCAATTGAACGCCCGCGTCACGCGCTATGGGACTGCGGCGGGTCAGTGGCGCGAAGTATTGTTGCGCGCCACTGAGGCGGAGCGCACCCAACGACTCACCGAATATTACGGCGGTGGTGTGCTGACTCATCTAAGTGTCGATTCAACAGGATTCCAAAACCTGGACAGCATTAACGCGCCCTTGTATTCCCAAACCCGTCTGACGGCTTTTCACCAGATGGACCAGGTTGCAGGGCTGCGTATTTTGCCCCTGCCTTTGCCGCTGAGCACGCCAACGCACAAGATATTGTTTGCCACCAAACGCTACAATGACCTTGACCTGGATGCGTTGCTGGAAATCGCCCCGGTGCGGGAAACCATTGATCTGAAATTTCCGGACGGTTACGAGCTGGCGGAAATGCCCGGGTCGCGGACGATCCGGACGGAGTTCGGACGCTATGTGCTTACATTCGAAAGGGTACCCGGAGGTCTGCGCATACATCGGGAGGTGACCCTTACACAACGCTTTATTTCACATACCCGGTTCCAGGCATTCAAACAGTTTTACCTGGATATGCTGGAGGCCGACGACAGCCTGTTGGCGCTGAAAAAAGGATAGGCCAGGTTTTATTGGAAAACCCGGATGTAATCCACGATCATCCGCTGGGGGAACTGGGTGGAGGCATCGGGATCGCCTGAGCGAACTAAAGGAGCCGCGATAAAGAAAACTTAACTGACAACTTCATGGGTATATGAACAGGCTGCATATAGCCAAGTGCATTGTTTTTTCGGTTGGAATCAAATTTTCTTTCTTTTTTTGCAAGGCAAACAGGGTTTTAAAAAACTTGCCGTTTTAAGTAGTTTTATCTGAATATTTCAATTGAGATGCGTATGAAGCAATTCGACAAAATTTTGATAGTCAGTTTCTTGTGCCTGTTGTTTGGCAGTGCTTTTGTCCATGCCCAAACTGCCGTGCGCGGCAAGGTCCAGGACGCCGATACCGGCGAAGAACTGATCGGAGCGGCCGTTTCGCTGGTTGGCGGAGAAGGCGGCGCCATTACGAATTATGAAGGCGAGTTTGTGGTGCAGGTTCCGGCCTTTCCGGTGACGCTCCGTTTTGCCTACACCGGATACTCCACCCAGGAGGTTCAGGTAAACAATGCCGATGAACGGCTCAGTATTCGTTTGCAACCCAATGCCATACTGATCGAAGAAACAGTCATCCGCGGACAGCGTATCGATGACAAGCAAAAAGCTGCGCCGCTGACGGTGGAAAACCTCGATGCCATTGCCATCAAGGAAACCCCGGCCATAAGTTTTTACAATGGCCTCGGCAATCTTAAAGGGGTGGATTTGACCACGGCCTCCCTGGGTTTCACAATCATTAATACCCGGGGCTTCAATTCCACCAGTCCGGTGCGTTCGCTGCAGATCATCGACGGGGTGGACAACCAGGCGCCGGGGCTGAATTTTTCCCTGGGTAACTTCCTGGGGTCCAGTGACCTGGATGTACAAAAGGTGGACCTCGTGGTGGGCGCCAGTTCGGCCTTTTACGGCCCCAATGCCTTCAACGGGGTGATCTCCATGGAGACCAAGAACCCATTTTACAACAAAGGCCTGGCGGTATCCCTCAAAACCGGTGAGCGCAGCCTGCTGGAGGGAGCCATCCGCTATGCCGATGCCTTTAAGAACAAAGCCGGCCACGACTGGATGGCGTTTAAGCTGAACTTCTTCGGCCTGCAGGCTCACGATTGGGAAGCCGATAACTACGACCCCGTGACCGAATCGGAGGGCAATCAGGTTTTTGCTGCAGGCGAAAACCCCGGGCGCTGGAATGCCGTGAATATTTATGGCGATGAACCATATCCGTCTAATAATTTTGTTGCACTGTATGAGGCACGGGCAGGTCTGAATTCCTTTTACCGGACCGGTTACAAGGAGGTGGACCTGGTGGATTACGATACGAAAAATGTCAAGCTCGGTGCAGCCCTCCACTTTCGGACCAACCCGGCAAAAGAATTTGAGTCTCCGGAACTAATCATTGCCGCAAACTACGGCGCAGGCACCACGGTATATCAGGGTGACAATCGTTTCAGCCTGCGCGGGATCCATTTTTTCCAGAACCGGATCGAGCTCCGGCAGCGCGACAAGTTTTTTATCCGCCTGTATGCTACGAACGAAGATGCCGGCAAGTCCTATGATCCCTATTTTACCGCACTTAAACTGCAGGAAGCGGCCAAAACGAACGAAAAATGGAGCCAGGACTACTCCAAATGGTGGGTTCAAAACCAATTGGGCGGTGTGTTCAACAAAATGAAGGCCATGGGCTATGGCCCGGCGGACAATACGGCTGCACTGATCCAATGGCAGCGCGACCATATCGAACAAATGACGCAGTGGCATACCGAAGCAGAAGCTTATGCCAATCTCGGCTCCGCCGTGAACGGTACAGTTGATTTTTTCCAGCCGGGTACTGCCCGATTCGATTCGGTTTTTAACAGCATTGTTTCCAGAAAGAATAATGCCACGGAAGGGGGGACGCTGTTTTACGACAAGTCTGCCCTGTATCATGCCCACGGCGAATATCGTTTTCATCCTTCTTTCGTAAACGAGATCGTGATCGGCGCCAATGCACGCCTGTATCGCCCCAATTCGGACGGAACGATCTTTGTCGATTCCATTTCATCGATCAGCAATTCAGAATGGGGCGCCTATCTGGGCGTGGAAAAGCAACTGGGTAAATTTAAACTAACCGGTCCCGTTCGGGTCGATAAAAATCAGAACTTCGATTTGTTGTCCACACCTGCGGCCTCGGTCGTGTGGAATCCTGCAGAGAACAATTACCTCCGGTTGTCCTTTTCTTCTGCTATCCGCAACCCCACACTTACCGACCAGTACCTGAACCTTACGGTAGGTCCCGCAACGCTGATCGGAAACCTGAACGGGTTCGACAGCCTGATCACCCTGGAATCGTTCAGCACCTACCGCAACAACAACCAGTCGCCACTGGAATACCGGAATATCGATCCGATTCAGCCGGAAAAAGTCAAGACATTTGAGTTTGGTTACCGTACGACCCTGTTCAAAAAATTGTATGTTGATGCCGGGTACTACTACAACATCTACAACGACTTTATTGGTTACAACATCGGTCTGACCCTGCCCTTTACCCGCATTGAGGTGTTTCCGGGTACATATACCTATTTCCCAGATTTTGATCAGCTTCAGGTTTATCGCATAGCCTCCAATGCATCGCAGACGGTGACCACCCAAGGGGTTGCTATCGGGTTGAATTATTACTTTCGCGATTATTTCATGCTGCAGGGCAACTACAGCTGGAACAAGCTCAATACCAAAGATACAGACCCGATCGTGCCGGCTTTCAATACCCCCGAGCACAAATATAATATCGGGCTTTCTGCCCGGGAGATTCCGCTCGGACATGGAAAAAATAACTGGGGCTTTAATATTAACTACAAATGGATACAGGGCTTTACCTTTGAAGGCTCCCCGCAATTCACCGGTTTCATACCTACCTATGATTTGCTGGATGCGCAGATCAATCTCAATGTGTACCGGTGGAATACAACGTTCAAAATTGGCGCCGCCAATATCCTGAACAACAAGCAGTTTCAAACTTATGGTGGCCCTCGGATCGGCCGGATGGCTTATGCCTCTATTGTCTATGATTTTCGAAAAAAGTAATTCATCGTTAACCTGCTAAATGAACATTTCTTATGCGCTTTCTGAAACTCTTTATTCTTCTTGTTGCCCTGACAGTGGCCGGTTCCGTATCGGCGCAGCGTTATCTGGCGCCGGTTTTTGACCAGGTGTCGGTCAGCCCGTTGATTCCTTTCGGTTTTAACTATACCGCATTGCCGCTGATCACTCCTGGTGCCCATACGCAAAAACAACCGCTGGTCATGCAGGTGTACAGCCCCGTTGGTGACACGGAAACCGATCGTCCGCTGATCATTTACCTGCATACGGGCAGTTTTTTCCCGTTCCCGCTGAATGGTTCCTGCGGGGGCACATTGTTTGATTCCTCCAATGTGGAATTTGCTACCCGCCTGGCCAAGATGGGTTATGTGGTGGCAGTAGCGGACTACCGTCTGGGGTGGAATCCGTTTTCTGATCAGGAATTAGTGCGTCGCTTTACCCTGATCAACGCTGCCTACCGCGGCGTGCAGGATATCAGCACCTGCATCCGCTATTTCCGCAAGAATGTGGCGGAAAGTGGCAACACCTTTGGAATTGACCCCGACAAGATCGTCGTTTGGGGCCAGGGTACTGGCGGATACCTTTCCCTTGCCGCCGGCTACCTCAACAATTTTGCCGATATCTATCAGACCTCCGATCCGAATAAATTCAAACTGCCTAATCCTTTGGATCCCGGTAACCCGATCCCTATGGTCATCGAGGCATATAACGGCGACCTATACGCCACTACCGGGCCGACAATTGTCGATGCGACCTATAATGCCATCAGTGGAGGGGCGTTCCCCATTGGCGATACGCTTTGTATCCCCAATAACGTGGGCTATTCTTCCGACTTTAGATTGGCAGTAAACATGGGCGGCGCCCTGGGCGACAGCACCTGGATGGACCCGGGTGAAAAGCCGCTGATCTCCTTCCACACGGCTACAGACCCATTGGCGCCCTGTGGTACTGATATCCTTCTGGTTCCTACCGCTACGGGGCCGCAGCCGGTGCTGGAAGTATCCGGTTCCTGCGATATGCAGAAGTATGCCGAGCAATACGGCCTGAACGACATCTTCAAGACCATTCCGGCGGGCTTTGACCCCTACGGCGATATCGCCAAAACCTTTAACGGTGGTTTGAGCGGTTTCTATCCCTTGCTGAATACGCCTGGCGATGATTCTGCCCCCTGGGAATGGACAGCTACCCCGCCTCCGGTAACGTCAAGCGGTCCTTGTAACGACAACAAGGCCATTACCTTGCCATACATCGATACCATCATCGGGTACTATGCTCCGCGCGCCTGCGTTGCGCTGAACCTGGGCTGTAATTTTGTCAAAGCCAAGGAACTCGATCCGTTCTCCGTAGGCTTGCAGATCTCTCCGGTGCCGGCGGTCAGCGAGATGCGCTTCTCCGCTAACGAGCCGATCCGCTCGGTTTATGTGTATGACTTGGGTGGCCGTCTGGTAAAAGCCCACACGGCTATCGATGCCGAAAACTTCACCATGCCGCGGCACGCCCTGCGGGATGGTCTGTATTTTGCAGAGATCCGCTTCGATCAGGGCTTTGTGAAACGCAAAATTGTATTTGCCGGAGGGAATTAATTGATTCGCTTTTTGTGCAATACAAAACAGAAGAGGCCGTCTTATCGCGATGAGACGGCCTCTTGCATTTTATGGCAAAATCCTAGCGGTTCATGACCAGCCGCCCTATGTAGCGCCAAGTGCCGGCACTCAATTCCAGAAAGTACATGCCCTGTTGCCAGGAACTTCCATCGAGATCGATCTGGGTATTCCCCGAAGTAAGTTGCCGTTGATCGACCAGCCTGCCGGCAACATCCCACACGCGCAGAACGCCGTTTTCCGCCAGCGGCTCGGCCAGTTGCAGGGTGATCCGGTCGGAGGCCGGGTTGGGGAAGATCTTCAGTTGCCCGGTCGCGATGTCGCCGGTACCTACCGTGCAATCGTAGTTGGGGTCAATTGCGACGGTGGTGGCATAACTGGCCGTACAGCCGGTAGCCAGGTCGGTTACCTGCAGGGTGTAGGTTCCGTTCTTCTGGGCGCAGTATTCGAAGCCGGTAGCGCCGGCAATAGGTCCTGCAAAAAGGAACCACTGCAGGGCGTAGTTGGCCGGCAGGTTCGTCGTATCCTGCAGTTCCAGGTTATTCCGGTCATTCACATACACCGGCTCGGCCGGTAAGGGGTGGAATTTCACATAGGCACTGTCGGATATGGCCGAGCAGCCGTAGGTATTATGGACCTCTACCTGATAATAGCCGCTGCTGTCGGGCATATACAGGAAATCGGTGGCGCCGGCGATCGGCTCCCC
>CAYVDV010000194.1:7059-9463 GCA_964450465.1 uncultured Saprospiraceae bacterium
AGCCGCTGCTGTCGGGCATATACAGGAAATCGGTGGCGCCGGCGATCGGCTCCCCATTGACCCACCATTGGTTGCCGCCGCCGAAGGAGGATTCCAGTACGATCGTATCGGAGCCTGCACAGGCGCTGAGTGTATTGGCATTAATAGACGGGGTCATCGGCTGTGGGTAAACGAATACCGTATCGGTGGAAAACACGGTATCGATCGGATGTTCGAGGTTCAACACGACCTTGAACGCCCCGGACGTCAGGGTGTCGCCGCTCAGGATATTGAACGGTACGGCGCCGCAGGCGTCATCGGAGCCTTCCAGGCCCGAGTCTTCATCCCATACCTCCAGGTTGTAGTTGCTCTGCGGGTCCAGTTTAAGCCCGATTGGCCAGGTGTGCGGGAGGGTGGCGTTTGTGATTTCCGGTGTCGAATAAAATAGTTGATCGCCCGTCGGGCCTTTTACCAGCAGGAAAAGATCGGGTCCGCTGCTGAACAGGTCGGAGCATCCGACGCTCAAAACCGTTGCGCTCGCGAGCCGGTAACCAACCGTGTCGATCACGGCGCGGTATTTTACTTCGTATTTACCCGCCTTGGTATAGGTGTGCGGGGGCGGGTTTTCGCCGGTGAACGTGGTGCCGTCGCCCAGGTCCCATTCATAGGTAAAGCCAGTGTTGCCGCCGGACGGGATGTTATTGGTAAAAGTGACCGTCGTGCTGCCGCAACCGGTGATGTTGCTCATGGCAAAACCGTCGGTACTGCTGGTTTTGGGCGCCACATATAGGCGGATCTGGAAGGATGACTCCTGACTGAATATAAAGACGGTCGCCTTTAGTTTGACTGTCATAACAAAGGAGTCGGACTTGCTCGGTGTTCCGCAAATCTTGATGCAGCCGTCGGTTTGCGTGGCCGTTTCAAATACCAGTTGGCTGGCCTCCCAGAACAGGCCGGGGGGCATGTCTTCGATGCCGACGATCTCGATCTTCGAGATGGGCAGGCCGGGTGGGGTAGTGGTGTCCACGGCGTGCACCGGCGTGGTGGTTTTAGGCACCCGGAAGGAGATATCCTGGTTGTAGGGTGTGCCTTTAACCCCATCCGGGAGCGGTGGCAGGTACAGGGTGTCGTCGGGCAGGCCGGCAGGCAGATTAAGCAGGCAGCCTGGGCAACCACTTTGGGCCGGTAAAACCGTCAAAGCAGCTAGTATGAAGCAGAAAGAGAGGAGAAGTTGTCGCATAACAACCGGTTTTAAGCGTGAAAAAAATACGTTGCGCGGCAGGATAAAAACGGATTTGGATTATAAGGGCCAAAGGCGGCAAGTACTTTTCAGAGACCGGTGTCGGAAGTTTTGCGTTTTGGGTTGGTTCACCTTCCCGGGGAAGGCAAATTGGGTTCAAAGCCCTGGACATAAAAGCCGGAATGCTCCCATTCTCCCAAAGGTGAACCAACCCGAAATGCAAAACGCTTTAAACTTTAATAAGCCGCCGCAGCGATTGGTGGCCCGGCGTGCCGACGCTGTAGAGATAAGCGCCTTTGGGCAGCTGGCTGGCGTCGTAGCTAAAGTGGTTGACGCCTTCGAACAGCTGGATTGTTTCGGAATGTATGCGTTTGCCCACCATATTGAACACCTCAAACTGGAAGGCGCCGGTTTCGGTGGACTGCACCTCGATGGTGGTTTGCCCGCTGACCGGGTTGGGCATGGCGCGAACGGCACGGAAAGGGCTACCCGGTTCGGCGGCACCCGAGAGGCATTGGCCGTTCGGGTTCAGGATCAGATAGTAGTGATCGTCCGGTGCAGACGGGTCGCCCGGGAAGGTGATGGGTACGGCGCCGATGGCTGTCAGGACAGTAGCCGTTAGCATGAGATCCAGGGTGTCCGGTGCGGTATTACCTATTGCGGGTTTGCCGTGCAGCAGGATGCAGCCCAGGGTGTTGGCGTTGAACACACAGTTCGGCGGATCGCAGGTGTACTGCATGCCGGCCGGGTAATTACCGATGCCGTTTGTGGTCGGTATGCTCACATTGGTGATCGGAACAGAAAAGCCTGCGTAGCTGAAGGTGGGGGGGACGTTTACCGTCACCGACTGGTTGTAGTTCTCGTCAATACAGGCAAGAGCCAGGTTGTAATACGGAGAATCGGGGGAATACGGCGCCGGCGACAGCAGCTGGAAAGAGTCCGCCGTGAGAATGCTGGAATCCCGCATGCAGGTTTGTGCCAGGGAAAGGGTAGTGGTCAGGGTCGCGAAAACAAAGAGCAGAAGTAGCGCTTTTTTCATACGGTTTGTGTGTTAGTATAGTGGACAGGATTGGTTGAAATGTCAGTTGGGGGGTCATTAGGGTCATTAAGGAGGTCATTAGGGTCATTAGGGAGGTCATTAGGGTCATTAGGGAGGTCATTAGGGTCATTAGGGAGGTCATTAGG
>CAYVDV010000195.1:0-9411 GCA_964450465.1 uncultured Saprospiraceae bacterium
GATTCGGGGAGTTCCAGGTGGTGTAAGCCGAGCGGCAAGGTAAATTCTTGCCGGAAAACAGTCAGGCCGGTTGGGGTGAAACATTCCACCAGAATCAGGCTGTTTTTTTCTAGCAGGACTGGAATATGCACGGATTTCGATGAAGGATTGGGTGAAGCCGGAAAGATTTGTGTCTTATGGAGGGTGGTGCCACTGCTGAAAAACAGTTTCAGGCGGTATCGTTCGCTCTTGCCGGAGTAGCATTCCGCTTGCAAACGGTTGGGGCGCAAGCGGAATGCCTGCGCAAGGGAAAATGGTTGCAAGGCGGTTATGTTCAGGGAAAAGAGCACCTCTTCGTCCTGTAATTCCACAGCCGGGAATTGATTCCAACTCAGGGTGAGCAAACCGGGTTCCGGCATGGCGTAATAGATTTCGGGGGCCTCGCCAGTCAGTATCCGGCCGGGCTCCAAACCTTCCAGTTGGAGGAAGGCGGGATCAAATTCAAGCGCCAATTGCATGCCTTCCAAAGTCTGCAATCCCGCCAGCCGGACCGGTATCCGGGCTGTTTCGCCAGGTTGCAGCAGGGCATCCGGTAGAATAAGGCTGCGCAGGGAACGCTCTTCGGTGGCAGGCAGGATGTGCGTCGCTGCATTGCCGTTGGTATCGCCGATTTTATACCCGATAAAGTCAAGCGTTTTATCAGAGTCATACTCGGATGAAGCGGGGACCGCTGTTGCAAAGGGATTGGCAGGATCCGGGAAAACAAAGTCTGTCGGCACGAAGCCCCAGGAATCCCGGTACGGGATTCTCGGATATATGCCCAGAATAAGTTTGCGCAACTCCACGATGTCGAACATGGTCACGGACTTGGAATTATTCGCATCGGCGGCCAGGATCTTGTAGGGGGAGTTCAGCGGTTCGATACCCAGGATATGTTTATTGATCAGGGTGAGGTCGAAGGTAGAAACGCCGTTCAGGTGATTGCTGTCCAGTGTGGGCCGGATAAATGTGGAATTTTTGCCCAGATAGATGTCTGCCAGACAGGGGCTGGTATAGGGTGGATGAGGTAAACAAGGATGAAAATTTACCGGAGGGTCCAGGTCAAAATTCCAGGTGATATTATGGAGGTATTCCCCATTTTCCGTTATAGCGCAGCCGTCGCCTTGGATGTATTCGAAATTGCATACATAGATTTTATCAGAAATTATCAAGCGGCAAGTGTCCCAACTACTGTTACCGGCGGCATCCCTGGCCCACACTTCAACCAACCATATTTGCATTGCGTCACCGCAGGTAAAAATCAAATTGCTGATTGGAATGCCCGCTGTATCGGTTGGAAACCCGGCGCCTGTTCCTAATCTTCGTATGCCAAGTTGTATCTCAGCAGGTCCGGAACAATCATCCTGCACGGAAAGGATCAGATCGGTGGCATAAATGGGGACAGAAGGTGGGTTAAAGGCCGGGACCGGACTGGCGCATAGTTCCTCCAGCAAAGTCATCGTAGGCGCTGTGGTGTCCGTGTTGCACTGGGCGCCAAGATGGTAGATACTGAACCACAAGAGCAATAACAAGGGGTAGGTTTTTTTCATTAGAAACCGGGTGTTTGGATGAACGGGAGGTTCGGACAAGTTAAATCTGTATTCTGAGTTTGCAATACATAAACCTGTCAGGTCGAAAAATAAAATCCCCGCCGGGCCTTGCGCTGTGCGCAGCCCGGCGGGGATTTTATTTTTCGACCTGACAGGTTACAGTCCCGACGGCGCAAACCGGACCCCCAGGTACGCCACCGTACCCATTACCGGCGCCCAGAGTTGCGAACCGTTGAAATACGGGCTGTTGGGTTCGTTTACGGCGATGATGGCCTGGTGCTGCTGGTAGCCGGTGAGGTTTTCACCGCCGAGGTAAAACTCGATCTTATTCCAGGAGCGGGTGATCTGGGCGCTCCACAAGGCATAAGTCGGACTGGTTTCCGGAAAATCGTGCACATAATCGTGCGGGATCAGGGAATTGTCCGGCAGCCGCTGCGGACCCACAATCTGAATATTGCTGTTGAACATCCATTTTTTGTTGGGCGTGGTGTAGTCCAGCGTAACCAGTCCGCGGTGGGTAGCCACCAAAGGCAGCCTTTTCAGCCGGCCGTCGGAGAAGGTGGCCTGCACGTCGTTCCATTTGTACGCCAGTTTTACGTCGAAGCCGGGAATGGGGGTGTATTGCAGGCTGGCCAGCAGGCTGTTGGAAAAGGATTTTCCATCGACATTGTAGAAAAACACGTCGGTGGGCGACTGGTCCACATCCACCAGGATCTGCCGGGCGAAGTCGGTGCGGTAGAGGTCCAGGCTGAAGCTGCCGTTGCGGCGGGCAACCTTGAAGTTGCGGGTGAAGTTGATCCCGTAGTTCCAGGCTTCTTCATAGCTCAGGTCGCCGGCGAAGTGCAGGGGCCGGTTGCTGGCGAGCACGCTGATGTTTTCGGCGATCAGGTTGGGCGAGCGGTAGCCGCGGCCTGCAGAGATCCGGACCACCGTTTCCGTGCTGAAATTGTATTTGGCGCTCAGCCGGGGGGTGACGAACCAGCCGAAGCGGCTGTTCCAGTCAACCCGGCCGCCCAGCACCACCACGATGTCGGGGATTTCCATATCCAGATTGGGGCGGCTGTAGGTGTATTCAAACATCGCGCCGGGTACGGTTTCCGTGCGGCTCAGGTCGCCTTCATTGACCTTTTCATCGATATCGTCGTACTGCACCGAGGGGGCCAGCAGGATCTTATGGTCAGTTGTTCCAATGATGGTCTGGAAGAGCGATTGCCAATATACCGAGCGTTGTTCCGCCTGGTAGATGTTGGCGCCAAAAACGGATTGCGTGCGGTGCCAGGAGGCGGAGAGTATGTTTCCGAGTTCCATATAAGGCTTGTCGAGCAGCCCTTCACGGCCCAGTTTTCCCCAGACTTCCACGCGATCGTTTTTCTGATCGATGCCGAACAGACCGGGTATGCCGGGGATGGGGTTGATCTGGCCGCCCTGTCGCCGGTCGCTCAATGCCTGCACATTGAACTGACCGCATACCCCGGGGCTTTCATAAAACATCCGGTACAGGCCGTTAATCTGGTGGCGGTTGGGCGCGTCGTAGAAATTATCGTTGTTCATGTCCCACTTGTTTTCCACCAGGCTGGCGTGGGTAAGCAGGCCATGGGAAACACGGCCTTTCCCTTTTTTGTTGAGGTGAAGGTTCAGTTCGCCGCGGCCTTCCGTCGAGGTAAATCCATTGACGAACACGGGGCGGTCCAGGTGCGGTTTTACAATATCCGCGTTGATTTGACCGGAAATGCCCGTGTAGCCGTTTTTCACGGTGCTGGCGCCCTTGGCCAGCTGGATACCGTCGAGCCAGGTGCCGGGGATGTATTCGAAGGCGAAAGGTGTGGCAATTCCGCCGAGTGCGGGCCGGTTTTCGACCATAAACTGACTGTAGATGCCGCGCAGGCCCAGCATCTGGATTTCCTTGACCCCTGTGAGGGCATTGGCATACGTGACGTCGGCGGCGCCGTTGGTTTCAAAACTTTCCGAGAGGTTGCAGCAGGGCGCCTTGCGGAGTTCATTGCGGTGGATGCTTTCGACATTGCGGGTTTCAAGGGTCGATATCCGCGTATCGAACCCCTCTTCGGTGATGGTCACCTCTTGCAGGGTGGTGATGCCGCTCACTTCGACCCAAAGGCTGTCTTCGCCGGGGAGCACCTGAACTTCACCAGGGTCATGGCCGACATATTTAACGAGCAGCGTTGCTTCGCGCTCCTGCCGGGGAAGCCAAAACCGGCCGAGGGTGTCGGTGATCGTACCGGTTTGGGTGCCCCTCCATTGTACGGTGGCGCCGATGAGGAGTTCCTCTTTTTCGTTGGTTACGATGCCGTAGAGTAGTTGGGGCGCTTGCTGGGCTGTGAGTAAAACGGGGCAGAGATATACGAGGAATGGAATAACGTATTTCATTGTTTACATGCTTGCAGGAGTGCGGGAGTGCACAGCCACAAGTCTTATGGTTTGATTTTCAGATAAGATAATTTGTCCAGGGAAGCTTCCCTGAATCAAAGAACATGGTGAAAATCAACGGTCTAACAACGAAAAACCTCATGCCGCAGGCAAATGGTGCGGCCGGGGAGCGGGGGTGGGGGAGCGGGGGGCGCCTTGTTATCCGGAGCAATTTCGCACAGAACCGGACGCAGCAGGCGGAAATATTCGGGAAGTTCACCCGCCCAAACCGGGCAGTCGAAAGTTTTGTCCAGCGGGTGCCCGATCAGAAACTCGGTTTTCAGCTGGAAAACCTTCACCGATTTTTTGGTACAGCCGTGGTCGTCGCTGGCCTGCAGCTCTTCCGCCGCACAACAGGCGGGTGGATCCTCCTTGCAACAGGTATCCGGATTGCCTGCTCCGGTTTCGAGTGCACAGGCATCTACGGCCTCGTTGAACAGCGCAAAGGTTGTTTTACCAACACAATAGCAATAGATCTGCTCTACGCTGATGCCTATTGTGGCGCTCAGCAGCGCAAACATCCAAAGCCAGAGGATTGATATTTTCAGACGCGAATGCAATGCCGGTTTGATTTTGTGCGATAAACGCCGTACAAAGATAACGCCAGCATTATTTCTACGCAAATCCGCCAGATGATGTGTCAGGGTATCAGAGCCCGGTTGGAGCGTACCGGAGACCTAAATATGGCATGGTTCCCATAATGGGACCCCATATCTGCGAGCCGTTAAAATAGGGGCTGTTTGGATCGCTGGCAGCAATAATCGCTTGTTCCTGCCGGAAACCACTGATGTTTTCACAACCAAGATACAGTTCGATTTTTTTCCAGCTTCGGGTAATCTGGGCATTTCGCAGGGCATATAACGGGCTGTTTGCTGGAAATGCTTCGCCGTAGTCGAAGGGAAGTTTTGAATTGTCGGGCAGGCGCTGCGGGCCTACGATCTGGATATTCGTATTGATCATCCACTTTTTGTTTGGAGTAGTATAATCAGCAGTGACCAAGCCACGGTGTTTGGCGACGAGTGGAATAGGCCTTAATTGCCCATCAGCATAGGTAGCTTGCACGTCGTTGTATTTGTAAACAAGTTTTATATCCAGACCTTTGATGATGGAATATTGGAAGGTGGCCAGAAAACTGTTGGAAAAGGATCGCCCTTGTACATTATAAAAAAAGATTTCAGTGGGCGATTGGTCCACGTCGATCAGTATTTGCCGCTGAAAGTTTGTGCGATAAAAATCAAGCGAGAGGCTACTTTTCTTATGGGCGATCTTGAAATTCTGGGTATAATTAATGCCGTAGTTCCATGCGTCTTCATAACTCAGCCCGCTTGAAAAGCGAAGTTCCCGGTTGCTGGCCAGCAGGCTGATATTTTCCGCAATAAGATTGGGAGACCGGTATCCTCGGCCTGCTGAAACCCGGATGACGCTTTCGGTGGAGAAGTTATATTTAGCGCTCATCC
This sequence comes from uncultured Saprospiraceae bacterium, assembly GCA_964450465.1. Taxonomy (GTDB): domain Bacteria; phylum Bacteroidota; class Bacteroidia; order Chitinophagales; family Saprospiraceae; genus M3007. Next base: position 5,450 of record CAYVDV010000195.1, read on the forward strand.
GAGGCGTAACAAACCAGCCGAAACGGCTGTTCCAGTCAACCCGGCCACCCAACACTACTACAATATCCGGAATCTCCATATCCAGATTTGGGCGACTGTAGGTATATTCCAGCATTGCGCCGGGGACTGTTTCTATTCTGCTGAGGTTGCCTTCATTTACGTGTTCATCAATATTGTCGTATTGAAGCGAGGGGGCAAATACGATCTTGTGGTCAGTCGTATGAAGGATCGTTTCATAGAGTGTTTGCCAGTAAAACGATTGTTGTTTGGCGCGATAGCTATTATGCCCGAATACGGATTCCGTATGGTGCCGGGACGCGGAAACAATATTGCCCAAACTCATATAGGGTTTACCAAACAAACTGTTCAGCCCCAATTTCCCCCAGATCTCTATCCGGTCGTTATTCTGATGAATCCCAAAAAATCCCGGTACACCGATGACCGGACTGATCTGTCCGCTTTCCCGTCGGTCTGTCAGCCCCTGAACATTAAATTGGGCGATCATAGTGGGCGTTTGATAAAAAGCCCGGTACAGGCCATTCAATTGCCGGCGGTTCGGAGAGTCGTAGAAATTGTCGTTGTTGCGGTCGAGGTTATTGCGCACGATGCTGGCGTGCGTAAGCAGGCCGTGGGCGAAGTTTCCCTTACCTTTTTTATTCAGATGAACATTCAGTTCGCCGCGACCTTCCATTGAGGTAAAGGCGTTGACAAAAACGGGTTTTTCCAAGAGCGGTTTGATCAGGTCAATATTGATTTGGCCGCTAATGCCGGTATAGCCGTTTTTGACGGTACTGGCGCCCTTGGCCAGTTGAATGCCGTCAAGCCAGGTACCGGGGACGTATTCTAGCGCAAAAGGTGTGGCTATGCCACCCATGGTTGGCCGGTTTTCCACTAAAAACTGACTGTAAATACCGCGCAATCCCAACATCTGGATTTCTTTCACCCCGGTCAGTGCATTGGAATAGACCACATCTCCGGCTCCATTGGTTTGAAAACTTTCCGAGAGATTGCAACAGGGCGCCTTTCGAAATTCATTGCGCCGGATACTTTCTATGTTTCTGGAGTCAAGAGTGGAAACTCTGGAACCAAAATCTGACTCGGTGATCGTGACCTCCTGAAGTTGCGTTATGCCGCTAATTTCGACCCAAAGGCTGTCTTCATTGGGGAGCACCTGGATTTCAGCCGGGGTGTAACCAATATATCGTACGATCAGCGTGGCTTCTTTTTCCTGGCGGGGGAGCCAAAACCGGCCGAGCGTATCCGTAACAGCGCCACCCCGGGCATCTTTCCATAGCACAGTGGCGCCAATGAGCAGTTCCGATTTTTCATTGGTCACGATACCATAAACCTGCTGCGTGGCCATTTGTGCCTCCAGGGTTAGCGGAAATAAGGAGACAAGGAAGAAGATCAGTTTTTTCATTTTGTTGAATGCAGCACGCCCGGTGAAACCATAGCCGGGAGCGCAATTTGATTTTCAATAGAATACCCGCCCGGGTGAAGCATCCGGATGGATAAAGGGAGAAAGCAGCCTTACAACAAAGATTTCAGGGTCGCATGGGGGTAATACGACCCAATAACGGGGGGAGCGGGGGGCGCCTTGTTGTCTAAATAGTGTTATGAAATACTGGTTTGTTTGGAGTCATGGCAATGCCGCATTCTTTAACAAATATGAAGCCAAGATTGCCCCAGGCAGGAATTGTGCCGATGAAATGTGTATTGCAACCTCAATAATACCCAAAAAGGTCTAAATTTCCTCCGGCCCTTCGCCTACCCAGTCCTGGATAAACCACTCGTCAACACAGTGTTGTTTCAGGTCCTCTTCAATCCAGCCACGCACATCGGAAATGATGCTGCCGGGATACAATAAATGAATATTCGGGCCGGCATCGAGGGTGAAATAGACAGGGTGTTTGGTTTCAGCCCGGTAGGCGCGGATCTTTTCGATCAGGGCCACGGTGCCGGGTTGGAGGAGCATGAAGGACGGGTTGCTGCAGAGCATGAGTGCATGCAGGCTGAGGGCTTCATCTTCGGTGATCTTGCCAAAGGTTTCGAGGTCGCCGGCGCGAAGCGCATCCACCAGCGTGCCCAAGCGTGCGCGCGCCTGGGCGTAACGGGGCTCGGCGTAGGGATTGCCCTCCATGAGGGCATGGCCGGCGCGGCTGCTCACGGACTTTTCATCCTTGCTGACGATCAGAATATCGTCGTGAAAATCTTTAAAGACCGGATGCAGTAATTCCTCCGCAGGCACGGCATAATCGTCGGAGGAGCCGGCGACTGCGGGAGTGGCGCCCCACACGGCTGCATATGGATAAATGGAGCGGCAGGCGCTGCCGCTGCCCAGGCGGGCGATGAAGGATGCCTTCCGGTCGAAGGCTTCGGGGTCCTGCAGGGTGGCAAACAGCGCATCTTCCAGCGAGCACAGGCAAAGTGCCAGGGCCGACATACTTGAAGCCGAGGAGGCAATGCCTGCCGAGTGTGGAAAGGAATTGCCGGTTTGGATCGTCAGTTGGAGTTGCCGGAGGAAGGGGAACTGAGGGGACAGGCGCTCCAGGAAAGCGGCTATCTTTGCCCGGAACGCTTCGTTTTCCTCTCCGTGAAAGTAGAATTCCAGGTCAATCTGATTGTCGGGCTCTTCCTTGATGACATACTGCAGGGACATGTCCGTACAGGAAGCGGTCAGCGTCAGGCTCAGCGAGGGGTTGCGCGGCAATTGTTCGCCGTGCTTGCCCCAATATTTGATCAGGGCGATGTTGCTTGGACTGCGCCAAATGATCTGGCCAGCGTCGGGCGGGTTGGAAGAATCGAGAATGAGCCGTGGATTTTCGTACATGATAAACGGTTCGAAATAAGAAATTGCGAAATAAGAAGGGGTTTCTGCCCGCAAAGAAAAGGAATGCGGGATAAAATCCTGGCCTTGTTTCGCGTTACTGTTCTACTTTTGCCCGTATATGTCAACCTACACTCCACTCCCTGACCTGCTGAGACTTCTATGATGCAAAAAATCTGGCTTATGATCCTGCGCGCCGGATTTGAAATATATAGTTTCCTCACGGCTCCCTTTGTGGTCAAGAACTGCCTGAGTTTGTTCGGCTTTTTCACCGGCCTCTTTTTGCTGACCTTTTGGTGGCTGAAATGCTACACCAATCACGGGGAAAGCCTTCAGGTGCCGAATTACGTCGGCATGGGCTTGCGGGAGGCGTCTGCAAAGGCCCATTCCCGTGACTTTGAGGTTGTGGTAAACGACTCGATCTACGAACCCGGCAGACCTCCGGGGGAAGTGCTGGCCCAAAACCCCAAACCGGAAAGCCGGGTCAAGGAAGGCCGGACGATCTATTTCACAGTAACGAAGAACAACCCTGATATCATAAAACTGCCGGAACTGATCGGCAGCGACGATTACGACCTGTACAGCCGGAAATGCAGCCGTCTGGGCCTGAAACCCCGCATCCTTGCCCGTGTTGCCGACCCCAAACTGGCGCCCAATACCATTGTGGCGGTTTTGTTGCGCGGCGATACGATTACCCAGGATATCCGCTTTGGCTATAAAGTGGAAATGGGTGCAACGATTGACTTTATCGTTTCCGAGCAGGTAACCCTTACGGTCGAGATCCCCGATTGCGTTTGTCAAACCTACGATGCGGCGCGCTTCCTGATCACCAGCAGCAATCTTAATATCGGCGCCGTCATTCACGACGCTTCTGTTACCGACGAACAGACGGCTTATGTCTGGCAGCAGCGCCCGAAATACGATCCGGAAGGTACCATGCGGGTAGGCGAACAGATCGATCTGTACCTCACGCAGGAAATGCCGGCCGGCTGCGGCGAGCGCTAAGGGTATGAGGCTGTATTTCAAGTCGATATAAAAAAGTCGCTCAAACCGAAGCTGAAATTAAATTCCCGAACACTGCAAGGGGTAAACGTTTTTGCTTTTTAGGTGTTCAAGTGGACGATCATCTCGATGT
>CAYVDV010000196.1:0-9387 GCA_964450465.1 uncultured Saprospiraceae bacterium
TGGGTGTTTCGGCTTCGCTGATCCCCTTCCTGGAAAACGACGACGCCAACCGCGCACTCATGGGCTCCAACATGCAACGGCAGGCCGTACCGCTTATCCGCCCGCACTCCCCTGTGGTTGGTACCGGCCTGGAAGCCAAAGTCGCCCGCGACAGCCGCATGCTGATCAACGCAGAAGGCTCGGGTGTGGTAGAGTATGTGGACGCCAATGAGATCGTTATTCACTACGACCGCACAGAAGAAGATCAACTGGTCTCCTTCGAAGATGCCCGCAAGACGTACAAACTGACCAAATTCATGCGTACCAACCAGGGTACCTGCATCAATTTGAAACCGATCGTCCGCCGCGGCCAACGCGTGGAGGAAGGCGATATTCTTTGTGAAGGCTACGCCACTGAAAACGGCGAACTTGCCCTCGGCCAAAACCTGAAGGTGGCCTTCATGCCCTGGAAAGGCTATAACTTCGAGGATGCTATCGTGTTGTCGGAGCGTGTGGTTCAGGAGGATGTCTTTACTTCCATCCACATCGAACACTTCGAACTGGATGTGCGCGATACCAAACTGGGCGAGGAAGAACTCACCGCAGATATTCCGAACGTCAGCGAAGACGCCACAAAAGACCTGGACGAAAATGGTATCATCCGGATCGGCGCCTGGGCTAAAGAAGGGGATATCCTGATCGGTAAGATCACGCCGAAAGGGGAAACCGATCCGACTCCGGAAGAAAAACTCCTTCGCGCTATCTTCGGCGACAAGGCCGGCGACGTAAAAGATGCCTCCCTGAAGGTGCCGCCCAGTATCAATGGGGTGGTGATCGACAAGCAGTTGTTTGCCCGCGCTAAGAAGGACAAACTCCAGAAAGAACAGGAAAAAGCCCTGCTCGATAAACTGGAGGACGAACATGCCGTAAATCTCAACAATCTGAAAACGATCCTGGTGGATAAACTTCAGGTGTTGGTGAAAGACAAGATCACAAACGGCATCCGCAGCATTTACAACGAGGAAATGGTGCCCAAAGGCACCAAACTCAGCGTACAGGTGCTGCGCGACCAGATAGACTACAGCCAGGTGGATTACACCAACTGGACCGGCGAAAAGCATACCAACCAACTTATCGCCCGCTTGCTGCACAACTACAGCATTAAGGTGAATGAAGAGGTAGGCCGTTACAAGCGCGAAAAATTCAATATCAGCATTGGTGACGAGCTGCCCGCCGGCGTCCTGAAACTGGCCAAAGTTTACCTGGCCAAAAAACGGAAACTGAAGGTGGGCGATAAACTCGCCGGCCGCCACGGTAACAAAGGGATCGTAAGCCGCATCGTGCGGAGCGAAGATATGCCCTTCCTCGCCGACGGAACCCCGGTTGACGTAGTGCTCAACCCGCTTGGTGTGCCTTCGCGTATGAACCTGGGTCAGATCTTCGAAACCGTACTGGGTTGGGCAGGCGAACGCCTCGGCCTGAAATTCGCCACCCCGATTTTCGATGGCGCCAAAACAGACGAAGTGGAAGCCTGGATCGAAAAGGCCAGTCTGCCCGAACTCGGCCAGACCTACCTCCACGATGGCGAAACCGGCGACCGCTTCCACCAGAAGGCTACCGTGGGTGTGATCTACATGCTCAAACTCAGCCACATGGTCGACGACAAGATGCACGCCCGCTCCATCGGCCCGTACTCGCTGATCACCCAGCAACCACTCGGCGGTAAAGCGCAGTTTGGCGGCCAGCGCTTCGGGGAAATGGAAGTTTGGGCCCTCGAAGCCTACGGCGCTTCCAATATCCTGCAGGAATTGCTGACCTTCAAGTCAGACGATATCCAGGGTCGTGCCAAAGCCTACGAGGCAATCGTCAAAGGCGATAACCTGCCGGAAGCCAACATTCCCGAATCGTTCAACGTATTAGTACATGAACTCCGGGGCCTGGCGCTGGATGTGAAATTTGAATAAAGAAGATACCCTTTTATCTACTAGAATATGCCATTCAAGAAGAAAAGCAATAAAACTGACCAGAACTTCGACAGCATCACCATTAGCCTCGCAAGCCCGGACGAGATTCTGGAGCGGAGCTATGGGGAAGTGCTTAAGCCGGAGACGATTAACTACCGCTCTTACAAACCCGAGCGCGACGGCCTGTTCTGCGAGCGCATTTTCGGACCGGTAAAAGACTACGAATGCTATTGCGGCAAATACAAACGTATCCGCTATAAAGGCATCGTGTGCGACCGCTGCGGTGTGGAGGTCACGGAAAAAAAGGTGCGCCGCGAACGCATGGGCCACATCAAGCTGGTGGTTCCGGTCGTGCATATCTGGTTCTTTAAAAGTTTGCCGAACAAGATCGGCTATATCCTCGGCCTCTCGTCCAAGAAGCTGGAGTCCATCGTTTACTATGAGCGCTACGTGGTTATTAACCCGGGCATCAAAGAAACGGAGGGCATCTCCAAAATGGACCTGCTGACCGAAGAAGAATACCTGGAGATCCTTGAGGCTCTCCCGAAGGACAATCAACTGCTGGATGATATGCATCCGGACAAGTTTGTGGCCAAGATGGGCGCCGAAGCTGTTCACCACCTGTTGGCTACGCTTAACCTGGACGATCTGGCCGCTCAACTGCGCCATGAAGCCAATACGGAAGCCAGCCAGCAAAAGAAAGCGGATGCCAACAAGCGCCTTCGCGTGGTGGAAGCTTTCCGCTCCGGTCTTGAAGGTTCCGGACAGCGCCCCGAATGGTCTGTGATCCATTACCTGCCGGTCGTGCCGCCCGAACTGCGCCCTCTGGTGCCCCTCGATGGCGGTCGTTTTGCTTCTTCTGACCTGAACGACCTCTATCGTCGCGTGATTATCCGGAACAATCGCCTCAAGCGCTTGCTTGAGATCAAAGCGCCGGAAGTGATCCTGCGGAACGAAAAGCGGATGTTGCAGGAAGCGGTCGATTCGCTCTTCGATAACTCCCGGAAATCCAATGCCGTGAAAGCCGAGGGCGGCCGCGCACTCAAATCCCTGTCCGATATCCTTAAGGGTAAACAGGGCCGCTTCCGCCAGAACCTGCTCGGTAAACGGGTTGACTATTCCGGCCGTTCGGTTATCGTGGTAGGCCCCACGCTCAAATTGCACGAATGTGGTTTGCCCAAGGCAATGGCCGCTGAACTGTTCAAGCCGTTCATCATCCGTAAGCTGATCGAGCGCGGTATCGTTAAAACGGTCAAGTCAGCCAAAAAACTGGTTGACCGCAAAGATCAGGTGATCTGGGAGATCCTGGAAAATATCCTGCGCGGACACCCCGTAATGCTTAACCGTGCTCCGACGCTCCACCGCCTGTCTATTCAGGCTTTCCAGCCGCGACTGATCGAGGGTAAGGCTATTCAACTGCACCCGCTCGTTTGTACGGCTTTCAACGCCGACTTCGACGGTGACCAGATGGCCGTGCACGTGCCGCTGAGCCACGCTGCCATTCTCGAAGCGCAGGTGCTTATGCTTTCGAGCCACAATATGCTTAACCCGCAAGACGGCTCCCCGATCACCCTGCCTTCGCAGGACATGGTATTGGGTTTGTATTACCTGACAAAAGAGCGCAAATCCATTCCGGAAAACCCGGTGAAAGGCGAAGGCCGCCGGTTCTACTCCCCGGAGGAAGTGCTTATCGCTTACAACGAAGGCCAGCTCGATCTGCACGCAGGGATCGAATGCCGGGTGGAAATCGAAGAAAACGGAGAGGTGCATCCCAAGCGGATCCAGACCACTGTAGGCCGGGTTCTGTTCAACCAGTCTGTTCCGCAGGGCGTTCCCTATATTAACGAACTGCTCACTAAGCGCAACCTGAAAGTGATCATCGGAGAGATCATCCAGCGCACTAACTTCAGGTTGACGGCCGAATTCCTCGATGCGATCAAGGAAATGGGCTTCGGCTGGGCATTTAAAGCCGGCCTTTCCTTCAACCTGGGTGACCTGATCATTCCGGAACTGAAGAAAACCGTGCTCGAATCCGCACAGGCGGAAGTCGATGAGGTGTGGGACAACTACAACATGGGTCTGATCACCTACAACGAGCGCTATAACCAGATCATTGACAAGTGGACCTATGCCGATAACCGGATCACGGACCGCCTTATGCAGGAGCTGAGCCAGCACAAGCAAGGCTTCAACTCTGTGTTCATGATGCTTGACTCCGGCGCCCGTGGTTCCAAACAACAGATCAAGCAGCTCTGCGGCTTGCGTGGTCTGATGGCTAAACCACGGAAATCCGGGGATACCGGCGCTGCGATCATTGAAAACCCGATCCTTTCCAACTTCCTCGAGGGGCTTTCCGTGCAGGAATACTTCATTTCCACGCACGGCGCCCGTAAAGGTCTGGCTGATACTGCTCTGAAAACGGCAGATGCCGGCTACCTGACCCGTCGTCTGGTGGACGTCGCCCAGGATGTGGTAATCCGCGAAGTCGATTGCAGCACCCTGCGCGGCATCGATACGCTGGCCCTCAAAGAGGGGGACAAGATTATCCAGCACCTGGCCGACCGGATCAAAGGCCGCTACAGTCTGTATGATATTTATCATCCGGAAACAGAGGCCCTGCTTATCGCGGCAGGGGAGTATATTTCCGAAAGGATTGCCCTGCAGATTGAGGAGGCCGGTGTGGAACTGGTAACAATCCGTTCTGTACTGACCTGCGAAAGCCGGAATGGCGTTTGCGCAAAATGTTACGGCAAAAACCTCGCAACCGGCCGTGTGGCTGAAATGGGCGATGCCGTGGGTATTATTGCCGCGCAATCAATCGGTGAACCGGGTACGCAGCTTACCCTTCGTACCTTCCACACCGGTGGTACGGCTATGATCGGTAAAACGGAAAATGAAATTGTTACCCGGAACGCGGGCAAGATTGAATTTGACTCGATAAAAACGATTATCACGACCAATGCCGAAGGCCAACCGGTTCCGGTTGTCGTGTCGCGTATCGGTGAACTTCGCGTCGTTGATCCCAAATCAGGCCGGATCTTCTCGCAAAGCCACATTCCTTACGGCTCTTTCATTTATGTGAAAGACGGACAGGAGGTGGAAAAGGGCGTGAAAATCTGCTCTTGGGATCCCTTCAACGCCACGATTGTGAGCGAGTTCCCCGGTATCGTAAAATACCACAACCTGGAAGAAGGCGTCACTTTCCGTATGGAACGCGATGACCAGACCGGCTTCGCCGAAAAGGTAGTGATCGAAAGTAAGAACAAGCGAAAAATCCCCTCTATCGCGATCGTGGATGCGAAGACCGGTGAGGAGATGAAAAACTACACGATGCCTATCGGGGCTTATATCTCGGTGGACGATGATGAAGAAGTGAAGATTGGGGACCAGATCGTGAAGATCCCGCGTAAATTGGGTAAAATTGCCGACATCACCGGTGGTCTGCCCAGGGTAACGGAACTCTTCGAAGCACGTAACCCATCGAACCCGGCTGCTGTAGCCGAAATCGACGGGATTATCAGCTTCGGTGCGATCAAGCGCGGCAATCGCGAGTGCATCATCGAAGCAAAAGACGGTCAGAAGCGCAAGTACCTCATCCCGCTTACCAAGCACATCCTCATGCAGGAAGGCGACTTTGTACGGGCCGGTACGGCGCTAACGGAGGGTACTATCGCTGTGAAAGACATTCTGGCGATCAAGGGACCGTTCGCGGCCTCTTACTACCTGGTCAACGGCGTACAGGAGGTATATCGTTCACAGGGTATCAACATCAACGATAAGCATATCGAGGTGATCGTTCGCCAGATGCTGCGCCGCCTCGAGATCGTCGATCCGGGCGATACGCACTTCCTCGAAGGAGAACCCGTTGACCGGAATGAGTTTATCGATTACAACGACTGGATCTTCGACAAGAAATTTGTTACCGATCCGGGCGACAGCACCAAACTCCGCGCCGGCTCTCTGGTGGCCCTGCGTCAGGTTCGGGAAGAAAACTCCTTCCTCAAGCGCAACGACAAAAAGCAGGTGGAATACCGCGATGCAATGCCGGCAACGGCTGTCTCCATGCTGCACGGTATCACCAAAGCCTCGCTGGGTACGGAATCCTGGATCTCTGCCGCCTCCTTCCAGGAGACGACAAAAGTGCTCAGCACCGCTGCAATCGCCGCCAAGAAGGATTTCCTGAACGGCCTGAAAGAAAATGTGATTGTGGGCAAGAAGATCCCGGCAGGTACCGGTATCCGCAAATACGACCACCTGCAGGTAACCGGCTCGGGCCGCCCCTTCCGCGAACAACGCGAAGCGGATGTGCTGATGCTGGATGATGAAGAGTAAATTTTTGTTGGACCGATCCAGGCTGATTTGCCCTTGCGGTCCATGTGTTTGATTGCGCCGCCGTCCCGGTTTTCCGGGGCGGCGGCGTTTTTTGTATGCGCCCCGACAGAACCCTGCTTGCATAGTTATGGGTAAATCCTGCATAGTTATACGGTTTTTCCCACCACTTACAAGCTTGCCCCGGCGGACCTCCGTATGCAGTTCTAATTTTGGACATGAAGTTAAAACACGCATACCATGACGCACCACGCATTTCTTTTTTGGGCGCTCATCCTCGCCATTGCCCTGAACGCCTGCAAATCAACCCCGGAATCGACGGAGGTGCTTTCCCTCCCCTTACCCACAGCAAGCCCCCGGGCCGCCCTGCCGGAACCGGACACCGCCGGCCTCCACGATGCCTGTCGCGCGTTTTTACAGTCAGGCCGTATGGCTGACTTAATGGAATATGGCCACCCGCTCCAACTTTATCCCGGGATATTGATGATGACCAGTGCAACAAGTGGCGTATTCCCATGCAACAGTCATTTCGACGACTCTCTGGGCTTTCATGCCCTTCATTTCCAACGGGAGCATGGTGTGTTCCGGTTCTACTGCCCGGAGTGTCCCGGAAAACTGCAGGGGTTGGAAATAACTGCCCGACCGCCCAAGGGTATGTAGTCTTACGCCCCAAAATGCTTTCCGGAAAAAGAAGCGGCAATCCGAACTTTCAGCTTAGCGACAAAAAGGATATATTTGTCGTCAGCCTGAATATAAAATGCCATGACATCTACGCTTTCGCGCAAAAAAGAACTGACACTCGAAGATCTTGTACTCCGGTATGGGGGGATCGAGTTACAGGGGCCGGTCAGCAAAACGGATTTTGCCGCCCTATCTAACCGCTATCCTAAGTTCCGGATGGAGCGCGAAAAAAACGGTATAACTACCATTATGTCCCCTGTTAAACGCAGTTCAGGTCGACGGGAATTTAGCCTCAGCGGCTATTTTTTCGTGTGGTATCAAAAAAATCGAAAAGGTGAATTTTACAGCCCCTCCACCGGTTTTGAGTTGCCGGATGGAACCATCAAGTCACCGGATGTTGCCTGGATCGCTCCGGAGCGACTGACAGCATTGCCGGAAGGCTCTGAAAAGGGGTTTATATCGCTTGCACCGGACTTCGTTGCCGAAATCCGCTCGGAAAGCGACCGTTTAAAAAAACTTCAGGATAAAATGACCGATACCTGGATGGCCAACGGAGTGCGCCTGGCCTGGCTGATCGATCCGGGTGAAGAGAAAGCCTATATCTACCGGCAGGGACAGGAGATGGAAACGGTCGAGGGGTTTTCCGGAAAAAATTTGTCCGGAGAAGAGGTCCTGCCCGGGTTTGTGCTGGATTTATCGGAAATGCTGTAACGGAATATTTGTCAATCAACCATCCCAACCCTCCATGCGTCCTGTTTGCCGGCTCTTTATTTTGCTTTTGCCTTCCCTCCTTCAGGCCCAGCCTCAGTCCTTCCGACTTGCGCCAGGCTGCGCCTATGACGGGCCACAGCCCGGCAACAATGTGTATGTCTTTGAATCTTCCGGTGAAGCCAACCGGATCGTTACGGAACTGCTGGATGCCCTGGGCTTGCAGCAAAACTTTGTCATTAAATCTGCCAACATACAAAATGCACTGGCTACGACCGAAAGCGGCCAGCGCTACATTTTGTATTCCACCTCCTTTTTGGAAAAATTCAAAGCCGATGCCAATACACGCTGGGCAGCCTACTCGGTGCTGGCACATGAAATCGGCCACCACCTGAATGGCCATAATTTTTCTGAAACAGATACCCGACAGCGCAAGCTGCTTGAACTGGAAGCCGACCAGTTTTCCGGCAGCGTCCTGCGCATGCTGGGCGCCACCCTCTCCGAGGCGCAGGCCGGTATTGAAAAAATTGGTCTGGAAGGAGAAACGAATACCCACCCCGCCAAAACCGCCCGCCGGGAGGCCGTGGCTAACGGCTGGAAAACCCGCGACGAGTGGTTGCGGGAACGGGGAATGAGTGCGACCCCCGTACAGCGTCCGGAACCGGCTACCCAGGAGGCAAAGCAGCCGTTGACGACAAGCTCATTTGACGATTGTTCGCGCTGTCCCGCAATGATAAAAGTGGATGGGGGAAATTTTATAATGGGATGTTCAGATGGACAGGGCGATGCGTGTACGGAATACGAAAAACCAGCACATGAAGTATCTGTACCGGGTTTTTATATCGGAAAATACGAGGTAACCCAGGCTGCATGGCAAGCAGTTATGGGAAGTAATCCTTCCAAATTTAATAATTGCCCCAATTGCCCGGTTGAAAATATTACCATGAAGGACGTACAGGAATTTCTGCAAAGGCTCAATATGCAAACGGGGATGCACTTCCGCCTGCCCAGTGAAGCGGAATGGGAATACGCCGCCAGGGGCGGGCGAAAGTCAAAAGGAAGCAAATATTCCGGGGATAATCGAAATCTCGGCCTTGTGGCCTGGTGGTATGGCAATTCGGGAAAAAAGACCCACCCGGTCGGCGAACGGAAGGCCAATGAATTGGGTATTTTCGATATGAGCGGCAATGTTGCGGAATTGTGTTCGGATTATTGGCATGGCAATTACCTAACTGCACCGACAGACGGCTCTCCCTGGTCCGATGTTGCTGCTGGTCAGGAAACTGTTCCTGTAGTGCGAGGCGGATCGTTTTTGAATGACGAGCCAGCCTCCCGCGTACGCTACCGAAGCTGGGTAAATATTGCCGGTAAACAGTATCAGCACATCGGCCTTCGGCTGGCTCACGATTAGCATTGGAAGCTGGTTTCCTTCACTTACTTCTTTTTCAGTATTGGAGCAAGCGATAAGCCCGATATAAGGGGTACAACGTTGAAACCGGTGCCGGCCGGCAACCAGTGAAATTATTCTTCCCTTTCAGCCCGTGTTTTTTGTGCGGCAACGGGCATAGCGATGAGGCGTGTTTACCAGAGCCTCGCTTTCTCTTTTTACAGAAAATTAGCCTGTTTAAAAACACTTCTGGGAAAGCCGTCTCTTGATAGGCACTTCAAATGCAAGGGCATCATTAACGCTCCACAAGCGTCACATCCCCTTTTATTACTTCGGTCG
>CAYVDV010000197.1:0-9319 GCA_964450465.1 uncultured Saprospiraceae bacterium
GGCGGTGCAGCCCGATAGCAGCACGATCCAGATAAAATGGAGAATACGCATGGGCGTTGCGATGGAGTTAAGTAAAAGTATATGTATTGAGGTTGTCTTAGGGGGCATTTGGGGTCATTAAGAGTCATTGAGGTCATTGAGAGTCATTAAGGTCATTTGGGGTCATTGAGGTCATTGAGAGTCATTAAAAATCACTGAGTACAGTTTGTAAGCTCTTGTTTCAAATATTTTACAAGCCCCTCTAATGACCTTTATAATGACTTTTAAGAGAGTGTTCATTAAACTGTGTCACTACCCTCAATCTGGATCAAAGGTGCCGTGCGCGGGTCTTGTGACCCCGCACAATAGCAACTGATAATCAAGCAGTTGGTGCGGGGTCAAAAGACCCACGCACGGCGTTTCAGGGAGATCCAAAATATCGGTGACACAGTTTGGTGAATACTCTCACTTAAACGGATTCGAATACCGGCTTTCGGTCAGCAGCTGCTCGTCGGTCAGGGTTTGCAGGAACGCGATGAGGTCGCTCTTGTCCTGGGCCGAGAGGTTCAGGTTGCGGGGTTGTCCGGCAATCTTAAGCTCCGGGCTGAGGTTGGAATTGGCTTTCACGCCGCTGCTGTAGTGCTCTACTACTTCTTCGAGTGTGGCAAAGCGGCCGTCGTGCATATAGGGCGCAGTAAGGGCAATATTGCGCAGCAGGGGCACTTTGAACATGCCCATGTCGGAAGAAACATGCGTGATGCCACCGACACCTTCATCGCTTAGGGTAGCGTCATCGTCCAGGCCATTGTTAGCCTTGATCTTTACCGGGCGGCCCTGCAAGGGGCTGTGGCAGGACGCGCAATTGTCGAGATAGATCTTTTTGCCCCGGTTTTCCGCTGCCGTGAAACCGGCGAAATTGGTGCTTTCGAGGTTGCTGTATGCGTTGTATCCGATCGTTTTTTCTGCTTCGCGGTCAAACTTGCTGCGGTAGGAGCCAATGGAGTTGACAAACTCGGCGATAGCTTCCGATACCCGGTCGCTGGTGATCTGGCTGCTTTTGAACGCCATGCGGAACAGCGGCTCATAGTATGGTTGGGACAGTACGGCATTTACAATGTCGGTATGGTTCATATCCATTTCCTTGGGGTTGGTCATGGAGGCCAGGTTTTGCTCGGAGGCTGTGTTGGCGCGGTTATCCCAGAAAAACGGAATGCCGGCAGAGCCGAACAGATCGGTGCCGTAATAAGCCGAAAAGTTGAGCACTGAGCCCAGGGCGATGGAATTGCGGTCGCCGGCGCGGTTAAAGACACCCTGGCTTACCGCCTTGTTGTCGGAGAAGGCCAGTTCCTGTTTGTGGCAGCTGGCGCAGGAGATGGAGCCGTCTTTCGAGAGATTTTTGTCGTAGAACAATACGCGGCCGAGAATGGCCTTGTTCTGGTCAACCGGCCGGGCGGCAAGGCCCTGGGCTGTGAGGTGTGTGGGCAGTTTCGACTGGTAATTGTCGGGCCGGTCGGGGAGGTTGAGGTACTGGGAGATCAGGGCGTAATCCTGAGGCTCATAGTAATAATAGTTAAAATCCTGATCGCGGTTGCAGGCCGCCGCTAAAAGCAGCGCGCCAAAAAGGGGTAGGGCGATGCGCAGTTTTTTCATGGTTAAACTTTTTTAATGAAATGAAAGGGTTGAAAATCTGACGGTAAAAATATGGGCTTTCTACGGAACGCAGCGTTAACCGGCAGTCTGAGAACATTTAAAGTTGCGTTAAACTGCTGACAATTCTATGACGTAAGACGAGGCGAAAGGGCTGCCTGGTTGGGTGTGTTAAATTTTTCTTACGATTTAACCTTCTTTGCTTTGCGCCAGGCATAATCCAGATCGATACATGCCGTCATGGAGGTGGTAGAACGGGCAAACCCGAAATCGTCCCGCCTTGGCATCATATTGGTATTGAAGGAAAGATCGACCCAGACGGGGCTTTTGCCCAGGCCGAATGAGATGCCCGTTTCCGGAAAATACATGGGGTTGGCCTCCTCAATTTTTGCAATGGTGCTCAGGTGCGGTTCGCCGATCTCGTAGTCGATATCGCCGCGAACATATTGTAAGCGGTTGAGGCGAACCGCCAGGCCAAAGCGAATATAATTGCGTTGAAAAGCCAGGCCGGGCTGGATAAAAGTCCTTTCAAAACGCAGGTCCGACCGGGCCTCTTCCTTATAGACATTCAGGACCTTGCCCTTGCCCCATCCGGCAAACAGGCTTAAGGACAGGTGCTCCGGAGTCGGGTAGTACCCGCCAAGCGCCAACTCGGTGAGTTGCCCTTTTCCCCAGTCTGAATTATTCGGATTGTTGCCGGACCGCAACGCCATGTGGTTGATCATAATGGCCCCGTACTTTACCGGACTGTAAACGGCATAGGCTTCCCAACCATTGAACTCGTCGCCGCCGATGACGCCCAACCCCATACGGGTATCGTGTTGTTTTTCCAGGAAAGGTGTGCGAAGCGTGTTTGTCGCGTAATAGTAGTGTGTGCAGGCTCCTGAACCGCACAATGCGAGAATCAGGGCAGGAAGTAGCAGTTTGGTAGTCATATTTTGTGAATGGCTGGTTTGGTCAATTGATTCGATCCCGGCACGTCAGGGCTCCTGCCTTTATTCCACGATCTTGAACGTCGTTCGCCGGTTGGCCTGGTGCTCCGATTCGGTACACCGGGTACAGACGCAAGTGACGGCGGGTTGTGATTCGCCGTAGCCGATGGCGGAAAGGCGGTCGGCATTGATGCCTTTGGAGATCAGATAGTTTACGGCGCTTTGCGCGCGGCGTTGCGAAAGGGTCTGGTTGTAGTTGTCGTTGCCGCGGCAGTCGGTGTGGCTGCCGAGTTGGATGCGGATCTCGGGGTTCTGGTGCAGCACATCGGCCAGTCGGCTGAGCGTGGGCTCGGCATCCGGACGGATATCCCATTTGTCATAGTCGTAATAGATGTTTTCCAGTACGATTTCGCGGTTGCGGAAGATCTTGTCGAGCACGATCTCGAGTTCGAAGCGCTGCTCGGGATTATTGGGATCCCTGGCGATACCGCGGGTACTGAAGCGGGCGCTGTTGGACAGGTAGTCGTTCCGCGATGCGGCGAAGGCATAGTCTGTGTTTTCAGCGAGTTCCAGGGTGAAATAGCCGTCTTCTCCGACGCTCACCAGTTGTTTTTTGCCGGCAAAGCTGATCTCCACGGAGGCGCCTGCGAGGGGTTTGCGGCCCAGTACCTGGCTGTTGGGGTCAAGCGGGTTCGACAGGATTTTCTCCAGGACATAGCCGTCCAGGATCATTTTATAGGCCAGCGGTTTGACCGGTACCGTATCTGTTTTGGGTGGTTTGGGTGGCGGCACGCGTTGTTCAAAGCGGTAGATATCGTCGCCCCCATGGCTGCCGTCAGCCGGCCGGTTGGAGCTGAAAAAGCCGGTCAGGAGCAGGTCTCCGGGTTGGGGGTCGCCCCGTCGGGAGGGGGCCTGGGTGGCGATAAAACCGAAGTCGTCGGCGCCGCTGTTGACCGGGGGCTTCAGGTTGTGCGGAGGCGCCCAGGCTTTGCGGTCGGAGAGGTAGGTCCGGAAGATATCGAGTCCGCCCATCCCGGGCAGCCCGTCGGAGGCAAAATACAGGGTGTCGCCGCAGAAAGAAGGAAATACTTCGTTCCCCGGCGTATTGATATTCCGGCTCAGGAGTTTGACTTCCTCCCAGCCGCTTTCCCGCTGCTCGTTGCGTTGAACAGACCAGAGGTCATAGCCGCCCCAGCCTTCGGGGTCGTTGCAGGAGAAATAGAGCGTACTGCCATCGGGCGACAAGGCCGGGTGGAAATAATTGACCTTTTCTTTTTGAAAGGGCAGCGGTCGCGGGGTGCTCCAGCTGTCGCCCGACCGTTCGGCGTGGAATATTTTGCAGAACTGGTCGTCGCCCTTGTAGGCGCCCACGGCGCGGACAAAAAACACTTCGGTATAGTTGCGGTTGAAGCAAAGCGTGCCTTCGTTGCCTTCCGAGTTCAGGCTGGCGTCAAATAGCTGGGCGCTGGCCTCTTCGGGTTCCACAATAAAAAAGTCCATGAATTTCTTTCCGGTCCATTTGTAAGTGCCGTTGCCGGTACCCAGGGCCCGGTCGCTGCTGAAGATCAGGCGGCCGTCGGCGTAGTACACCGGTGCAAAGTCGTTGGCCGGGCCGTTGAAGGGGGCGGGCTCTACTTTCCAGCCGTTTTCCGGCGCATCTTTCAGCCAGTCGATAGCCACATTGCAGGCAGTGATCTCCTTCCGGTATTCATAGGGACTGCCGATCTCGATGCCCAGGTTTTTGAACGCCTCGCGGGCCTCGGTGTAGCGCTCGAGTTTTTTCAGGGCATAGGCGTGCCCTTTGAGGGCCTCGGGGCCGTAATTGTTCTCGTAAGCCGTCGAAAACCATTGCAGCGATTGGGCGTCCTGACCGTTGTGGCGGTACGAATCGGCAATTTGAAATGCCAGCTGGCCTTTCTCCGTACGGGTTTTTGCCCGGCCGAATTCTTTTTCGAGCATGGGGATGGCTGTGGCGTATTGTTTGCGCTCAAAGGCGGTGCGTCCGTCCTTGATCTTCATCGTGTAGTTGCAGGCGCTGAGTGCAGCGAGAAACCCTGCGAACAGGAGAGGTATGTGTTTGGGTATAGACATCATGGACAAAGTTCGGTGAAATGCTTGGGTTAAAGATGCTGGTTGTTCCTGGTTTTTTGGAGAAAAAACGACTGGCAGGGTGTTTGTGTTTTGGCTTGGATTAGCCTTTTCGCGAATTGAATCGAAATTAGTTTTGTCTAACTGACGCAATAAACAACCCGAAAGATGCCTTTACACCAAGGGGCTTTGTACGATTTTTGTAATACTTTCGTTAAAACTTCGTCTCACCCTTATATCATTTTGGAATCTGTATTTAATAATGAGAAGACAATGCATTTCCCGGCCAGTGCTCTGGATTGCGGCACTCGCTTTTTGTTTCCCGTTCTCCTCCTCTTTTGCTCAGGAAACCAACGGTTCCAGGTACGACCCGGAGGATGAAACGGAAAAGTCGGTGGATCTGGAAGCATTTCAGCCCAGGCCGGTCAATACGGCTCAGGATCTGGATATTATCGCCTTTGGCTCCTGCAACAAGGTGGATCTGCCCCAAACGATGTGGGCCGACATCGCTGCCAACAATCCCAAACTCTGGATCTGGCTGGGTGATATTATCTATGCGGACACTACCAATATGCGCGCCCTGGCGGCGCACTACAAGCGCCTTAAAACCAATCCGGGCTATAAAAACCTGCGCTCTATCGCCCAGATCGTAGGCGTATACGACGACCATGACTACGGCGCCAATGATGCCGGTAAGGGCTTGCCCAATAAAAAAGGGTCGAAAAAATGCCTGCTGGACTTTCTTGACGTGCCCTACCGGTCTCCCCTGCGCAAGCAGGAGGGCGCCTATCAGTCTTACCTGTTTGGCAAAGGGGAAAACAAGATCAAGATTATCATCATGGATACCCGCTACTTCCGGGATACGCTGATCCCGGACACTAACCCGAACCGGCGTTATGTCCCCAACATGGATGGCGACATGCTGGGTGAAGCCCAATGGGCATGGCTGGAGCAGGAACTGACCAACAGCCCGGCCCGCCTGCACCTGCTGTGTTCGAGCGTTCAGGTGCTGGCCAACGAGCACGGCTATGAGAAATGGGGTAACTTCCCCAATGCCCGCAAACGCCTGCTCCAGCTTATCGTGAAAACCAAACCCGCCAACCTGATGATCCTTTCCGGCGACCGGCACATGGCCGAAGTGACTAAAATGGACCTTCAGGGCCTGCCTTATCCTTTGTATGATTTTACTTCGAGCGGCCTCACCCATATTCGAAGCGGCACCAGCGAGGCCAATAAAATGCGCGTAGGAGACATGATCGTAAAGAAAAATTTCGGTCTGCTTAAGGTTCGTTGGGAAGGCGCAAATCCTATTGTCACCATGGAGGTGCGCGGTAACCGAAACGAATTGTACCAGGAAATTATGGTTAAATACTAGATGCCGTTTTAAAATGGCTTCTAAGCGCTACTTTTGCGGCCGCTATGGATTTCCTGAAGCAACATGTAGAAGCGCTGGTCTTTGTTTCGCCCCAGGCTATTTCGCTGGCCGATATCCGGTCTGTATTGGAAGAGGTATTCCAGGCCGAAGTGCCGGACGATACCATTATGGCCGCCTTGGAGCAGATCCGGCAGCAGTTTCAACAGCCGGAATATGCCTTCGAACTGATTGAGATTGCCGGCGGCTTCCAGTTCATGACCAAAGGCGCCTACCACAACACCGTGGCGGTTCATTTAAAACAGACCACCAAAAAACGCCTGTCGCAGGCCGCGCTCGAAACGCTGGCTATCGTGGCTTACAAACAACCGGTCAGCAAATCCGACCTGGAAGCCATCCGCGGGGTGAATTGCGATTACGCCATTCAGAAACTTTTGGAAAAAGAACTTGTTATGATAACCGGACGCAGCGAAGGCCCTGGCCGGCCATTGCTGTATGCCACTTCGGACAAGTTTATGGACTACCTGGGCATAAAAACCCTGACTGATTTGCCCAAACCCAAAGACTTCAAAGAAGTGGAAAATATGATCGGCGAAATACCCGCTGCCGACGAAATTCTGCCGCAGGAGGAAGACGGCGCATCAGCGGAAACCGAAGAGTAGAAAAATAGCCCTGTTCTTTTAAACCGTTTAAATCCACATAGCATATGGACCAACCGCTTGTAAACCGGGTGGCCTCGAGTGGCCTGATCACCATCAATCTGGAGGAATTCTATCCGGAAGGGGAACTCGTATCGTTCGATCTGAAAGATTATCTTTTTATGGGCCTGATCCTCAAGGAGAAAGATTTTCGCGAAGCGCTCAAGGCCCACGACTGGGAACAATACACGGGCAAAAACCTCGCGGTGTTCTGTTCTGCCGATGCGATTGTGCCCATGTGGGCGTATATGCTTGTGGCTGCCTATGCCTCGCCTTACGCCCGGGATATCTACCAGGGACAACCCGAACAGTTTACCGAGTTCGCCTTCCTGAAAAAACTGGCTGCGCTCAATCCGGAACAATACGCGGGCAAGCGGCTGGTAATCAAGGGGTGTAGCGACAAGCCGGTGCCTCCTTCCGCTTACCTGGAAATTACCCGGCGTCTGCAGCCGGTGGCACAGAGCATCCTGTTTGGAGAGCCCTGTTCGACGGTGCCGGTATACAAGAAAGGCCGCGAGACCGAATAAGTGAAGCGGGTTTTCGTTCTATAAGCGCCGGAAACTGCGGCGCTTTTTTTATTTTTGTACCAACAACTGCCTTTCGACTATGGAACTGAACAAGACAAACCGGGCGCTCCTGGTGATCAACCTGCTGCTGGTGATGGGCCTTGCGGGCCTCTTTTTTCTCTCATTCAAGGGCGAGGGCAAGGGCTCGGGCTTTTCTTCGCCGGAGCAGACTATCCGCTCGATCAACCTGGATAAAGACTTCGATTTTTGCGGTGAAAAGTTCCCGATGGATAACTTCGACGTGCGGCAACGCCTTG
Organism: uncultured Saprospiraceae bacterium; assembly: GCA_964450465.1. Classification (GTDB taxonomy): domain Bacteria; phylum Bacteroidota; class Bacteroidia; order Chitinophagales; family Saprospiraceae; genus M3007. The sequence goes on from CAYVDV010000197.1 coordinate 7,540, forward strand.
ATGCCGAGCTGTTGCGCAATGTGTATTATCACTCCTCTACGATCCTGTCTATCAAGCGGGCGCATGCCCTTTTTCCCATCATCGAGCCGATCCTGAAATCGGAAGGCGTACCCGACGATTTGAAATACCTGGCGGTGGCAGAAAGCACCCTTTCCAACGCTATTTCCCCTTCCGGCGCCAAAGGGGTCTGGCAATTCATGAAAAGCGCCGCCGACCAATACGGTATGGAGGTGAACGACGAAGTGGATGAGCGTTATCACCTGGAGAAGGCCACCCGCGCCGCCTGCAAATATTTGCGCAAGCAAAAAGAAAGCCTCGGCAGCTGGACATTGGCCGCCGCGGCCTACAATGGCGGTCCGGGCCGAATCTCCTCGGAAATGGAAAAACAACGGGCCAAGTCCTTCTTCGACCTCAATCTCGCCGCCGACGAAACCATGCGCTATCCTTTCCGGATCGTAGCCATCAAGGAAGTGATGCAACACCCCGATGCGTATGAGTACAACATCGCCCCGGATCATCTGTACGATCCGGTTAACGACTACAAGGTGGTAAGCGTCAGCGGTTCCGTGGCCAATTGGGGCGATTTCGCCGTGGAGCACGGCACTACCTACCGCATGCTGAAGGTGTACAACCCCTGGCTGGTGGACAGCAAACTCACCAACAAGGCGGGCCGGACGTATGAGATCCACCTGCCGAAGTAAGCGTGCATGCCTTCGATAGCACACGACCGGCTATCCCGGCTTTTTGCCCGATTGGCCCTTTGGTGGTTTTTACTGGCTGCCGGCAATAGGCGCCGGACCAGTGAGAAAATCCCCAATGTGTTCTTAGTGCCCTCAATCTCATTCTTCCAACAGAAACCCCACATTTCGCTGCAATCCTCCAAATTTCACCCGTTTCACTGCTGATTTCCGGAATACCCGGCCAAATACCGCTTCTGTCAGCTCCAGCCAGTCGCGCCGGGTCATATCCAGCAGTTCGGGATGCGGCTCGAATGCCGGCTCGGAATGCCGTTGGGCAAAGCGGTTCCAGGGACACACGTCCTGGCACACGTCGCAGCCAAACATCCAGTTATCCATTTTGCCTTTAAAGGCCGGCGGGATCTCATTGCGCAATTCAATGGTGAGGTAGGAGATGCATTTGGACGCATCGAGGAAATAGCCTTCCGGACTGATGGCTTCGGTCGGGCAGGCGTCGATGCAGCGCCGGCAGGTGCCGCAGTGGTCGCGGATGGGATCGTCGTACACGAGGGGCAGGTCGCAAATGATCTCGGCAAGAAAAAAATAGGAGCCGCGGCGGGGGTGGATCGTGAGGGTGTGGCGGCCGTTCCAGCCCAGCCCGGCGCGGGCGGCCCACTCGCGCTCGAGCACAGGAGCGCTGTCGACAAAACAGCGGCCGTTGATCTCCCCGATTTCCGCCTGCATAAACGACAGCAAGGCCTTGAGCCGGTCTTTGACCACATGGTGATAATCTTCGCCGTAGGCGTACTGACTGATCTTTGGCGCTTCAGGGTCGTGTTGTTTTTCAGGATTGTGGTAGTTAAACGCCAGGCAAATCACGCTCCGGGCCCCCGGCACAAGTTGCGTGGGATCGATGCGCAGGTCGAAATGGTTTGCCATATAAGCCATTTTGCCGTGGGCGCCCTGATGGAGCCAGGCTTCCAGGCGCCGCGCCGCTTCATCAAGCCGCTCTGCCCGCGCAAATCCGACAAATTCGAAGCCCAGGCGTTGCGCCTCGGCCCGGATCAGTTCGGTATTGCGTTGGGTTTGCATGGCAAATACTT
>CAYVDV010000198.1:0-9301 GCA_964450465.1 uncultured Saprospiraceae bacterium
TACGAGCGTGTTTAAATTTTGGTGCCGGAGCGAAAGCGAGCAAATTTTATTTCAGGCAAGGCAAAATTTGCAGGCATAGCCGGGCGCCTATGGCGAAAATTTTAACGATGCATGAAAGAAAATTTGCCGCTTGTAGCCCGGTGACTGAAATTTACACATGCTAAATGCCGCCAAGTTTTGCACTTCTGCCCGCCGGGCAAATGACGCCGGTTAATTTGGAGCATGATCTTCGCCTGTCGCGGCTATCGCGCTATTTCCCGCACTACCCTGGCCGGCACCCCGTACGCCACCACGCCGGGAGGGATATCCTTGGTAACGACGGATCCGGCGCCGATCACGCTGCCTTCACCGACGGCGATCTGGTCGAGCACCGTGGCGCCCGAACCAATTGTGACCCCGCGGCCGATGCAGCACACACCCGACACCGTAACGCCGGGGTTGATGCTTACATAGTCGCCCAGAGCGGTGTGGTGACCGATGCTGCAGCTGCGGTTGAGCACGACAAAGTCGCCCAGCCCGGCATACGGCGCCACCACGACGCCCGGGCTGATATGCACTCCGCGGCCGATCTGAGTGGTGGGCGGCACCACGGCGGAGGGGTGTATGGTATTGGCGTAGCGCTCCGGGCCGATCCCGAATTTTTCGGCAAAAAACTGTGCGATGGCCCGGCGCGAGCGGCCGATCGAGCCCATCAGACAGGGCGCCTCCGGGTCTGGTTGCCACTGTTCCCACCAGTATTCCCGGGTTTCCACCCCCGGAGTTTCATACGGCCATTGCAGCGAGTCGTTTTGCTCCGGCGGAACATTGGCAACAATATCGACCGTCAGGGGCGAATTTGGGAACTGGGCCAGCAAGGTGTCGAGCAGGATGCTGACGGCATAGTTGCTTTGTCCGAGGATTTGAAATTTCAGCATGTTTACGCCTTGGTTGCCAGGCCGGCCCGTTCGACGGTTTTATTGTAAAATCCGAGTTGTCCGAACTCGAGGGGTGTCATGACCGGTCGTTCGAGGAGTTCCGCCAGCTCGTGGATGCGCCGGAGCAGGGTTTCGTTTTGGGCCAAGACCTGGCGTTCGCGGTCGAAGTAGAGGTTGTCTTCCAGTCCCACGCGCACGCCGCCGCCGGCTGCCATGGCGATGGCATTTGCGCTGAGTTGTTGCCGGCCGATGCCGCCGAGCGCCCATACGCTCTCCGGGGGCAGTTGTTTGAGGGCCAGGCCGATCTCGGCGAGGTCGGTCTGCATGCCGGCGAGATTGCCGAAGATCAGGTTGAAGTAGTAGGGCGGCTGCACCAGTTTTTTCCGGATAAGGTAATGGGCGTAATGGATCATTCCGAGGTCGAACACTTCCAGTTCGGGGTGCACGCCGTAGGCGTTCATTTTTTCGGTCAGTTGTTCGATCATGTCCGGATCGTTGACGCTGGCCTGCCGGGGGAAGTTGAGTGAACTAAGGGTAAGGCTGCCCATGTCGGGCCGGATCTCGATGGCCTCGGAGCGTTTTTCGAACACGTTGAAGTTGCGGCCGCTGAGCGACAGGCAGATGACGAGTTCGGGGCAGTGCATGCGAATTCCTTCCACGATGCGGGCATACACATCCTTGCGGTAGGTAGGGGCCCCGTCGGCCTCGTCGCGGGCATGCAGGTGGGCCAGGGTGATGCCGGTTTCGCAGGCGGCGTGCACCTGTTCGACGATCTCCGCCACTCCCACAGGCACATGCGGGTTCATGGCTTTGGTAGGCACCATACCGGTCGGGGTGAAATTGATAATGAGTTTATTGCCTATGTCCATAGCAGATTTTTAACATCTTTGCCTTTGATTCGAGGGGACAGCTCCGAGTACACGAGGAACTGCCGGCTCTGCTTCGGGAATGCAGGATCAAGCGTGCAACTATCTGGCGTTGAAAATTATGGCAAAAGTATCCAAAATAAAGCAGAAAAAAACAGATCCATCCGGTGCGGCATCCCCCTCGGAGCCGGCTACCCGTTCTCCCTGGAATCTTCCGGCGGGTTGGTCGGTAGCCCTGGGTTTGGCTGTCCTGGGTGTGCTGTTGCTGGTATTGCGCGGACACTTGCTCGATATTCCCCTGGAGCGCGATGAAGCGACCTACGCTTATCTCGGAAAACAGATCCTGAGCGGCAAGATTCCCTACCGCGACGTGTACGAAATGAAACCGCCCCTGCTCTTTTATGCCTACGCCGCCCTGGTGGCGTTGTTCGGGTATTCGCTCGCGGGATTGCACTGGGCGGCCCTCTGGCTGAGCTTTTGGAATACGGCCTGGGTGATGGCGATCGGGATGCGTTTTTTGGGGCGTTTTTACGGTTTTGTAGCGGGGTTGTGTTATGTGTTGCTGGTGGCCAATCCCTTCGCCTCCGCCGTGCTGGCCGAGTCGGAATTACTGGTCATGGGCTTCGTGTTGCCGGGTCTGTATGCTTTTCTGCGCTGGGAGCAGCAGGCGGGCGGCTCGGATACCGGCGCCAAACGGGAGCACTGGTGGTTGTTTGCCGGCGGCTTTTTGCTGGCTTGCGGCGTTCTGGTCAAACAATCCGGAATTTTCTTCTTTGGCTTCCCGGCACTCCTGCTCGTGTTGGCTTATTGGCAGCATAAACCCCTCGACGGTCTGCAATTGTTGCGCCGGTTTGGCTGGCTAGCCGCCGGGGCTGCACTGCCGGTAGCCGCTTTGCTGGCGCTGCTGGCTGCCCTGGGCGCATGGGATGATTTTTGGTTCTGGAACGTCAAATACGTCCAGGTATATGCATCCGGTTTGAAGCAGGAATTGTGGAAAATAGCCTTCAAGACCAACTTCGGGATGCTGACCAACCATTTTGAACTGTACTGGATACTCGGCGCTGCCGGCCTGGCGGCCCTGCTCACCCCGGCCTTGCGGGTGCGGGACCGGGTGCTGCTCCTGGCTTTGGCGGTGTTTTCCTTTGCGGCCGTTTCACCCGGCCGCCGGTTCTACGGCCATTACTGGCTCCAGTTCCTGCCAGCGCTGGCCCTGTTGATGGGTGGCTTGTTTTACCATCTGGAAAAAGGAACGGCCGCCCTGGCGCCGCGCCTGAACCTCCGGCCCTTGCTGGCGCTGCTGGCCGCCCTCGTTCTGGCCCTTCCCATAGTCCGCTACAGCCCGGTGTTGTTCCGCGGCGACCCCGACCGTCTGCTCCGCTCGATGTTCCCCGGCAACCCTTTTCCGGAAGACAAGGCCCTGGCCGACCTGATCGCACCCAAACTGCAAGCCGGCGACGAAGTGGCGATCCTGGGCTCCGAGCCCCAGTACTATGTGTACCTGAACCGCGAATCGCCCTCCCGGCATTTTTATATGGCCATCCTTATGCGGCCGATCCCCGAAGCCGACGCCTGGCAACGGGAAGCCCTGGACTCCCTGGTCAACAAAGCGCCGCGTTTTGTGGTGTTCAATTTTGTGGATTACTCCTGGATGCCCAAGGAGAAATCAAACCAGACCTATTACCAGGAATCCTACAGATATACCCGCGACCATTACCGCCCGATCGCCTGGGCGGATATGCTCAGCCTCTCGGAAACAAAATACGTGCTCGATGAGACCGAAGCCGCCCAATACAAGCCCAGTGGGCAGCGGTATGTGACGGTGTACGAACGCGTACCGGACACTGCACAGTAACCCCGGGCCATTTTGCATGCATGAAACCGCCATTCAACATACCCACCCTCCTGGAATTTCCGGGTAACGGATCGAGCGCCGAAGGCTACCTGACGGTGGCCGCCATGGAACTGGGCGTGCCCTTTGCGATCCGGCGGGTGTTCTGGACCTATTTCACCCCACACAACGTTACCCGGGGCCGGCATGCGCATTACGAAACGGAAATGGTCATTATCGCCGTGCATGGCCGCATCCGCCTGAGCGCCGAACTCCTGACCGGCGAGACCTTCGAGTTCGTACTGGAGCAGCCGGCACAGGGCGTTTACCTGCCGCCCTTGTGCTGGCACGAAATGGAATACTCCCACGATGCCGTTCAGCTCGTACTGGCCAGCACCGACTACGATCCGGCCGACTACATCCGTACCCACAAGGAATTTCGCGAACTGGCCCGCAAGGAAGGTTTTTTCCGTCCGGGCCCCACGCACCCGTAACCCGATATGACAGCCGAACCCATCCCGTTTTTTTCCGCAGCACCGCAGCACCAAGCCATCCGGGCGGAAATGCTGGCGGCTATGGAGGCTTGTTACGACAGTAACTGGTACGTTCTGGGGCGCGAAGTGGAAGCTTTTGAAAAGGAATACGCACACTGGAACAGCATCGGTCATGCCGTCGGCCTGGCCTCCGGGCTGGATGCGCTCACCATTGCCCTCCGCGCACTGGGCGCAGGGCCGGGCCGGGAAGTGATCGTGCCTTCCAACGCATACATCGCCTGCTGGCTGGCCGTCGCTGCCACCGGCGCCACGATCGTGCCGGCCGAACCCGACCCGCAAACGCACAATCTGGATGCTGTTCAGGCTGCCGGGGCTGTTTCACCGCGCACCCTGGCCCTGATGCCCGTGCATTTGTTCGGCCAGGCCTGCGACATGCCGCCCCTGCTCGATCTGGCCGCTCACCACGGCATATTTGTGGTCGAGGATAACGCGCAGTCGCACGGCGCGCGCAGTGCCGGCCGGCTCACCGGCAGCATGGGCCATGTGAATGCCACCAGCTTTTACCCCACCAAAAATCTGGGCGCCCTGGGCGACGGCGGCGCCATAACGACCGGCAGCGACAGCTGGGCGCAGTTTGCCCGCACATACCGGAATTACGGCTCCGAAAAAAAATACTACAACGAATACGCCGGGGTCAACTCCCGCCTCGACGAGCTGCAGGCGGCCCTGCTCCGGGTCAAACTCCGACACCTCGACGGCTGGAACCGGCAGCGCGCAGCGCTCGCCGCCCTGTATCTGGAGGGGCTGCGCGAGCTGTCCGGCATCCGCCTGCCCCGTATTGCGGAAGGCTGCACGCACGTCTGGCACTTGTTTGTGGTGCAATGCCCGCGTCGTGACGCCCTGCAGGCGGCACTGGCTGCGCAAAATATCCAGACTATGATCCATTACCCTGTCCCACCCCATTTACAGCAGGCCTTTGCACATTTGGGCTTCCGGGAAGGGCAATTCCCCGTGGCCGAATCCCTGGCCCGGCACAGCCTGAGCCTGCCCCTCTTTCCCGGCATGCGGCCGGATCAGGTGGAACAGGTATGCGCAGCGATCCGGGCATTTTATGGAAAGTAACAGGAGTCATGTTAGTTTTTTTTGAACCGCTTGGACAGATCACTGTTTTACTAACTTTGCGTCCCCAATGCCCCCAATGACCTACAATGACCTACAATGCCCCCAATGACCACAATAAAATTAACCACATAAAAAGTATCACATCATGTATCCAATAGCATTAGTCACTCCAATGGCCAAAGACCTGACGGACTATGGTTTTGAGTCGCTTTCTTCGCCGGCAGAGGTAGAGCAGGCGCTGGAAAATCAGCAGGGCACCACTTTGCTGGTCGTAAACAGCGTGTGCGGTTGTGCCGCTGCCAATGCGCGTCCGGGCGCTAAAATGTCGATCCAGTCGGGAAAGCGGCCGGACCGTTTGGTGACGGTATTTGCCGGTGTACACAAGGATGCCACCGACAAGGCGCGCGAATACCTCGCTCCGTATCCGCCCTCTTCGCCGAGCATTGCCTTGTTCAAGGACGGCAAGCTGGTGCATTTCCTGGAGCGCCGCCATATTGAGGGCCGCTCGGCGGATCTCATTGCCTCCAACCTGCAGATGGCTTACGAGACATATTGTTGATAAGGGAAGAAGCGCGGGACCCGGCAACTTGTAATACCTTTAGGCCCAAAGAAAGCCTGAACGATGAAACAACAATGGTTGCCGCAGGTAGCGGGCCCGCTCTTCTTTTTGTTGATTGCCTTTGCGCCGACGCCGCCCGGCATGTCGGTGGCTGCCCAGTTTACGGCAGGTATTACGGCCTGGATGGCTATCTGGTGGATCACGGAAGTGGTTCACACGGCTGTGACCGCTTTGTTGCCCCTGGTATTGTTTCCCCTGTGCGGGGTGATGCCGCTAAAAGGGGTGTCTGCTGAATTCGGTAACGAGATCATTTTTCTTTTCCTGGCGGGTTTTCTGTTTGGCCGTACGATCGAACGCTGGAACCTGCACACCCGTATTGCCCTGCACATGGTGTTGTGGCTGGGAAGCAATCCGGCGCGCATGATCCTCGGTTTTATGGTGGCCACGGGCTTTATTTCGATGTGGATCTCCAATACGGCCACAGCAGTGATGATGACGCCGGTGGCGATTGCGGTGAGCAGCGGACAATGGGTGGAACAGGATGCAGGGAACCACAATTTCCGCAAAGCCCTTATGTTGGGCGTAGCCTATGCCTGTTCCATAGGCGGCGTGGCTACGATCGTAGGAACCCCGACCAACGCCATATTCCTGGGTTATTTGCAGCAGGAATACCACACTCAGATCAATTTCTGGAAGTGGTTTATCTTCGCTTTCCCTTTTGCCCTGGCCCTCCTCCTGGCCTGCTGGGCCCTGCTGATCTGGATGTTTCCTCCGGAAAAAGATGCCCACGGAGATCGCTACCAGCAGGTTTTAAAAGATGAACTCGATGCGCTCGGCCCCTTGTCCGCACCGGAACGCCGGCTGATGTGGCTGTTTGGGACGGTGATCCTGGCCTGGCTGACGGGTTCCCTTTTTTGGTACAAGTACGTTCCCAATTGTAACGATACGGTAGTTGCCGTCACCGGCGCCCTGATCCTGTTTTTGTTGCCGGCCGGCAATTCCTACCGGGGCAAACCCCTCCTTGACTGGGAGAACGCCCTCCGGATACAATGGGGCGTATTGCTTTTCTTTGGTGGCGGTTTGGCGCTGGCACGGGGTTTTGACGTGAGCGGCCTGGCCAAATGGATGGGCGGCCAGATGGAAAGCCTGAGCGTGTTTCACCCCGCCATCATCCTGCTGGCCGTGCTGACGGTGGTTACCCTGCTCAGCGAGATCGCTTCCAACGTTGCCACGGCTTCCATGATGATGCCGGTGCTCGCTGCCCTTGCCGGCGCCGTGGGCGCAGATCCTTTCGGCATGCTGCTCAGTGCTGCCCTGGCGGCTTCCTTCGGGTTTGGCTTGCCGGTTGCCACAGCGCCCAATACCATCGTGTTCAGTTCTGGCCACCTTGTGACCCGGGATATGGCCCGGGCCGGTTTTTTGCTGGATGCCGTGGCGATCCTGCTGCTGCTGGCATTTCTCTATCTCTTTTTACCTTTGGTTTGGGGTATTCATATTTAACAAGCGCTATGACCCGATTCATACTCATACTGGGGTTTCTTTTTGCTTTCCGGGATATTGTCTTCTCCCAGGGTGGATTCGTCGCCGTAAATGGCCGTAAGCAGATCGATATTCCCTTTGAGTATGTCAATGATTTTATCATCCTGACCGTCAATATGAACGGCTTTTTGCCTCTGAAATTCATCTTTGATACGGGGGCCGAACATACTATCCTGACCAAGCGTGAGATCAGCGACCTCCTGCGCATTCAGTTTGAACGCGAGTTCCGGGTGACGGGTTCCGACCTGAAAACACCACTGGTCGCCTATCTGGCGCGGCATATCCGTTTTGATATCCCGGGTAAAGTGGTAGCAGCCTCGGAGGACATTCTGGTGTTGGAGGAAGATTATTTCCGTTTCGAGGAGTATGCAGGGGTCAATGTGCACGGCATTCTGGCCGCCACGACCTTTTCCAATTTCGTGGTTCGGATCAATTACGAACGGCGCATGATTACCCTGTATGACCGGGAGAATTTCCACACTCCGGACAGTGATTTTGCGCCTCTGCCGGTCGAGTTGTTCCGCAACAAGATCTATTTGAACACACAACTGCAGGTACTACCGGATTCGGCGGCCCCGGTCAAACTCCTGATCGATACCGGCGCAGGCCTGCCCCTGCTCCTGTTCAGCAACACCCACCCGCTCGTACATCCGCCGGCCAGGGCGCTGCCCAGCAATATCGGCATGGGCCTGGGCGGCTATATCGAAGGGTTTACCGGAAGGGTGCACCGGGTAGAACTGGGCGATTTCAACCAGCAGGGGGTCATCACCTATTTCCAGGAACTGGATACCACTCTCAACCTTGAGTACCTGAATAACCGGAACGGACTATTGGGCAATACGCTCCTGCGCCGCTTTCAGCTGATTATTGATTATCAGCATGCCCGGATCTGGCTCAAGCCCGGCAAAACGTACAAAGACGACTTTGTGTACGATCGCAGCGGGTTGAGCATCATCGCATCCGGCCCCCGGTTCAACAACTATATCGTCCAGAATGTGCTCCCCAACTCGCCGGCTGCGGAAGCAGACATTCGCCGGGATGACCAGATCATTCGCATTCGCCGGGTTCCTGTCACATTGGTAAGCCTGGCGGATATCCAGCGCATATTGCAGAAAAAGCCGGGAAAAAAAATCCGGCTGGTCGTCAAACGCGGCGACCGGAAGATCAAAAAAACGGTGGTATTGCGGGAACTGATTTGATTGGCCTCAACCTATCGTCAGATACGACTTCGACACCCAGCGGAACTCCTGGGCGATCTTGGCCCAGTTGCCGCTTTCCTCGTAGATAAACACCTCCTCGCCTTTGCTCAGGCGGCCTACTTTCGAATACTGCGTGCTCGGACCGGAGCGGACGTTCAGCGCGGTTGCGTTGACGGTGGCGCGTTGTACTTCCTGCACAAACTTTGCAGACACCCATTCGTGCTTACTCATGGAGATACGGTACCAGCCGTCCTGTTCGGCGTAAATGCGCAGCACCGAGCCAAAGGCAGTGGCTGTGATCTTTTTCCCTTTTGCCGAAGGTTTGTCGCGGACATTGAGCCAGTCGGCAGTCACAAAACCGTATTTCAGGACGGTGATGGGCGGCGGCACTTCGCCCTGCAGCACCCGCTGGACGAGGGGCAGAAAGTTATGTTCGGCATCGCTCACTGAATTGCCGCCGAAAAAGGCCGTACCCGGGCAGCTCTTGGTCTTGCCGCTGCCGTTGGTGCGGGCGCCGGTATCCAGGTCAAACCAATGGTGGTACACCACGCGGTCAGAATTGACCGGGATGCGGTACCATTTGCACAAGGCCGCCGTTACCCGCAGGATTGCTTCATGATGTTCTCCAGTCATCAGGTCGTTACCTTCGTCAAAGTTGCCGATATTTTCTATGCAGATGGCGTTGGCATTGAAGCCGCGGATACAGGCCGGCGACAGCTCGAGGCTGCGGCCGGTAACGATCATCCCGTCCGGAAAAATGCTGAAATGCTGCCCGATATC
>CAYVDV010000199.1:0-9292 GCA_964450465.1 uncultured Saprospiraceae bacterium
CCTGCCACAACGGCAATTATAACAACACGCCCAACACCTGTGCGGGTTGCCACACGCCCGATTACAACCAGACCACCAATCCCAACCACGTTGCCCAGCAAATTCCGACGGATTGCGCCAGTTGCCACAACGAAACGGCCTGGACGCCTTCGACCTTTAATCACAACAGCTTTTATCCGCTCAATGGCGCACATGCCGTCATTGCAAATGATTGCGTCAGCTGCCACCAGGGTAATTATACCAATACGCCCAATACGTGTGCCGGCTGTCACTTCGACGACTACAACCAGACAACAGCGCCCAAGCACGCGGATCAGCAATTCCCCACCGATTGCACCGAATGCCACAGCGAAACGGCCTGGGCGCCATCAACTTTTGATCACAACAGCGTGTACCCGCTGACCGGGGCGCATGCGACCATTGCCAATGAGTGCGCGCTTTGCCATGTGGGCGGCAATTACAGCAATACGCCAAATACCTGTGCCGGCTGCCACACGCCGGATTATACCCAAACGACAAATCCGAATCACGAGGCCCTGGCTTTGCCCACGGACTGCGCTTCCTGCCATACCCCGGCTGGCTGGACTCCGGCTACCTTTGCCATCCACAATAACTATTATACGTTGAACGGTGCGCATGCGGCAATCGCCAACGACTGCGCCGCCTGTCACAATGGCGATTACAACAACACGCCCAACACCTGCGCAGGGTGCCATATCAACAACTACAACCAAACTACCAGCCCTAACCACACGGCAGCGCAGTTCCCGACCGATTGCGCCACCTGCCACAGTGAAACAGCCTGGGTTCCGACCAATTTTGATCACGACGGCCAATATTTCCCGATTTACAGCGGGGCGCACCAGGGTGAATGGAATGCTTGTATGGATTGCCACATCAATCCGAACAACTTTACAGAAGTAACCTGTATTACCTGCCATACCAACCCGGAGACCGATAATCAGCACACGGGGGTCAACGGCTACACCTACAATAGCCCGGCTTGTCTGGCTTGTCACCCGACGGGCGATGCCACCAATATTTTCGATCATAATACCACGAATTTCCCCTTGACGGGAGCGCACCAGACGGCAGTTTGTATGGATTGCCATGCTTCGGGGTATGCCGGAACGCCAACCGACTGTGCAGCCTGCCATATAGCGAACTACAATCAGAGCGCCAATCCGAACCACCCGGATCTGGCTATCCCGACGGATTGCGCTTCGTGCCATACCACCGCCGGCTGGTCGCCCGCTACCTTTGCCATTCACAACAACTATTACCCGTTGAACGGCGCGCATGCGGCCGTCGCCAATGACTGTGCAGCCTGCCATAACGGGAACTATACCAACACCCCGAATACCTGCGCCGGCTGTCATATCGATAACTATAACCAGACAACTTCACCCGATCACGCCGCCCAGCAATTCCCGACGGACTGCGCCAGCTGCCACAGTGAAACAGCCTGGACGCCATCAACCTTTAATCATAACAGTGTTTACCCGCTGACCGGCGCACACGCGACCATTGCCAATGATTGCGCACTCTGCCATGTCGGTGGCAACTTTTCCAATACGCCGAACACCTGCGAGGGCTGTCATACGCCGGATTACAACCAAACCACCAATCCCAACCACGTTGACCTGGCCATCCCGACGGATTGCGGCAGCTGTCATACGCCCGCCGGCTGGTCGCCTGCAACGTTTACCATTCACAATAATTATTACCCGCTGAACGGTGCGCACGCCGCCATCGCCAATGATTGTGCAGCCTGCCACAACGGCAACTATACCAACACGCCAAATACCTGCGCCGGTTGCCACATCGACAATTACAATCAAACCACGGATCCCAACCACGCGGCCCTGCAATTCCCGACGGATTGCGCAACCTGCCATAGCGAAACGGCCTGGATCCCCTCCACCTTCGACCACAATAATGTCTATCCGCTGACGGGTGCACACGCGACCATTGCCAACGACTGCGCGCTATGCCATGTCGCCGGCAACTATACGAACACGCCGAACACCTGTGAGGGCTGCCACACGCCGGATTACAACCAGACCACCAATCCGAACCACGTTGACCTTGCCATCCCGACAGATTGTGCTTCGTGTCATACGCCTGCCGGCTGGTCGCCCGCTAAATTTGACATCCATAACAACTACTACCCCCTGAATGGCGCGCATGCGGCTATTGCCAACGATTGCGCCACTTGCCACAACGGGAATTATACCAATACGCCGAATACCTGCGCGGGTTGCCATATCAACAACTACAACCAGACGACCGATCCCAATCACGTTGCGCAACAGTTCCCCACCGACTGTGCCAGTTGCCACAGCGAGACGGCATGGGCTCCGGCGACCTTTGACCATAACAGTGTTTATCCGCTTACCGGGGAACATGCGGTTATTGCGAACGACTGCAATAAATGCCACACCAACGGCAACTACAGCAACACGCCCAATACCTGTGCGGGTTGCCATACGCCGGATTATAACCAGACTACCAACCCCAATCACCAGACCTTGGCTATCCCGGCAGATTGCGAGTCCTGCCATACTCCTGCCGGCTGGTCGCCCGCTACTTTTGCCATTCACAATAATTATTATACCCTGAACGGTGCGCATGCGGCTATAGCGAACGACTGCGCCAAATGCCACAACGGCAATTATAACAACACGCCCAACACCTGTGCGGGTTGCCACACGCCCGATTACAACCAGACCACCAATCCCAACCACGTTGCCCAGCAAATTCCGACGGATTGCGCCAGTTGCCACAACGAAACGGCCTGGACGCCTTCGACCTTTAATCACAACAGCTTTTATCCGCTCAATGGCGCACATGCCGTCATTGCAAATGATTGCGTCAGCTGCCACCAGGGTAATTATACCAATACGCCCAATACGTGTGCCGGCTGTCACTTCGACGACTACAACCAGACAACAGCGCCCAAGCACGCGGATCAGCAATTCCCCACCGATTGCACCGAATGCCACAGCGAAACGGCCTGGGCGCCATCAACTTTTGATCACAACAGCGTGTACCCGCTGACCGGGGCGCATGCGACCATTGCCAATGAGTGCGCGCTTTGCCATGTGGGCGGCAATTACAGCAATACGCCAAATACCTGTGCCGGCTGCCACACGCCGGATTATACCCAAACGACAAATCCGAATCACGAGGCCCTGGCTTTGCCCACGGACTGCGCTTCCTGCCATACCCCGGCTGGCTGGACTCCGGCTACCTTTGCCATCCACAATAACTATTATACGTTGAACGGTGCGCATGCGGCAATCGCCAACGACTGCGCCGCCTGTCACAATGGCGATTACAACAACACGCCCAACACCTGCGCAGGGTGCCATATCAACAACTACAACCAAACTACCAGCCCTAACCACACGGCAGCGCAGTTCCCGACCGATTGCGCCACCTGCCACAGTGAAACAGCCTGGGTTCCGACCAATTTTGATCACGACGGCCAATATTTCCCGATTTACAGCGGGGCGCACCAGGGTGAATGGAATGCTTGTATGGATTGCCACATCAATCCGAACAACTTTACAGAAGTAACCTGTATTACCTGCCATACCAACCCGGAGACCGATAATCAGCACACGGGGGTCAACGGCTACACCTACAATAGCCCGGCTTGTCTGGCTTGTCACCCGACGGGCGATGCCACCAATATTTTCGATCATAATACCACGAATTTCCCCTTGACGGGAGCGCACCAGACGGCAGTTTGTATGGATTGCCATGCTTCGGGGTATGCCGGAACGCCAACCGACTGTGCAGCCTGCCATATAGCGAACTACAATCAGAGCGCCAATCCGAACCACCCGGATCTGGCTATCCCGACGGATTGCGCTTCGTGCCATACCACCGCCGGCTGGTCGCCCGCTACCTTTGCCATTCACAACAACTATTACCCGTTGAACGGCGCGCATGCGGCCGTCGCCAATGACTGTGCAGCCTGCCATAACGGGAACTATACCAACACCCCGAATACCTGCGCCGGCTGTCATATCGATAACTATAACCAGACAACTTCACCCGATCACGCCGCCCAGCAATTCCCGACGGACTGCGCCAGCTGCCACAGTGAAACAGCCTGGACGCCATCAACCTTTAATCATAACAGTGTTTACCCGCTGACCGGCGCACACGCGACCATTGCCAATGATTGCGCACTCTGCCATGTCGGTGGCAACTTTTCCAATACGCCGAACACCTGCGAGGGCTGTCATACGCCGGATTACAACCAAACCACCAATCCCAACCACGTTGACCTGGCCATCCCGACGGATTGCGGCAGCTGTCATACGCCCGCCGGCTGGTCGCCTGCAACGTTTACCATTCACAATAATTATTACCCGCTGAACGGTGCGCACGCCGCCATCGCCAATGATTGTGCAGCCTGCCACAACGGCAACTATACCAACACGCCAAATACCTGCGCCGGTTGCCACATCGACAATTACAATCAAACCACGGATCCCAACCACGCGGCCCTGCAATTCCCGACGGATTGCGCAACCTGCCATAGCGAAACGGCCTGGATCCCCTCCACCTTCGACCACAATAATGTCTATCCGCTGACGGGTGCACACGCGACCATTGCCAACGACTGCGCGCTATGCCATGTCGCCGGCAACTATACGAACACGCCGAACACCTGTGAGGGCTGCCACACGCCGGATTACAACCAGACCACCAATCCGAACCACGTTGACCTTGCCATCCCGACAGATTGTGCTTCGTGTCATACGCCTGCCGGCTGGTCGCCCGCTAAATTTGACATCCATAACAACTACTACCCCCTGAATGGCGCGCATGCGGCTATTGCCAACGATTGCGCCACTTGCCACAACGGGAATTATACCAATACGCCGAATACCTGCGCGGGTTGCCATATCAACAACTACAACCAGACGACCGATCCCAATCACGTTGCGCAACAGTTCCCCACCGACTGTGCCACTTGCCACAGCGAGACCGCCTGGACGCCGTCTTCCTTTAACCATAACAGTTTTTATCCCCTGAACGGCGCGCATGCTGCCATCGCCAATGACTGCGTTGCCTGCCATAACGGGAACTATACCAACACGCCGAATACCTGCGCGGGTTGCCATATCAACAACTACAACCAGACGACCAATCCCAATCACGCGGCAGCGCAATTCCCGACCGATTGCGCTACTTGTCATACCGAAACCGCATGGATTCCTTCCACTTTTGACCACAACAGTATTTATCCGCTTACCGGCGCGCATGCGGCTATCGCCAATGATTGTGCGCTTTGCCACATCGGCGGCAATTATAACAATACACCGAATACCTGTGAAGGATGCCATACGCCGAACTACAACCAGACGACCAATCCCAACCACGTAGCCCTGGCTATACCCACGGATTGCGCCTCGTGTCATACCAACACGAGCTGGTCGCCGGCGGACTTCCCGATCCACAACAATTATTACCCGCTGAACGGGGCGCACGCCGCCATTGCCAATGATTGCGCCACCTGTCACAACGGCAATTACAACAATACACCGAACACCTGTGCAGGTTGCCATATCAGTAATTACAACCAAACGACCAATCCCAATCACGCGGCAGCGCAATTCCCCACGGATTGCGCGACCTGTCATACCGAGACCGCCTGGGTGCCTTCGACATTCGATCACAACGCTTTCTATCCATTCACCGGGGCGCATACCGCCATTGCCAACGATTGCGCGCTTTGCCATGTCGGGGGCAACTATACCAATACGCCGAACACTTGCGAGGGCTGCCATACGCCGAATTACAACCAAACGACCAACCCCAACCACGTAAATCTGGGTATTCCTACGGATTGCGCTACCTGTCACACGACGGCTGGCTGGTCGCCGGCAGACTTCCCGATCCACAACAACTACTACCAACTGAACGGGGCCCACGCCGCTATCGCCAATGATTGTGCAGCTTGCCACAACGGCAATTACAACAATACGCCGAACACTTGCGCGGGTTGCCATATCAGTAATTACAACCAAACGACTTCGCCCAACCATGCTGCGCAGCAGTTCCCCACGGACTGCGCCACCTGCCACAGCGAGACCGCCTGGGTGCCCTCCACCTTTGACCACAGTACGGTTTACCCCTTCACAGGGGCACATATCGCCATTGCCAATGACTGTGCACTCTGCCATATCGGCGGCAATTACGCCAACACACCCAATACCTGTCAGGGTTGCCATACGCCGAATTACAACCAAACGACCAACCCCAACCACATAGGTTTGGCTATCCCGACGGATTGCGCGACCTGCCACACGACGGCTGGCTGGTCGCCTGCGGAATTCCCGATCCACAACAACTACTACCAGCTGAACGGGGCCCACGCCGCTATCGCCAACGACTGCGCAGCCTGCCACAACGGCAATTACAACAATACGCCAAATACCTGTGTGGGCTGTCACATCAGCGAATACAACCAGACGACCAACCCCAACCACGCCACGCAGCAATTCTCTACCAATTGTACTACCTGCCACAGTGAAACAGCCTGGGTACCCTCAACATTTGATCACAATAATGTTTATCCGCTGACCGGGGCGCATGAGTTGATCGCCAACGACTGTGCGCTCTGCCATATCGCGGGCAACTACAACAATACGCCCAATACCTGCCAGGGTTGCCATTTGCCCAATTATAACCAGGCTACTAACCCCAACCACCTGTCCCTGGGGCTGCCGATCGATTGCGCCATGTGCCATACGCCGGCTGGCTGGTCGCCTGCGGAATTCCCGATCCACAACAATTACTACCAATTGAATGGCGCGCATGCTGTTATCGCCAATGACTGCGCGGCGTGTCACAACGGCAACTACAATAATACCCCCAATACCTGTGTGGGTTGCCATTTGACAAACTATAATCAAACTACCAGCCCCAACCACGCAGTGAATCAATTGCCGACCAGCTGCGCTGATTGCCACGATGAAAATGCCTGGGCGCCTTCTACCTTTAACCACAACAGCTTCTATCCGCTCAACGGCGCGCATGCCCTCATCGCCAACGACTGCTATGCCTGCCACAACGGGAATTACACCAATACACCCAATACCTGTTACGGTTGTCACCAGACGCAGTATAACCAGGCGACTAACCCGAATCACTCGGCGGCAGGCTTCCCGACAAGCTGCCAGAATTGCCACACCGAAACCGCTTGGGTGCCTTCGACCTTTGATCACGATGGCTTGTACTTCCCGATTTACAGCGGGAAACACAAGGATAAGTGGGATTTTTGCAGCGACTGCCATACGAATCCAAACAATTATGCTGTTTTTAGTTGTCTGACATGTCACACCAATCCAACGACGAATAATCATCACCAGGGGGTATCGGGCTATTCCTATAACAGCGCCGCCTGCTATTCCTGCCACCCCAACGGTCAAGCCGATTGAGAACTCCTGAACCCGCTGCACGTCAGCACCTACTTTGATTGCGCCATGAAATACACCCTTCTTGGTTTAATACTCCTGTTTATTACGTACCGGCAAACTCTTCAGGCGCAGGTCGTGGAGGAAAAAGGCTCGGTATCCTATGTTTCCTCTCTTAATGTTTATGTGAAATTTGCATCGACAGAAGGGATCAATATCGGCGACACCTTGTTTCTGCAAAAAGAAGGGAACCTTGTCCCGGCGCTGGTGGTGAGCAACAAATCGTCCACGTCTTTGGTGTGTTCCAGAATTGTTACGGATACCTTCCAGGTTTCTATGGAGCTGATCGCCAAAAGGATTCTCCCGAAAAAGGAGGAAGAAAAGAGTAAGAAAAACGCGGAAAAAGTCCGGGAAACCCCACCGGCTGCAGGCCCGGATGTTAGTCCGGAAAAAGCGGCCCGCGAGGAAGATGCCGTCGGGGAGCCCAAATTACATCCCAAACAAAAGATACGGGCCCGGCTTTCGGCGGCATCGTACAGCAATTTTTCCGACCGGGGTGAAAATACCCGCATGCGCTACGCCTTTACCATGCAGGGCAACAACCTGAAGGATTCCAAATTCTCCACAGATATATACGTCACCTTCCGGCATACGCTCAACGAATGGGACCAGGTAAAGAATAATGTAAACGATGCGCTGAAAATTTATTCCCTGGCCGGTAAATACGATTTCAATCCGAGCACCAGCCTGGTGCTGGGCCGGAAGATCAACCCTCAGATCGCCAGTTTGGGCGTAGTGGATGGCATACAGTTTGAAAAGGGGTTCGGCCATTTCCTGGCTGGCGCAATTGCCGGCTCCCGGCCCGATTACCTCGATTACAGTTTTAATCTCAACCTTTTACAGGCCGGCGCTTACATCGGTTATGCCTCAAAAGCCGATGAAAAATACCAGCAGAGCACCCTGGCCATTCTTGAACAGCGAAACCACGGCGCCGTGGACCGCCGCTTCGTTTATTTTCAACACACGGATGACCTGCTGAAAAACCTGAATGTGTTCAGCTCAATGGAGTTTGACCTGTACCAGAATGTCAACAACGAGGTTAAGAACCAGCTCAGCCTCACCAATATGTTTGTTTCCCTGCGATACCGGTTCTCCCGGAAACTCAGCGCCTCCGTATCGTACGACAACCGCAGGAATATCATTTATTACGAGTCTTATAAAAGCTATATCGATCAGATCATCGACAACGAAACCCGGCAAGGGCTGCGCTTCGGGTTCAATTTGCGTCCGGCGAAAAAGATCACCCTGGGCGCCAATGCCAGTTGGCGCTTTCAGAAAAGCAACGCCAACGATGCCAAAAACCTGAATACCTACCTGAATTTCAACCAGATCCCGGTACTGAAAACCTCTGCATCGCTGTCGGCCAATTTTCTCCAGACCAGTTATATCAACAGCCGGATCTTTGGCCTGCGGCTGATGAAGGATATTTTTAAAGGGAAGGTAAATACGGAATTGTACTACCGGCGGGTCGATTATTCCTTCCCGGTTTACGATTATTCGACCAACCAGAATGTTATTGGCGGGAGCCTATCCTGGCAGATTCTGAAAAAGCTGAATGCCTACATCTATTGCGAACAAACGTTCGACAGCCAAAACAACAACTTTCTCCTCTTCAACACCAAACTCATGCAGCGCTTTTGAGAACTTTTTATAACGCTGCGGATTCCGTATTTTTGGCCGATTTTTACAAACAAAACAGCACACAATGAAACGCTCAGGTATTTATATTACCCTCTTGCTTCCGTTCTTACTGGCCTATTGTGACTCGGGCCCTAAAGTCATCGAGAGCGAGC
>CAYVDV010000200.1:0-9252 GCA_964450465.1 uncultured Saprospiraceae bacterium
TAGAGTATGGCGCTGAAAGCGCCATGGTCGCAGGTTCGAATCCTGTCATCCCGACCTGAATGTCAAGGAGTTGTGCGAAAGCATGGCTCCTTTTTTTATGCCAATCAGAATGGTAATATTATGCCATGGACCAATCTTTCTTTGTATATATTTTGTTCAGTGAATCCCTGTGCAAGTACTATATCGGCTTTACGACCGATATAGCCAAACGCCTCCAGCACCACAACTCTTCTCAGGACCGATTCTCAAAAAAAGGCGTCCCTTGGACTCTTGTAACCTACTTCTCCTGTGAAGACAAGAAATCCGCTTTGGCTCTTGAAAAAAAGATCAAGGCGCGCGGCGCCAGGCGATTCCTCGATGATTTAAACCGGTAACGCAGTCCGGTAGAGTATGGCGCTGAAAGCGCCATGGTCGCAGGTTCGAATCCTGTCATCCCGACACTTGATTATCAAGGAGTTATCCCAATTTCTCGGGATAACTCCTTTTTGTTTGTATCAGATTTAAACTTGTACGCTCTTTCCTTACATCCGCTTCGCGACCCACTCAAACTTTCTCCCGCCGGGCATTGAGTTTTTGATCTGCAACTCGGAAACAGGCCCGTCCCCGGCAGCAAAATCGATCGTCAGACTACCGTCGAGGCTTTGCAACCGGGTATCTCCCGTTGGCACCAGATAGGTGGAATTGGAAAACGTACGGTTGTAAACCGCCAAAAGTCCGTCTTTCCACTCGATTTCAATCTGCATGGACGGCGGGCCATCGATGCTATACGTACCGGTAATACTCCCGGGCAATGAAAACTTTTTATACCGTTCGGCAAGGGGCGGATAATAGTTGTCAAGCACATTCATATCGGGGATGTCGCTGTTCAACTCGATCGACTCCAAAGTGGCCGCCCCAGGGATGGCCATTTGGTAAACCTTGTTCTTTTTCCACACTGCAGCGCTCGCATACAGGTCTTTGGTCTCTCCGTTTTTATATTTTACGGTCGCGTGTAACGGAGTCGGGCGGGTGCCGCGTTTTTCAATGGTCAGTTTGCCGCTTTTCAGTGATTTGATCGCCATATCCGGATAGCCAAACTCGAAGAACCAGGGCTTCCACAGCCAGGACAGATCCTGACCCGATACATTTTCGAAGGTGTAAAAGAAATCGTAGGGTGTCGGCGATTTTTTGGCCCAGCGCCGGATGTATTCCCGAAAACAGCGCATGAATAATTCCTCACCCAGGTGCTGATGCAGCATGCCATATACGAATGCCGGCAAGGGATAGGAGGCATAACCATAGTTGCTGCCGTCGAGAAATTGGGTGGAGGTGATCAGCGGCAGGTCGCCAAGGCTGCCCGTATTGCCGGACATAGGCCCGCTGAAGGTAAAGAAAGGCTCCTTGTTCTCCTGAAAATAGCGCCTGGTCACGATCGAAGTCCCATAGGACGCCCAGCCCTCATCCATCCAGGCAAAGCGTTTTTCATTAATACGAACATACATCGGGAAGTAGGTATGGAACATTTCGTGCACGGTCACACCGGTACGCGGGCCGTCGTTATTGGCCATCATGGGAAATTCCATCCCGCCGCCGAAGGTTCCGATAAACGTGGTGAACGCCGGATACGGATAAGGCACACCGGGCATGTGCTCCGAGAAATGCTTCATAGCCTTTTGTTGCACCGCCGTCAGGCCCGTGCATTCTTTGGCCCGCCGGGCGGGATAAATGGAATTGATGCGTACCAGACGGTCGCCCACCGGTTGCGCAGCCGCTTCCCAGAGGTAATGGTCGCTGAGCGCAAAGGCAAAATCGCTGACTTCAGCGGCCTTATAGTGCCAGCTGCCGCTGCGGTTGCGATACCCCGCTTCCAGGTCTTCCGCGGCGACGATCATAGCCGGTTCCTGCGAGGTTTGGGCCTTCCGGTACCGTTCGAGTACCTGCGGAGGGTAAATGGCGTCGGCATTTTGCAGCTCGCCGGTGGCCCATACCAGGAAATCGTCCGGGGCAGTGATGGTTACATCAAAATTGGCCAGGTTGTTATAAAATTCGCTTTGCAGGTCATACGGCATGTCGTCCCAGCCGAACACATCATCGTAAACAGCTACCTGGGGGTACCAGTAGCCGACAAAGAATGCGCTGCTGTCGGACACCCCGGCACGAATATGGTCGTCGGGAATTTGCGTGGTCCATTGTACCCCAAACTCCAGGCGGGCGCCGGGTTTCAGGGGCTCCTTTAGCGGGATCTGCACCAGCGTATTGGAGCGCGCGCGCCGCCGGAGGGAACTCAAATCAAATGCCACACCGTTTATCGTGACCTCGCGTAATTCCACACCATTGGTCACGCCGCTTTCCGGAATGTCCGAACGGCGCTCGCTGTTTTTCCGGTAAACGTCGTTGTACAGCCGCAAGACCAGAGTGTTCAACTCATTCGGACTGTTGTTGTAATACACCACGGTCTCTTCGCCATCCAGCTGTTGCAACTTGACATCGACCGCTACCGCAATGGTATAGTCTGCGGTATTTTGCCAGTAATTGGGACCCGGCTGGCCGTTGTACGACCGGGTGCCGTTGGCATAGGCCTCACGTATTTCCGTGGGCATAAAAAAGCGGGATTCCTGTGCCCGGATTGAAGCGGAGAGCAGCAATGACAGGCAAGTGATAAGGATGGCAATAATTGATTTCATAATCCTGAATATGTGAATTTTAGTAATATTTCTCCTCCGATTCCACAAAATACATATTGATTTCACCCTTCCCTTTAGCCTGTATTTTGCCCCGGTGGATACAGACAAAGTGGCCTTTCACCTTTTCATAGGTGGTACCGCTGATGTTTATTTTACCCGACTCGCTGCTGCTTTCCATGCGGCTGGCAGTATTTACGGTGTCGCCCCAGATATCGTACGCGAACTTTTTCAGTCCGACAATACCGGCAACCACTGGCCCGGTGTGCACTCCGATCCGAATTTCAAAATTCAGTTTGTCGGATAAGTCCCGGGATTTTTTCCGGTCGAGCATGAACTGCTGCATTTCCAGGGCAGCATGCACCACATCGAGCGCATGGGTCAAATTGGGTGTGGGCAGGCCGCCGGCTGCCATATAGGCATCGCCAATGGTCTTGATCTTTTCCACGCCGTACTTCGTCATGATCTGATCGAATGCGGAAAAACACTCGTTGATCTCGGCCACCAATTCGCGGGGCGAAACTTTTTCAGACGCCTGCGTGAATCCTTTGAAATCGGAAAACAATACCGTCACCTCGTCGATCATTTTGGCATCTGCACTGCCTTTTTCCTGAAGTTCCCGGGCTACTTCTTCGGGCAGAATATTCAGCAAAAGCTCCTCGGCCCGTTTCTTTTCCCTGGCAATCCGGTTGCGTTGCCGGTAAACGACGATCAGGAACAAAAGCGCCCCTAACAATCCGGCCGCAATGGAGTTGCGGACATTCCGCTGGCGAATGTCTTTTTTTTCCTGTTCCGCTTGCGCAACAGCTTCCTTTTTATCAAACTCATATTGCATTGCCGTTTGCGTGATCTTTCTATCTTCTTCCATGTTGAAAATAGAATCCTTAAGGGCCGTGTACTGCTGATAATTTTCTAATGCCGATTTATGGTCGCCCTGGAGCATTTGAAGAGTACTCAACAACTCGTAACCATTTTTGAGCTGGTCGATTAAACCGGTTTCACGATTCAACGCGATACTGCTGTCGGCATAAGTTTTCGCTGTTTGCAAACAGCGGTTGGCATCGCCGGAGAAATACCGGTTCAGTGCTTTCTGATCGTGCGTTTGCAGTATAGTCAGATAGATTTTTCCGGTCAGGCCGTAACTGAAGGCCAGATTGCCTTTGTCATCCAGTTCACGGCTTATGCGCATTGTTTTTTGGGCGTAGTTCAGGGCATTGTCAAGATCGCCCTTGTTCAGATAAGAAGTCCCGATATTGGGGTAAAGGAAGGAAAGGGCAGCCATATTGCCGGTTTTCTCATCGATCGCAACCGCTTTGAAGTAGTATTCCAGGGCCTTTGCTTCGTTTCCCAATTTGCTGTAAACGATGCCAATATTGGAGAAATTGACCGCCAGAAAGGTCTTGTTGCCGCTTTCTTCGTTCAACTTTTTTGCTTTTTCAAAATATTCAAGCGCTTCCGGGTATTTTTCCAGGTCCATGTATATCGCTCCAATGTTTGACAAAGGAGCGGCGGCATACCGGTCGCCTGTTTTCTCACACAACTTGACCGATTCGAGGTAATAATCCAGAGCCTGCGGATAATCCGATTGAAAATAATACGCATTTCCAATGGCACTGTACGATCTCGCCATCCCGGACAGATCGTTTAGCGCACGGTTCATTTGCAGGGATTTTTGCAGATATTCCAGGGCCTTATGGAAATCCGAGAGATTGTTGTAGATGACGCCCATTGCACCGTTGGAACTGGCAATGCCCTTTTTCCAGCCAAGTTTTTCGGCGAGCGCAAGCGCCTGTTCTCCATACTGAACTGCTTCCCGGGGCGCAATCCCCAAATACATCTGGCCAAGTGCCAGCAATGCTTTTACCTTACCCGTATCGTTGGCCATGGAAGGAATAGCGCGAGCAAGTGAATCCAGGCTGTTTTGAGTTTGGGATTGCCCGGCGTAAAAAGCGAGCAAAAGGACGAGCAACAGGATTGCTTTTTGCATTTTCAAATGATTGTGAAGAGCATATACCAAGATTTGGGTTTGCAGTACCAAAAATAGGCAGAAAACGCACAAGGTTACGGATTTCACAAGTCTGAAAAATATCCAAGCCTGCAAATCCTTGAATTCACCATCCCCTCCCCCCCCGAAACCCCAGCACAAATTTCTGCTGCACCGCTAAAGGGTACTAAATCTCCAGGCCTTCCCCGCTGGGCCGTGTTCGGTTCCCCAAATGACGGCTCCTGAGCATTTGTAATGCGATACGGCATGTCAACTTTGACCAGGCCAGCGGAGCGGGCGCCGTCAATGCCATCCTTGAAGTGGCCAAATGAACGGGCTTCTTTTGAGGACGGGACGGGCATTGTTCCGGAATCACAGCTCTTGTTTTGATGCAAATATCAGTTTGACAATCCCATGTCCGAATTGTGTTATTATTTGAACAATCCGGATTAGGCGAAATCCAATTTGTGTTATTTTATGAGCCATTTTTGAAAAGGGCCCGAACAAGCCAAGGGTATCTTTGCTTCTGCAGAATTCGTGAAGCCCTAAGGCTTTGTTGCATGCCCCACCCGCTCCAAGCCCAGGCTGCTAATAAAAAATAAGCCGGAGTGGTACTCGCCGACAACAAAACCGATGAGGGCGCCGTGTTGGGCCAACTGCTGGCTGATACCCGGGAATTCAAAAACCAGAAGACCGGGGCGGTAGTCAAAGCCGCCGTACTGAACCAGTTTATTCAGATCGCCGCGCCGAAGGCCGTAAAAGTCGCCTGATCCTTGATCGGGGAAGGGCAGCCGGTTTCGCAAGGGGATCCATGTAACTATACCAACCATTAAAAAAAAGTACGGATATGAGAAAAAATTACCTAATTACAGACAGGCTATCTATTCTACTGGTATTGTTAGTAGGGTTGGTTGCGATTAACTCGTGTACCAAAGAAAATTTCAAGCCACAGGAAACCACCAAGGAGCTCATGGCTACTGCTTCTTCCAATATAACTGTAGCTCAGGGACAAGCAATTACGTTTACTGACCTTTCGCTGGGGGTCGTAAACAGACAATGGACATTTCCAGGCGGATCCCCCTCAACATCGCAGCTGCCGGTTGTCGATGTGGTCTTCGCAGAAGAAGGCAACATTGCGTGTACCCTGGAAGTCGAGTATTTCGATGGAACCAAAGAGACAAAAAGATTCGACATCCAGGTTTACCCGGTTCTGATTGCAGACTTTACGCCATCGGCAACAAGGATTAAAGTCGGAGAAACCGTAACCTTTACCGACAATTCAATTGGGTCTCCCACAAGCTGGAGTTGGGAGTTTGAAGGTGGAACACCGGCCACTTCTACCGAACAAAATCCAACCATAACATTTAATGTCAACCAGGCAGTGACAGTCAGGCTCACCATCGAACGGTCTATTGATGGCAGCATTGTAACCGAAGAGAAAACAGACCTTATTCAGGTTGGGCCGCCCGAACTTTGCCTGAATGGAAATTTTGAAACAGGAGTAGGTAACGTTGTCGATTGGCAGACCTGGAATGGCGCTCCTTTTCCATATAAAGTTGTTGAAGGCGGCGCAAACGGAACTCAGTATTCCTCCTTCATCGACTTTCAAGGCGCCTGGGGTTGGGGACAGATCATTAGCCGGGATTTCCCTAACAACAAAATTGCCCTTGAAAATGGAAGGGACTACAAAGTCAGTATGTATATCAAGGCCGAATCTCCAATTCGATTAGACGTATTCCGTGGAATTAACCACTTGCCGGATTGGAGCGCAGCCTATGAGGGTGTTGCGGAAGACTACGAAGAATTCTATGACAATTCCGGAGTCTCACTTCCAATTGATGTTACCCCGGATTGGACAAAAGTGGAGATCCGGATTAGCGTTCCGAATGACGGTAAATCAAGAACCAACTTTTTTCCTGATATAATTTTAGGCGGAGCCACTAATAGTAAAGTTTATATCGATGAAATATCAGTAAAAATTGTTGAATAAAATTGTCGAGAAAAATTAAAGATAATTTATCATGAAATACAATTCACTTATAAGGCTATCCTTCGCTGCGCTTATACTTTTTTTTAGCAATATGGCGTATGCACAAATAAAAATATCCGGCAGAGTTGTCGATGAGTCGGGCTTTGCATTGCCTGGTGTCAATGTCCTGGAGATGAACACTACCAATGGTACCATCACCGATGTGAATGGGAATTATACATTGGAAGTAAAAGAAAATGCTACAATAGTCTTCAGATGTATCGGGTTTGCAAAGTTAGAAGCACCTGTAAATGGACAGACAACCATTAACATAACAATGATGCCTGATGTTACCGGGCTTGACGAGATTGTCGTAGTCGGCTATGGAACCCAAAAGCGAAGCGATCTTACCGGAGCTGTGACCAGTCTGAGTTCAAAATTTTTGGAAGACAGGCCGATTACCAACGTTGAAGAGGCGCTGCAAGGTCAGGTGCCTGGGTTATCGATAAGTTCTACTGGCGGGCAACCCGGAGCAGCGACAAAAATGAACATCAGGGGTATATCCTCCGTGAGTGGCAGCTCCCAACCCTTGATCGTTATAGACGGCTTCCCCATGAACCAGGTTTCAACTTCCGGAGGAGGGAATCTTGAACAATTCACGTCACAAATAGGATCGTTCGCCTATATTAATCCGGATGATATTGAGTCCATAGAAGTACTGAAAGATGCCTCTGCAACGGCAATTTATGGAAACCGGGGAGCCAATGGTGTCATTTTGATCACTACGAAAAAAGGCAGGAAAGAAAAATCGGGCATTACATTCAGCACCTACGTTGGTTCCCAGATAATGGACAGAAGGATTGATGTAATGAATTTTAAGGAATATGCAGCATATCAGCAAGCGATAAACCCAAACAACAGGTTATTCACAGCTCCGGACGGCACTTTATATAATTTTCCGGATGCGGATCAAATGAATCTTGATTGGCAGGATGAAATATACAGAAGAGGTTCAACGGAAAACTACTCCTTGTCGCTACAAGGAAAGAATGAAGCAACGAGTTATTCCTTATCTGCTTCCTACAATAAGAATGAATCGGTCTTGATTGCCACCAATTTTGAAAAACTCACCGCCCGTCTGGCACTGGATCATCAGTTTTCCAAAAGAGTTGCCGTCGGGACCAATATTACGTACAGTAACATTCAAAACAATGGCGTTCCTACCGATGGCCGGGAAGGTACTGCAGCAGGTATCGTTATTGGCGCTTTAGCTGAAAATCCATTTAGAATGGATAATAATACGCAGGCGCGATTTAGAAGGGCCGGGGTCTCGCAGCAAGATATTGACAATTTCATTTCAGCGCACTTAAGTAACCCTGATAACATAGCTAACAATACCAAACTTGACAAAAATATAAATCGTGTAATAGGCAATCTGTATGCCGACTTTACCCTTGCGAAATGGCTATCATTCAGATCGACTTTAGGGCTGGATTTTTATACGCTTCTAGACCAGCAGTTCTACTCTTCGCAAACCCCTTGGGGCAGTCTTAATAACGGTATAGCAACAGCGGCTAATAATAATGCGTCAAATCTTGTAAACGAAAACTACTTTACCGTCTCGAAAGCCTTCAATTCGCACAGGATTAATCTTGTTTCAGGATTCTCATACCAGAAAACAAGAAGTGATTTCCACAGAACGGAGGCAAGGAGTTTTCAAAACGAAGTATTAGGTTATAACTCGCTGCAAGGAGCATCCGAGTTTTTAAGTTCATCCTCTGCAGACGAGCTGGTTATGCTGTCTTATCTTGGACGTGTAAACTACTCCTATGATGAACGTTTTTTAGCCACATTTAACTACCGTAGAGACGGCACTTCAAGGTTCCAGAAAAACAAGTGGGGAGATTTTTACTCCGGAGCCTTGGCATGGAACGTTCATAATGAAGCATTTCTTAAAAATTCCAGCCTGATATCCACCTTAAAGTTGAGGGCTAGCGTTGGTCAAACTGGAAACGCCAGTGTTCCTGTGCAGGGTGCATTGCTGGACCAACAGTACTCGAATTACACGTTTAACGGAGGGGTGGTCAATGGTGTCAGTCCGCAAAATTTGGAAAATCAGGATCTGACATGGGAGAGAACGACACAATATAATGCCGGTGTCGATTTGAGTATTGCTAACAACGCTGTCAATTTTACAGCAGACTATTTTGTTAAAAACACTTCCGACCTTCTGCTACTGGCGCCTGTTTCCATTTCAACCGGTTTCTCCCAGGGCTGGTTCAATATCGGAGAGATCCAGAATTCAGGATTTGAGTTTTCAGGTGATTACCGGTACCGAAGCAGAGGAGGCTTTGCATGGAATTCCAAACTCAATTTAAGTACTATTCAGAGTGAAATTAAGGCACTGGGTAACGATGGCGAACCCATTTACATCGATGTGAATTTTGATGCAATTTCAACAGATGAAATAATACTCAAGGTAGGTGGATCAATTAATGATCTTTACGGATACAAAACGGATGGTATATACTTACCGAAAGATTTCAATCCGGATGGAACGCCAGTCGACGGTGTACCAACAGCTGGAGCCGGGGAACAGGCCGGCGATATTAAGTATAAGGACTTATCCGGACCGGATG
>CAYVDV010000201.1:0-9249 GCA_964450465.1 uncultured Saprospiraceae bacterium
TCGACGAGATTGAAAAAGCGCACCCCGATGTGTTCAACATCCTGCTCCAGGTGCTCGACGACGGCCGCCTGACCGACAACAAGGGGCGCACCGCCAGTTTTAAAAACACCATCATCATCATGACCTCCAACCTGGCCAGCGACCGCATCCAGGAAGTGTTTGAGGATTATAACGAAATGCCTGAAAACCGCCGGCATGAAGTGGTGGAAACGGCCAAGAGCGAAGTAATGGATGCCCTGCGCATGAGCCTGCGGCCGGAATTCCTGAACCGGATCGACGAGGTGATCGTGTTCCATCCGCTGATGAAAAACCAGATGCGCCTCATCCTCGATATCCTGCTCAGCGATATCCGCGAGATGCTCGAGCGCCAGGAACTTCAGCTCGAACTCAGCGAACCTGCGGCCAAGCTCCTCACCGAGCACGGCTTCGATCCGCAGTTCGGCGCCCGTCCGCTCAAACGCACCTTGCAGCGCGAGCTGATCAACGAACTGGCCAAACACGTCCTGGCCGGAGACTACGTCAAAGGCGATACGGTCCTCATAGGCGCCGATGCCGCCGGGCTGTTTTTTGGCCGGAAAGCCCTGTTGAACGGGAAAGAGGTGGTGACGAAGAAACTGGAGGAAGTGTAAGTGCGGTTTTACCGCATAAACTCCCACGCGGTTCTGTACCCCCCGTGTTCGGCGCAATAGTCGAGGAACGCCTGGTAAAATTTGTTGTTCCCGATAGTCGCCGAATCGCCGACCACGACGAGCAGCATGCGCGCTCGGGTCATGGCCACGTTCATGCGCCGGTAGTCCTGTAAAAAGCCGATCTCGTGTTTGGGGTTGGAACGGACCAGGCTGATGTAGATCACGTCGCGCTCCTGGCCTTGAAAACCGTCGATCGTGTTGATGGAAAGCCCCCCCCGCCCCCCCCCAAAGGGGGGGAGTGGGGCGTTCGGGTATCCCTCAAATGATGAATGCCTGCCATCCTTTCCGGCTTTGCCAAATTGGTGCGGCAGCAACAAGTGGGAGAGCTGCGGGTCTTCGCGAAACAGCGCTTCCAGATAGTTTACCTGTTCCCGGTACGGAGACAAAACACCTATGCTGGGGAGGATAATCTCATGCGGACTGTTGCCCTCATTGGCCGGTGTGAATGTCTGTTCGCCGTTCAACTGATGCAGCAGTTGGAGCAAATGCTCCCGGATCAACAGGCCTTCTTCGGGATTGAAGCGACTCAGGGAGCGCTGCAGGCCTCCGCTGCTTTCCTGCAACTGCTCGTCAAAACCGCAGCCGGCGGTGTCGATGAAAACGAGAGCCCCCCCCGGCCCCCCCCAAAGGGGGGGAGTAGGGCAATTGGGTTCCCCGCTCCGGGATAAACCCGCTTCCCCCTCTCCCCCCCTTTGGGGAGGGGAGGGAGGGGCCAATTCCCGCTCCGCCACACTCTCATGCGCCTGCAGCGCCCCGCCATAGAAATACTGGTTCGAAAAATCCATGATGACCTGATGCATGCGGTATTGGACCGTGAGCAGGCTGACCCGTTCGGGCAAAAGTTCGATGCAGCGCTCGATCAGGGTAGTGGACAGTCCGTTGCGGGCCGCATCCAGGTCCTTGACGGTTGGCGGTAGCTGGAACGGATCGCCGGCCAGCACCACGCGGCTGCATTTGGCGATCGGGATCCAGCAGGCGGGTTCCAGGGCCTGGGCTGCTTCGTCGATCACGCAGGTGCGGAATTTCCGCTGTTCCAGGAGCGGATGGGCGGCGCCCACCAGGGTACAGGTGATTGCCTGGGCCGAAGTGAGCACCTGATCCACAAGTCGGTCCTCCAGGTCGTTTGCCCAGGCTTCCAATTCGCGGGCCTGGGATTTCAGGTGTTCGCGTTCGCGACGCTCGGAAGGGCCGAAGCTGCGTTTGTAGCGGCGCGCCTGCCGGCGATATTCAGCGGCCTGGATCTTGACCTTTTTAATGTTCTTGCTTTCCGGATGCCCGGCCAGGATAGCGTCGAGGGTATGGCCCAGCACACTGTCGTCCACCCGGCTGATATTGCCGATGCGCACGACGTTTATTCCCTTTTCTGCCAGGCGCTCCGTGATCAGGTCGGCGGCGGTATTGCTGGGGGCCGTTACCAGCACTGTGTTTTCCGTTTTGATCAGGAGCTCGACGGCAGCCACCAGCGTCGTGGTCTTGCCGGTGCCTGGCGGACCGTGCATGATGGCGAAGTCGCGATTGTCGAGAATGGCGTGTATGGCGGCACGTTGGGAGGAGTTGGCCCCCCCCGGCCCCCCCAGGAGGGGGGGAGTAGGGAAAACGGGTTCATCCAATCGAGGGGAACCCGAACGCCCTACTCCCCCCCTTTGGGGGGGCTGGGGGGGGCTTGTCATATCCCGCAATTCCGCCAGCCGGTCTCCTTTTGCCGCCAGCACTTTTTCGAGGGCGCGTTCCATTTCGCGGTAGCTGCGGTCGTCGAAGAGCATATCCACGCCAAGCAGGCCGGCGTCGAGCCAGTCGGGCACGTCGCGGGCGTTGAGGATGATCTTTATGCGGTTGCGCTCGACGTAGTTGATCACCCCCTGTTTTTCGGGCTGATCCACATGCTCGGCCTGGGTGAACAGGCTGACCGACTGCCCGGCGCGCAATTGGTGGGGTTCGTTGAGCCGGGTAGTTCGTTCCAGGAGCACGAAGGCTTTTTCGCCCAGGGCGAAGCCCGTTTGCAGCACTTTCAGCGGGTACCAGGTATAGCCTTCGTTTACACGGTCGGTCAGCGGCTTCTCGCGGACGAGTTGCAGGAACGAGCGGTAGTCTTCCTCCTTTTCCTGCCGAAGCAGCTCGCGAAGGCGCTCAAAATGCGGGTGTTTTTTCTCGGACATGGCAGTGGGGCGCAAAGGTACGGTACCTTCCGGGATTTGCCGCTTGGTAAACCCAACCGCAGAATATCGAACAAGGAATTTCGAATGTCAAAGTGAATTCTACTGTTGATAATGGTATGGTAGCACCCGAAACAGCCTTTATACGTAGTCTGAATCCTTCGAAATTGGAAATTCTGTATTCGATATTCGATATTTCTATTGTGTTTGTGCATCACTGCCGCACCACTGCCACTGTTTCCATACCCTGCGCATGGCGCAGCACGCAGCGGTAGGTCCCGGACGGGAACTGTCCGATGGAGAAATACTGCTGGTAGGCGCCGGCTTCTTCCCAGGACCGGTCGCCGAGGACCTGAACCAGCCGGCCGTAACTGTCGTACAGTTCTACCCGGACCGGCCCCGCCTGCGGCAATTGGGCGGAAAGGGTAAAGCCATCTGCCGTCGGGTTAGGCCATACGGCTGTGTGTGCAGCAAGCGGCGCCCGCGTTGCCGCGCGCTCCGGCGCGGGTTTACCGGTAAGGCGCTGGATGATCTCTTTTTTGAATTCCGGGATCACTACCTGGGCCCGGGCGGGTGGCTGAGGACCGCAGGTGCCGTAGTTATCCTGTACGATGACATACGTATCGGCCCAGGCCCAGTTGCCGATACCGTCGCGCAGCCATATCTCCACGAGTTGGGTGCCCAGTTCGTTGCACGTAAAAGTTACCGACTTCGTGTCCGGCGGCCCGTCCCCGGTTCCCGATTTCCGGATGCGGGCTTCCAGGATATTATTGCACTTGTCCCGCCCGAACCGGACAAAGTCTTTGGCATATACGGTTGCACTGGGTCCCGTTGATTCCCAGGTAATACCCTTGCAAAAACCGTTATAGGCCAGCAGATCGGGAGGGGTTTCGTCGGGCCAACAACCGGCAGGGATGGGCGGGGGCAGTAGATCGCAGTTGCGATCCAAATAGTCCTGTACGATCACATAGGTTTCACTGTAATCCCAGTTTCCGGCGGGGTCGCCGGTCCAGACTTCGACCAGTTGTGTGCCGAGTTCACTGCAATCAAAAGTTACCGACTCGGTTGAGGGTACCCCGGCGCCGGTTCCCGTTTTCCGGATGCGATATTGGTATGGGCCGCCGCATTCGTCATAACTGGCTTTTACCAGGGCGCTAGCCGGAACGGTCAGGCCAGATTTGCCATCCCAAAAGGTACGAACAGAGCCGCTCAGACCATTAACGGAAAAACCAGCCGGTGGAATCTCGTCGTTCTGGCAGTCCACCGGTAAGGGGTTGGAGTTTGCAAGGCCTTGCTGGACAATAATATAGGTTATGGAGTAATTTGTCCGGCCGTCGGCATTTTTGACCCAGACCTCCACTAATTGCGTTCCAGGTTCATCTTGAGAAAACAGCAGCAGCGAGTCGCTGGTCCAACCGTTACTTGTACCGAATTTTCGCATACCGAACTGCAAGGGCAGGGAATCACAGGAGTTATGGCTGGTAATGATCAGGTCCTTCAGATGCAGAACAGCGTAAACGCCGTCAGTTATCTGATCGCCATCTGTATCAGTTGGGCGGAGGTTGATGGAAAGACCGTTGAGTACGGTAACGCTCGGGATGCAGGTTTGCGCGCCGGCAAAAAGGGGCAGCAAGCTCAGCGCTGCCAAACGGAGAAAAAGACGGAATTGCATGTCGCTAAATAGGTTATGGATGAAAAGAGGGTAGTTATACGCGTTTTTAGTGGAGCCTGTTTGTGAAGGGAAACCTCCCGCCTCATTGGGCCACCATTTTCCCGCGCGCCAGCAAACGCCCGTCGTCGCGGATGTCAAAGAAATATACGCCTGCCGCAAGGTCCCGGGCCAGGAAAGTATGCGTTTCCCCGGCTATTGCTTCTTGCCGGACGAGTTGCCCGGCCGGGCTGAAGATGGACAGTACGCCCCGCACCGCAGCATCGAACCGGAAGGTAGCGGCCTCGCGGAAGGGGTTGGGAAACACCGTCAGCCCGGGCGCGCCGGGAGGCAGCGTTTCGGTTTTCACCAGGATATAGTCGCGCCCAATGGTATGGAATACCGTATTGGTGATCACCGGCGGGTTGAAATCGAAATAGATGCCGGCGCGGTTGTCAATGACATTGCCGTCGGGAACGTCTTTTTGCTGCGCAATGCGGAACTGGACAAAACCATTCGACCCCGGTTCGTTGGTAGCGGAATCGGGCAGCAGAATGTTATCAAAGATCACTTTCAGGATGTTTCCTTCGGAAAAATTCCAGGTGAAGGGGTGCGATGCCGCTTCCGGGCGCAGGCTGGCCGGATCGAGCCAATCCGACAGTGTATCGCGGATGACAACCGTGAACGCCGTATCGGTGCCTGTGTTCTGGAAACGGATGCGGTACGTCAGGTCGGTGTTTGCTTCGATGTAGTGCTGCGGGCCGAAACCTTCCGGAAACGCGGTTTTGTCGTTGGGGTCGTAGCTGCCCACCACGGGCTGGCACTCGATGTCGATAAACAGGTCCTTGTCGTCGGCCGGGTACTGCAGCGACAAACCCTGATTTTGGGCAGTTCCACAGCCTTCCACCCATACGGAGGGCATGGAAAAACCCGGGTGCAGAGGCTCCTGGGTGGCTTCCAGGCGATACAGGCTGCCACTGTTTACGTGTTGGGTCACTACGTGTTCGCCGCCCGGCGGCAGGGAAAGCGGCGCCGTCATCAATACCACCTGATCTTCTATGATGATATATTCCAGCGTAGGCGAGGAGGGGGCGATACCGATATTTTTCAGGTGAAATTCCACTGCTGTGTCGCCCTTACAGCTGGCGCTTAGCACGATGCTGGCGCCTGACCACAGGGGATCGGACAGGCAAAACGAATCGGGGAAGATATGCGCTTCCACACAAAGCGCCTGGCCGAGCTCCGTTGAGTCGCAATCCACCACTGCCTTTAGTTGAAAACTGCCGCACTGGTTGACGTCCACGTAGCCGATGTCGAACCACAGGCTGTCGCCACTGACCTGGCTGACCGGCCAGGTGGCTGTGGTAAAATCCAGTTCGGGTGGCAAGACCACCAGGATCTGCGCCTCTGATGTAGCCACTGTCCCCCAATTGCACCAGCTCACCGTGGCTGTATTTTCAAAACAACGGCGCAGGCGCTGGAAGCCGATCGACACCTGCATTTGCGGACAATAGACCAGCGGGTACACCGGAATATCGAGCGTGTCCACCAGAAAAGTCCCGGAAAAGTTGACCGTCTCAAAATCGGGGCAGACCTGCCAGACCGGGCTGGGCGGGAATAGTTCCAGGGTGGAGACACCGGTGTCGGCATCGACCTCGTACCGGCCCAGGGAATCCGATACGGCCAGGAACTCGCCCAGTTTGATCTTCCATTCGCTCATACCGGGTTCGACGGGTTGCGCGGTGCAGTCGGGCAGCGTGTCGCGCACAATCCGGCCCCGGAGGATATTGGGAAGCAGCGAACCATTGGCAGAAAATTGCCAGACGATCGCATCCGTGGGACCTGTGGCGCCGGGCTCTTCCGTCGTGTGACCGCACACGACAAAGGATCCGCCGGGATTGGCCACTGCGTCGGCAAAAAAGGTGGCGCGCTTCATTTGGTAACTGCGCTTCCACAATTCCTTCCCGGCAGCATCCAGCCGGTACAGGCGGGGCGAGCGCACGGGCTCGTACCAGGTGGAGCCGATCAGGATAAAACCGCCGTTCGGCGCCGCAAGGACCTGTTGGACCGCATCCTCCGAAGAGATCAGGTAGGTGCCTTTCCAGAGTACCTGGCCCGTGGGTGAAGCATACAGTAGGAAGACCGTGTTGTTCTGGGCCGATTGGCCGGCGAGAAAAGTTTCGTACAGGATGTAATTTCCGGCCTCGTCGAACGCGATCTTGCTGTAATAATTGCCACCGCCGTGGTCGTGGATGAATCCTATGGGATTGCCATTCTGGTCGATTACCACCACTCGTGTCCGAAAATCCCCAGTTTCGAAGTACAACATAAATATTTTGCCGTCGGGCGACATCTTGAGATCGAGAAAATCACCTTTAACCTCCTGCTTTTTTTCCCAAAGTACCGTCCCGCCAAAATCGTATTTGCGCAGGCGTATGGAATCGCCGCTTGCCACTTTGTCCCACAACACGACGCCATCGGTGTGTACCCCCAGCATGCGGAGCGCACCGCAGGGGGCTGCCAGTAGTTTTTGCCCGCCGGCATCGAACTTGAACAGGCTGTCGTAAAACACCGAGAAGATCTCGCCGGCGCCGTTGGTAAGCGCGCGGTCTTCGGCTATGGCATTTTGTCCGCCGTTGGTAGGGTAGGGGCCTGCGGAAAAGGTCCAGATACTGTCGCCGTCGGCATCGAGCCGCCACAGGGCAGAGAAGGCGGGATCGCTGCCGCCCGCCGAAGCGCGCACCAGGAAACCGCCGTCTGCCGTGCGGGTGATATACTTGCTTTGCTCGTTTTCAGACGCCAGGCCGTAGCGCCGTTGCCAGCCCTGAGCGTTTGCTGCGCCGGCCAGCAGGGATGCCAAAATGCTCAACAGGATTATTTTTCTCATGGGAATCGAATTGATTATTGTGATCTGATGGTACAAAAGTGCGGGTTGGCTGACAAGCAGAAAAATACATTTTGAAATGGATTGTCAATTTTATTGTAAATAAATTTTATTCAAATTATTAAATATCAGTTATTTATAAATATTTTTGCCAAAACAAAATAACAAAACTCCGTTAAATAATTACCTATGCGCGAATCAGCGCTTGTCCAAACCTTTCGCACTCTGAGCAAATCCGAACGGCGGGAGCTGCGCAAATGGGTGCAAAGCCCGTTTTTCAACCAGCGCGACGACGTGATCCGTCTGTTCGACTACCTCTGCGAGCAGGTTCCCGTCGGGTCTGCAAACGCCGGCAACGCGGCGCTGGATAAGGAAACGGTTTTCATGCGGATCTTCCCCGCCGGTGGAAAACGCAAGGTAAAGGCTTACCGGGATGCCGACATGCGTTATGCCATGTCGTTTTTATACCAGCAGATCAAGCACTACCTGGCCTATGTCCATTGGGTGCAGGACGAGACAGACATGGGCCGCCATCTCTGCAAATCGCTCCGGCAGCGCGATCTGGAGCAGGTTTTTGAAAAAGAATACGCTGCGCTTTCGGCGCGCCTGGATGCGGCACCCCACCAGAGCGCCGAGCATTTTTTTCAGCAGTTTCACCTGCAATCAGAGCGCTGGGAGGTGTTTCGCCGCTCCCACCGGAGCGCATCGGATCTCCTGCGCCAGATCGGCGTCACGCGCGACATCTACATTGCGTCCGAGACCCTGCGGCAAGCCTGCGCCGAGCTGGCGCAACCGGGCCGGCAGGAGACGGGTAATACCTCCGTTTACCTGCAGGCGACCCTGGATGCCGTGGGCAGTGGCGCTTTTCAGGATACACCCGCAGTAATGGCGTATTACCATTGCTCCCGGATCCTGGCTGACCAGGATGCTGGCGCCGAACCCCATTTTCTGGCCTTGCGGGATTTGCTGGAACGGCACTGGGGGCTGTTCCCGCCCAACGAGATCCGCGATCTGTATGTCGGTGCGATCAATTACTGTATCCGCCGGCTCAACAGCGGCGCCCGGGAATACATCGGGGCAGCACTGCAACTTTACCGCTCCGGCCTCGAGCGCCGGATCATTTTCGAAGACGGTTTTCTCAATAAATACACCTACAACAACATCCTCCTGCTCGCCCTGGCGCAGGAGGAGTGGAACTGGGCGCTTCAATTTCTGGAAACCTACCGTCCAGCGCTGCCTCCACGCGACCGCGACAGCGCCTGGCGTTACAATCTGGGCACCTATTATTTCCGGAAAAAAGAATACGATAAAGCCCGCGAAACCCTGCGTCATGTGGAATTTCGCGATGTGTTCTACAACCTTGATGCCCGGCGCATGCTGGTGCGCATTTATTTCGATACGGAAGAAATGGCTGCCCTGGAATCGCTGCTCGATAGCTTTGCGGTGTACTTGCAGCGCAAGCGCGGCGCTCTGGGTTACCACAAGGAACTGAATCTGCACTTTGTCCGCTTTGTCAAGCGCCTGCTGGCCCTCGAGCCCGGCAACGCCGGCGCCCGCGAACGCCTGCGCGCCAAAATCCTCGCCACGAAGTACGTGGCGGAGCGGGAGTGGCTGCTGGAGCGGGTTTCTGCTTAGGGGGGGCTGGTTCTCGTCGTTGCTACAAAAACGGTAAATCCGCGCTTGCCCGCCGCTTGCGAGGGGATGGAAACGCGGATCCGCCTGGCGGCGAATGCGCTGCGCCGCCTTCGGCAGCGACGCGGATCTGTTTAGCGCGCAGGGGTTATTTGTGGCTTATGATCATGGCTTTTTAAGTGGTGAAAAAGCCTTCCGGTATCTGAAAAGATTTCCCTGGAAAACCGCAAGATCTTCCCCTCC
>CAYVDV010000202.1:0-9245 GCA_964450465.1 uncultured Saprospiraceae bacterium
TTTACCTTATGCCCTGCAAATAAAAATCCCGAATTTTTCCAACTAGAAAAATTCGGGATGACACATGTTTCAGATAAAGATTTCTTAACGACGTCCGCCGCCTCCGCCACGCCGGTCACCGCCGCCTCCGCCGCGTCGATCTCCGCCGCCTCCGCCACGCCGGTCACCGCCGCCTCCGCCACGCCGATCACCGCCGCCACTGCCGCCGCGATCCGGGCGTTCGCGTTCGACATAACCTTCCGGCTTGGGCTGCAGGGCTTTTACCGACAAGCGCAGTTTGCCCGTTTTCGGGTCATTTTCCAGCAGTTTCACGGTTACTGTGTCGCCGACTTTGTAGAGATCGGATACGTTTTCCACGCGCTGGTAGCTCATTTCGGATACGTGCAGCAAGCCGCTCTTGCCCTTGAATTTGACAAATGCGCCGTAGTCTTCCACGCGCTCGATCACCCCTTCGAAGGTGTCGCCGGGCGTCGGCACGAACACGATATCCTGAATTTTGTCGTATGCGCCATCCAGCGCTGCTTTGTCCGGGCCGAAGATGGCCACGATACCGCCTTGCTCGTCTTCGTCGATGCTGATGGTTGTGCCGGTTTGGCGCTGCAGTTCCTGGATGACCTTGCCGCCTGGTCCGATCACGGCGCCGATGTATTCGCGGTCAATGCGGAACTCGACCATGCGCGGTGCATGCGGTTTAAGGTCTGCACGCGGGGCGTCGAGGGCCTTGGCCATTTCGCCGAGAATGTGCAGGCGGCCGGCGCGGGCCTGAATCAACGCTTTTTCCAGCATTTCGTACGGCATGCCGTCGATCTTGATGTCCATCTGTACGCCACAGATGCCGTTGCTGGTACCGGTTACCTTAAAGTCCATATCACCGAGGGCATCTTCGTCGCCAAGGATATCGGACAGGATGGCGATGCGCTGGTTTTCATCGGCGATGCAGCCCATGGCGATGCCGGCAATCGGCGCCTTGACAGGCACCCCGCCATCCATCAGCGCCAGGGATCCGGCGCACACGGTAGCCATGGAAGAGGAGCCGTTGGACTCGAGGATGTCCGATACAATGCGCACCGTGTAGGGGAAGTTTTCGGGCATGAGTTTGCGGATAGACCGGCCGGCGAGATTGGCGTGGCCGACTTCCCGGCGTCCGGGACCGCGCATGGGTTTCACTTCTCCGGTGGAGTAGGGGGGGAAGTTGTAGTGCAGGATAAAGTTGTCGTCGTACGAATTCAGGGCGTTGTCGATCAGGGCCTGGTCTTGTTTGGTGCCCAGGGTGAGCGAGGTAAGCGACTGGGTTTCACCGCGATTGAAGACAGCGGAGCCGTGTGCGGAAGGCAGGTAGTCAACTTCGCACCAGATCGGGCGCACTTCATCGGTGCTGCGGCCATCGAGGCGTTTGCCTTCGGAGAGCACCACATCGCGGATGACGAATTTTTTCAGTTTTTCAAAATAACGACTGGCAACGGCCCCCCATTCGGCCATAAACTCCTCGCCAAACTCCGCGGTGAGCGTCTCCATGAGCCGTTCTTTCATCTCTTCGATCGCGGTGCGGCGGATTTGCTTGTCGCTGGCGCTGCGGGCAAGGTTGTAAAAATCGTCCTTGCAGTGTTTTTCCACCAGAGTTTTGAGGTCTTCATTTTCCGGGACTTCCGGCAGGGGGCGTTTAACCAGGGCTTTTTCGCCGACCATTTCCGCCAGGCGTTCCTGGGCTTCGATCTGGACGCGGATCGTCTCGTGTGCTATTTTAAGCGCTTCGATCAGGTCCTGTTCCTGGCATTCCGCCGCTTCGCCCTCCACCATCGTGATGTCGCGTTTGGTCGCGGCGACGATGAAGTCCATGTCCGCGCGTTCCAGTGCATTGCGGTCGGGGTTGATGACAAACTGGCCGTCAATCCGGGCGATGCGCACTTCAGAAAAGAGCGCTTCCACCGGGATATCGCTGACGGCCACGGCTGCAGAGCAAGCCAGGCCGGCCAATGCGTCGGGCGTCGCGTCTTTGTCGGCGGAGATCAGGTTGATAATAATTTGCGTTTCGTTCATGTAGCCGTCGGGGAAGAGCGGGCGCAGGGCGCGGTCGACGAGGCGGCTGATCAGGATCTCGTAGTCGGAAAGGCGTGCTTCGCGACGGAAGAAGTTGCCCGGGATACGGCCGGCTGCGGCAAATTTTTCCTGATAATCAACGGAAAGCGGAAAGAAAGGCTGGCCTTCCTTGGCGGTGCGGGCGCTGACGACGGTGGCCAGGAGCATGGTATTACCCATGCGAACCATGACGCTGCCATCTGCCTGCGTGGCAAGTTTGCCCGTTTCCAGCGTTATTTCCCGGCCATCCGGCAGGGCAAACGAGGTACGGAGCGGGATTTGTTTTCCCATTACATAAAGATGTTGTGCACCGGGGAGGGGCGAACGTCGGCGATCAGATGTTGTTAGAACGCTGCGCCGTTAGCCGGCAAATCCCTGAAGGGGTATGGCGGGTTGGCGGCGGCGGGCCGGCTTTTCAGAAACCGAAAAAACACACAAAGAGGCAGGTTGAATGATGAATGATGAATGTTGAATGATGAATTGTTTCACCTTGAACGAAAAAGGATGTTTCCTGGAGATGAAGTAACTATTCATCATTCATCATTCATCATTCAACATTAGACATGTGTCTTTGTGTGGGGGAAGCGAATCCCCGTTTCAGAAATAGCCGGGTTGGGAAAAAACACAGGTGATCGCAGTGATGCCCTTGCCGGTGCGGTGAAAGAAATAAAGAACGTTTGAAATATGCTTTCGTGGTCCGGCCGGTATTTTCCGGTTCGGGATATCACGAGTATATGTTGCAGGTTTCGCGTGCGAAACGGTATGCTCAGGCGGGAGAGTGTCGGGTTTTATGCGGTAAAAAAAGAAGGGGTTTGGGCGGTTTGGAAATCGGGCTGCTCAATGCCCGGGTTCCGGATCGCCCAAACCCCTCGGGATAATTACTTACGCAGACCGAGTTTCTCGATCAGGGCGCGGTATTTGAAAATGTCTTTTTTGGCGTAGTACGACAGCAGGCTTTTGCGCTGGCCCACCTTGTGCAGCAGCGAGCGGCGGGTGGAGTGATCTTTCTTGTTGATGCGCAGGTGTGCCGACAGGCTCTCGATCTGGTAGGTCAGCAGAGCGACCTGAACTTCCACGTTGCCGGTATCTTTTTCGTCTTTGCCGTAGGTTTTGGTGATTTCGGCTACTTTCTCTTTGGAATAGTAAACTGCCATTTTCAGTGCGTGATTGAGTGATTGAGTGATTGAGTGATTGATACCAAAACCGAATTTCTGAGGGTCAAACGGCAGTTTTTGCCTATCCATCCGGATTTAGCCGGCGCAAAAGTAAAGCAGAAGTTTGAAGGTGCAAAGGCTTGACAGTCAAAAGTTTTAATTGGCCCAAAAAACATCCGGTATTCCGAATATTATTTTTACCTCCGGGTCACTTCCTTTCCAGTGTCTTGGCTTCATTCCACAGACCGTCCATTTCCTCCAGCGTCATTTCCTGAAGGGGCCGGGGAGCCTTGGTTTCGATATAC
The DNA here is from genome assembly GCA_964450465.1 of uncultured Saprospiraceae bacterium. Taxonomy (GTDB): domain Bacteria; phylum Bacteroidota; class Bacteroidia; order Chitinophagales; family Saprospiraceae; genus M3007. Next base: position 3,536 of record CAYVDV010000202.1, read on the forward strand.
TCAAAGCGGGATTTGAACTTACGGTTGACGCGTTCCAGGGCAGTTTCCGGATCTACGCCGATGAAGCGGGCGTAATTGACCAGTGCGAACAGGACGTCGCCGAATTCCTCCTCCACTTTCTCCTGTGGGGCCCGGGTTTGGATATTCTCCTGCAACTCGCCGATCTCTTCCTCTACTTTTGCCCATACTTGTTCGGTTGTTTCCCATTCGAAGCCCACCTGTTTTGTTTTTTCCTGCATGCGGTAGGCTTTTACCATGGCGGGCAGACTGTTGGGCACGCCGGCGAGCAGCGACTTTTTCCCTTCCTTGAGTTTGAGTTGTTCCCAGTTGCGCTTCACCTCTTCGTCATCAGCCACTTTGACGTCGCCGTAGATATGCGGGTGCCGGGCTATGAGTTTGTCGCAGATGGCATGCAGGGCGTCGGCGATATCGAATGCGCCTTTCTCGGAGGCGATGCGGGCATAAAAAGTCATGTGCAGCATCAGGTCGCCGATTTCTTCCTTGATACCGGGCAAGTCCCCGTCGATAATGGCGTCGGCGAGTTCGTAGGTTTCCTCTATGGTAAGGTTGCGGAGCGACTCGAGGGTTTGCTTGCGGTCCCAGGGACATTGTTCCCGGAGTTCATCCATGATCGTCAGGAGGCGGCCGAAAGCGTCGAGTTTTTGTTGGAACGTATTCATGGGGTGCAAAGAACACACTTTTGTACCAAAAAAGAGCGCCACCCGGGATTTTCCGGGTGGCGCGGGCAATGTGGAAGATTGTTCACTGGCGGGGCTTACCGCACCAGGGTAATGTCTCCTTTGTAGAGCAGCGTACGGCCGTCGATCAGTTCAATTTCAGCGTAGTAAACGAACACCGCCGGTGTCATGAGTTTGCCGTTGTGGAAACCGTCCCAGCCGTGGTGGGGGTCGTTGGGCTGGAAGTTCACGTCGCGGAACACCATGTTGCCCCAGCGGTCGAATATCTGGAACGATTTTACCTGCACGATCTGGTCGCCGTCGGCAAAAATTAACACAATATCATTTTCGCCGTTCTCATCCCAGGGGGAGAAGGCGTTCGGGATGTAGATGTGCGGCTCGTTGTCAACCCGGATCAGGACGCGGTCGCTGGCCTCGCAGCCGTCTTTGCTCACGATCCGGACCGTATATTCGATCGGTTTGAACGGTTTGGCAAACGGCTTCAGCAGGCTGAAGATGTCGTTGCCGGTAAAGGTCAGCCCATCCAGCGGCGTCCAGATGACCGAATCGATCAGGGAAAGCGGATAGCCCGGAGGCAGTACCGCCTGAAGTTGCAGCGAGTCGCCCAGCTGGATGTCAAATTCCGGATCGATAGTGATCCCGGGATCCGGGGCTTTCGGCACCACCAGTTTTTTATGGAACTCGCAGCCGTTGGCATCCTGTATCCAGAGGTCGTAGGTGCCGGGGATAATGCTTGTGAAGTTCAAATTGGTGGTGTAGCTGTTTCCATTGTCAATGGAATACAGGTACGGGCCATAGCCGCCGGTCACCTGCTGGAAAGCGATCTGACCATCGTTGTCCATACAGGACGGGCGTTGCAGATCGAACGCGAAATCAGTCGGAACGTTTGTTTCCTGGAATACCTCCACGTTGTCGGTCTTGGTACAGCCCGTATTCGTATTGGTCACCAGGAGGGAATAGATGCCTGCCTGATTTACCTGCGGGGTGAGGGTGTTCGTCCCGTTCAGGATCTGTCCGTTCGTTGTGGACCAGGCATAGCTGTATTGTGCTCCTGTGGAAGCAAATGCCTGCAGGGTGACCTCGTCGATGGAACAGGTGAGTGTAAAGGGCGGGCCGGCCTCCGCGCTGGGTAATACCGTGTTTTCCGTCACCAGAACATCTGCGGTATTCGTGCAGCCGTTGATGTTATTGAGCACCGTCAGTGTATAGACACCGGCGACGTTCACCTGCGTCAGGATCGTTTCCGGATCACCCACGATATTGCCGGAGGTTGTTGTCCAGGCGTAGGAGTAGTTCGGCCCGATGGAAGATGCGCTGCCGTTGAGCGTCACCTGTTTTACGGCGCAGGTTAATTGCGGTGCGGCGGCAATAGCCACGGTGGGCTCCTGGATATCCTGCAATACCTGTACCTGGTCTGTGGCGCTACAGCCGTTGGAAGTATTCTGTACCAACAGTGCATAGCCGCCCGGGGAGGCCACGACGGGCGCCAGGGAGTTGTTGCCGGACAGGATCACGCCGTTTGGCGTCGTCCATTCGTAGTAATACGGGCCGTTCTGGCTGGAGCCATAGCCGCTGAGTTGTATCGTGGTGAGCGCACAGGTCAGCGTTTTAATAGCGCCTGCATCTGCTACGGGTTGCACGATATCTTGTGCCACGACGACATCCTGCGTTGTGGTGCAGCCGTTGTCGAGGTTGGTGATCAGCAGGGAGTAAGTGCCGGGCTGGCTTACTTGCGGGTGAAGCGGATCGTTCAGGTTGCTGAAGGTTCCGTTGCTGGTATTCCAGCTGTATTGCACATTTCCCGTAGAGGAGCCTTCGGCATTGATGGTGATATTTTTGACAATACAGGTCAGGGTATCCGGTTGAACGAGCTGAATAATCGGGGCATTCTGGTCAACCAGTACATCCACCGAATCGACTGCGCTGCAGCCGTTATTTGTGTTGAGTACGGTGAGCAAATAGGTCCCTACGGCGCTCACGGATGGGTTCAGGGTATTCGCTCCGCTAAGAATATTGCCTCCGTTAAGGGCTTGCCAGCTGTATGCGAAGTTGCCATTTGTGCTCACCTGGCCGTGCAGTGTGATGGACGCAAGCGTACAGGTCAGGGTCTGTGGCGTACCGGCTTCCACAACAGGCGGCGCGATATCCTGATCGACCACGACGGAAGAATAGGACACGCAATTGTTCGAGGTGTTGGTTACGGCCAGTTGGTAGGTGCCCGGTTGGTCCACAACGGGGTTCAGGGTGTTGGCACCGCCTAGGATATTTCCGCTGCCGACGGAAGTCCATTCATAGACAAACTCGTTGCCGGTACTGGAGTTTCCGCCGTTAAGAGTAATAGTGGAAACCGCACAGGTAAGAATATTGGCCAGGCCGGCATCGGCATTCGGGAAGTCTGCGGATTGTGTCACCTGCACTTGATCGACGGCAGTACAGCCGTTGATGGTATTGGTAACGGTCAGGAAATAGAACCCGGCGCCGTTTATTGTTGGGTTCAGGATATTGGTTGGCGTCAGGAAGTTACCGGTATTGGTTGCCCACTTGTACGTAAAGTTGGCTCCCTGACTTGCCGTAGGACTCAGCACATAGCTGGTTTCCGTACAAGTAAGCTGGAAGCCGGGGCCCGCATCGGCCTGCGGCTGGTCCTGATTGAAATCCAGTGTCACATTGTCGGTAGATGTGCAACCGTTCACGGTATTGGTGACCAGAAGGGTGTACAAGCCGGGCTGATCGACCACCGGGGTGGCTGAGTTGGCGCCGGATACAATGCCCGGCCCGGTCCAGGTATAACTGAAATTGGGTCCGGTGGAGCTGCCGCTGCCGCCCAGCTGGAGTTGCGGGTTGTAGCAGTTGAGAATATTGTCTGCCCCCGCATCGGCGGCGGGCGGTTGAATATCCTGGCTGACGTTGACCGTTTTCAGAGAGGTACAGCCATTGTTGGCGTTTGTGATCTGCAGGGTATAATTACCGGGTTGATTGATAGTGGCATTCAGTGTGTTATTCCCCGAGACGATGCTGGGTCCAGACCAGGCATAGGTAAAGTTGCTGCCGGTGCTGGAGCCGGTTCCGTTGAGCACGACCTGGCTGTTGGTGCAGTTGAGTATTGCAGGCGCAGCGATCAGGACCACCGGGTCGGTATCATCTACCAGGATCTGAACGCTGGAAGCGCTGGTACAGCCGTTCTGCGTGTTGGTTACAAGTAACTGATACGTGCCGGGCTCATCCACTGCCGGATTCAGGATATTCGTGGGCGGCAAGAGGTTGCCGCCGTTGATGGCCGTCCACTGGTATGTAAAATTAGCCCCCTGGCTGGACCCGCTGCCATTGAGCGTCAGGGATGGGTTGGTGCAGTTCAGGGTTTGGGAGGTCCCGGCATTGGCAACCGGCGGTATGATGTCGGCGGCAACGGTTACGCTGGCGCTGGACGTACACTGGTTGCTGGTATTGGTGACCAGCAGGGTATAGGTGCCGGCCTGTCCGACTACCGGTTGCAGGGTGGTTGCTCCGGACAGGATCTGGCCGTTTTGGGTGCCCCACTGATACTGGAAGTTACTGCCGGTGCTGGAGCCGGTACCGTTCAGCGTTTGTTGCGGTTGGAAGCAGTTGATCAGGGTTGGTTGTGCTACGGTCACAGTCGGTGGCGTCAGGCTTGCGGTAACGGTTGCCGAAGCGCTGGTTGTACAGCCGTTTGCCTGGTTTGTGACGACCAGGGTGTAGGTGCCGGCGCTGGAGATGGTCGGTGTCAGCGTTGTCGCCCCGGCGGCGATGGTACCGTTGGTAGTTGACCATTGATATTTGAAATTCGCTCCGACACTGGACCCAGCGCCGTTCAGTTGCAGGGTTGGGGTCACGCAGTTGATCTGACCCGGTGTGGCCACAACAGCATTGGGCGCGGTAATATTCTGGGAGACCAGTACTGTCCCCGACGCTGTACATCCATTCTGGGTATTAGTTACCAGCAGGGTGTATGTTGCCGGCTGATTGACGATAGCACTCGGAGTGCTGCCCCCACTGACAATATTTCCACCCGCTGTCGAACTCCATTTATAGGTGATGTTCGGCAGGACGATCGTAGAGGGATCCCCTAACTGAAGCTGGGTGACATTGCAGTTCAAGGTTCCCGGTGAGCCCGGGTTTACCACCGGCGGGATTGTATTCTGGGTGACCTGTACAGAGGCTGATGCGGTACAGTTATTGACCAGATTGGTAACAATGATCGCGTAAAAACCGGGTGTATTGACAACCGGGGTGAGCGTATTTGCCCCGCTGACAATGTTTCCGCCGCCGGAGGTGCTCCAGAAGAAACTGTAGCCCGGTCCGTTGGAAGATTGTGTCGCGTTGATCGTTACAGTGGGGTTGTTGCAGGTGATCTGATTGTTTACCACCACAACAGCGGCCGGGTCGGTAAAGTCGAGATTGACTGTAACGGAGGCGTCATCGGTGCAACCGTTTTGCGTATTGGTTACGACCAGCGTATAATCCCCGGCTTCGGTAACAATCGCATTGGCGCTCGCTTGTCCCGACTGTACGTTGCCGTTAATGGTGCTCCACTGGTAGGAGTAGGTTCCATTAGCAGGCGTAGCGCTGCCGTTGAGTGTGACTTGGGATACTGTGCAGGTAAGCGTGCCCGGAGGGCCAATAGCCGCGGTGGGGGCTGCATTGTTCAGACCTACCGTAACATTGTCCGTTTTGGTGCAACCGGTTTGGGTGTTGGTAACCAAAAGAGTATAGGTTCCTGCAGTGGACACGATGGGTTCCAGGGTATTGGCTCCGCTGGCGATCATACCGCCGGGGCCTGCCGTCCATTGATAGCTGAAATTAGCGCCGGAAGAGGAGCCCGTGCCGTCGAGGGTAGCGTTGGTCACGGCGCAGGTGATCGTTTGTGCCGGACCAGCTTCTGCCGTGGGGAGCGTAGTATTTTGTACCACCGGAACGGTTACGGTTGCCGTACAGCCGTTGGCGGAATTGGTGACCAGAAGCGTGTAATTTCCCGGTTGATTTACAACGGGGTT
>CAYVDV010000203.1:0-9239 GCA_964450465.1 uncultured Saprospiraceae bacterium
CTTATCGAGTGTTCCCGATTGCACCGGGTAGGTGGTGCTGTAGACAGCAGGAGCGGGCTCCGCATCCGCCATCAAAGGCTGGGCTGGAGTAGTTGCTGTGCCGTACAGGGGCGTCAATACAGCTGTCAGATTTTTGTCGCCGGCTGATTGAATGAGTAAAATAGCGGCATTGTAACCGGTTTTGCGCACTGTCACCCGGCAGTCTGCTTTACCGGCTGCCACGGCAAAAGAATACCGGCCGGCATCATCTGTTTGCTTGATCCCCGCGTTACACACGGAGAAGTCAATATCGGCGCCTGCAATGGGATTTTGCTGGGGATCCGTTACAGTGATAACAAATTCATCTACTTTTTTCCGGACCTGCCAGATATCTTCATTGCCCCGGCCTTCCGGGCGATTGCTGGTCAGATAGCCGATGTTGTTCTGCGCATCAAATACAAAACCATAGTCGTCGCGGGATGAATTGACCCCTGCGCCGAGATGGACGATGTTGCTCACGGTATTAGCCTGAAAGTCAGACCGGAATACGTCCTGCCCACCCAAACCGTTGTGCCAGTCGGAGGAGAAGTAAAGATTGGTGCCGTCGTAAAAGGGGGTTACTTCATTTCCAGCTGTATTCAAAGGCGCACCGAGGTTGCGGGGCGTAGTCCAGGCTCCACCGTTCCAGGTTGACACATAAATATCCCAGCCGCCAAATCCGCCTTCCTGGTTGGAGGCAAAGAAAAGCATATTCCCATCCGGGGAAAAACTGGGAAATCCTGTAGCATAGCCCGAGCCGTTATAGGGGAATGCGCGCTCGTTAATCCACTTACCATCAACGATATCGGCAATAAAGAGGCTCATATTAATCCCTTTTTCAGCGATCTGCCGGGTGCCATCTATGAAGTTATTGCGGCAAAAAGCCACGCGACGGCCATCGGGAGAGAAACTAACAGGGCCTTCGTTGAAAGTGTTCTCCAGGTCGCCAAGCAGGAAGCCCGGTTGTTGCAGATAAGTATCCCCGGCACCGCGCTGGGTAACATAGAGCTGGTTGTAGGCGCTTCCGGTCCAATCTGAATTCGTTTTTGCTGTTGTATTTCGTTTGATATCCGTACGTGCCGAGCTGTACACCACCCGGGTTCCGTAAAACACCGGGCCGTAGTCGGCAGCAGCCGTATTTAGCGGTTCGTTAAGCGCCTGGAATAATCCGTCTTTCCGGGCTGCCTGCAGGGCGAAATCGCACATGAGTGCAAAGTGCTGGCCAACGAATGGGTTGCGTTCGCCATAGCGCACAAACCATTTCTTGGCGCCGATATAATCGCCGGTGTACATCAGAGCCTGGCCGTAGTGGAGCAAAGCTTCCGGTTCCACATCGTCGCGCAGTACGGCGCGATCGTACCAGGTCAAGGCGTCCTGAGGCCGGTTGAGTTGAAAATGGCAATCGCCGATGCGGGCAAGGGCATGGGCATTGTTGGGTTGTTCTTTAATAACCTGTTCGTAGGTGCGCAACGCCAGGTTATAGGCGTACAAGTCGAACTGTTTGTCAGCTCGGGAAATATTCTCCTGTACCGGAGTTTGGGCTGTCAGGGTTGCCGCGGCAAAAAGCCAGGTAGCAGCCGCCAGACATCCTGCACGAAAAGTCGTGTTCATAGCAGTATGATTAATTTCGGTTAGAATCTGTTTGACAAGAAGGGCCAGCCGAAGGAACGACGGGATAAACAGCCTGATTATTTGGCGAATACAGTGCGGAAAAGCATGATTCGCCAAATTCAGGATAGTGGAGAGACTATCTTTTGAAGAGGGATGGGACAAAAGTAAGGGGTTTTTAAATACCGCGCCACCCCCCGCAGGTCTGATTTTCAATAATTTGGAATTTCTTAATAAATAAGCCGGAACACATCAAATGATGTATCCCGGCTTATAAACGGTCAGGGTCCGCGGAATATTACTTTGCAGTGCCTGCCCGGTAGATATATTTTTCAATATCACGCCAATCGGCTGAAGTCGGATTGGGGAAGTCGCGACGCAGGCGTTCATAGGCTTCCACAGCGGCTTCTTTGTTGCCCTGCTGGTCGTTCAACATACCCAGTTTTTTCAGATAATAGGCGGCAAGCAGGTCATTGTTGCCCGCGTTGCTTGCTTTTTCGTAGTAGTCAAGGGCTTTTGAAAAGTCCTTCTTCTCCGAATAGCAGTCGCCCAGCATACCGAATTTCATGATCGGCAGCAGGTCGCCATCGGCACTGAAATCATCCAGGTATTCAATTGCCTTGTCAAAGTCGCCCAGCCGCAGATAGCATACACCGGCGTAATATTTGGCGGAGTTGCCGGCAGCGGAGCTGCCATACTTGTCAATAATACCCAGGAAGCCATCGTATCCGCCACCCGGATTTTCGAGGGCGAGCTGAAAGGAGTCGCGGTCAAATTGAACCTGAGCCTGCCAGATTGCACTGACAGCTTCTTCCTGTTGCGGTTGTACGACCAATACTTTATAGCCCCACCAACCCATTACGATCAGTGCCAGGCCTCCTAATACATACAGGACCAGATTTTGATTTTTCTCCCAAAACGGCTGGGACGCAGCCTTAACTTCCTGAACCTCGATTTGAGCGTCGGCTGCCGATTGGGACACTTTGCGTTTTGCCATTGTTCGCTAATAATTATAGTGATTTAGACTTTTTTCGGTTGCATTTGCAAAAAGGCCTGCAAAAGTACGGAAAGTTTGTTTTGAGCAAGGGGTATGCTTAAAAATTGTCTTTTTTATCTTTCGAAAACCTTCCTCACATGCCTGATTGAGGCGTATTTCAACGCCCGCCGGCCCGGAAATAGTGGATCAATGCAATCCGTACGTCATTTCGCAGATCGCTTTTATCATTGGAATCGGGTTTAACCAGTTGTAATATATCCGGATTTGGCGTGCCGTCGGCATTTTTGGCCGCAAGAAAACCCATGTTCGTCTCGTTGCCGGTCAGCAGGAAATCGGGCAGTACCACGCGGTAGGTTTTTGCCACGTCAAGCGGGGCCCCGGCGATCAGCCAGCGTTTGCCGGCTTCGTCGCGGCTGATTTGGTCCCAGTGAAGATAGCCGCCCTTGCCGTCGTTGCTCAATCCGGCATCGAGCGTGCGCTGCAGGAGGCTGCCGCGCATTTCCACTTCTGAAATACCGCCGCCAAAGGGCAACATCCGCACAATGTCCAATTCGGTCAGCGTACCGCTCAGCACATCGTCCACCCGGATCGCGCCGCAGTTCAAAATGGCACACTGGGGCTTTGTTTTTGCGGCAGCCATCATTGCTCTGGCAATCATCTGGCCAACCGGAGCCTGCGAATGACGCACCACTGCTTCCCGGCAATCGAGGGGCTCCTTCAGGTCAATCACCTTCGCGCCGGCGTCAAAACCGGAAGAAGACAGGGATGCACTCTTGATCTTTTCCCATTTATCCACCACCGAAGCGGTAGATGGCTCATTGGGGATACTGCCGTTGATTTGCCGCAGTACCGATTTTACAGTTGCCGTTTTGGTTTTCTTATCATACCGGAGGGTATGCACATACACGGTCCGCACATTCGCATCGGCCTTTGCCACCACAGTTTTGCCCACGCGGTGGATCATGTTGTCGTGGTCATGCCCGCCCATTAGCAGGGGCACATCGGGCAACATGCCGGCCAGTTTGAGGTCGTCGACAATATCCAGGTGTGTAAGGCCGATACAGAGGTCGGTTTGGCTGCGCAGATCTTCCCGGGCCTTTACAGCCGCATCGAAGGGATCGGAATAGACGACAAATGGTTTTTGTCCGGTGTTCACCAACACGCCGAAAACACCCAGTTTGATTGCCGTTCCATCCGCGTCCTTCACATCAACGACCAGGTAATCGGGGCAATCCTCCGCGCTCCCCCCGGGCCGGTTTTTGGAAAACCGGTGCGGTGCATTTCCGGTATTTTGCCGGGCATTGGCAGCCAGCCAGGTGAATTTCGATTCGTCCAGGCGTGCCTGTAGATCCTCCAGATCGTAATCGAATTCATGGTTGCCAAACACCACCCAATCCAAACCAAGGGTGTTCAGCGTTTCCACCATTTGTTTGCCCCGAATTCGTTTATTCTCGTATTTGAGCGTACCGATCACAGAGGGGCTGATAAAATCCCCGGCCAACACTGTAAAGGTATTCGGGTTTTTAACCAGCAAGCTTTTGCGCAGGGCAGCCACCCGGGCCAGGCCACCGGTGTTATCGCTCAGGGGAGAAATTTCATATACATCATTCATTTGCAGAAAAACGATCTCAATAACACCGTCATCCTGCAGGGTAGCGCCAGACTTCCGTGCAGGGTCGCAGCCAGCCAGGGCAGCCAGCACAAAAAGGCAAATGAGATACTTTGCTGTTTTCATCGCGGATAGTTTTAGTATTTTGGCAAAAACGCCGGATTTTCGCCGGCAAAGTTGATGTTTCTTTTTGATTTTGCGACCATGCCTGACCAACAACCCGCCCTGCTGTGGCAACCTGACGAAAAAATCCGCCAACATGCGCACCTTTCACGCTACCTGAACTGGCTGGCCCAACATAAACAGCTGTCCTTTGCGGACTATGCTGCGCTGTGGCGCTGGTCAACCGAACAGCCGGCAGCCTTTTGGGCGTCGGTTTGGGAATACTTCTCCGTGATCAGCCACGCGCCGTACAAGGAGGTGCTTTCCGGTCTGGAAATGCCCGGCGCGCGCTGGTTTGCCGGGGCCACCCTGAATTATGCGGAGCATATCTTCCGCATGAAAGACAAGGATCGGCCGGCGATCCTGTTCCAAAACGAACGGGAGCCGCTCTCCCGGATCAGCTGGGATGAACTGGAGCGGCAGACTGCCGCCATGGCGCATTTTCTCCGGCAGGCCGGCGTACAGCCCGGCGATCGCGTGGCAGCCTATCTGCCAAACACCCCGCACGCCATCGTGTCGGTACTGGCTGCCCTGAGTATCGGCGCCGTTTGGTCGAGTTGTTCGCCGGACTTCGGCGCCAATAGTGTGGCTGACCGGTTGGTTCAGATTGAACCAAAAGTGCTGATCACTGTAGATGGCTACACGTACGGCGGCAAACCCTTTGACAAGCGGGAAACCGTGCAGGAAATCTGCCGAATGCTGCCCTGCCTGCAAAAGGTTGTTTTTATCCCTTATTTGAACAAAAATGCCCAAGCGGAAGACCTGCCCAATGCTGTACTTTGGAATACCATCATGAACCAGGCAACTGATAAGGCAGAATTGCAGTTTACGGCGTTGCCTTTCGATCATCCTGTTTGGGTGCTCTATTCCTCCGGAACGACAGGAGTGCCCAAGGCGATCACGCACTCCCATGGCGGCAACCTGCTGGAGCACCTTAAATATCTTCACTTCCACAATGATGTCCATGCCGGCGAACGCTTTTTCTGGTACTCCACTACCGGATGGATGATGTGGAACTTTACACTGGCCTCCATGCTGGCCGGCGCCACGATCGTCCTGTACGATGGAAGCCCGGGCTACCCTTCCCTGAATGTGCTCTGGGAACTGGCGGCCAGAGCGGAAATCACGCACTTCGGTACCAGCGCGCCTTTTCTTGTCAGTTGCATGAAGGCGGGCTTGGAACCGAAAAACGATTTTGACCTGTCCGCCATGCGCAGCATCGGGTCAACCGGCTCCCCCCTGCCGCCGGAAGCCTTCGGCTGGGTGTACAGCCACCTGAAAGAAGATGTCTGGCTCTCGTCGATGGCCGGAGGCACAGATGTGTGTACGGCATGGGTGGGTGGAAATCCTTTGCTGCCGGTTTACCAGGGAGAAATCCAATGTCGCTGCCTCGGTTGTGCCATGGAAAGCTGGAGTGAGGACGGGAAACCGGTACCGGCCGGTGCGGTTGGCGAGATGGTCGTTACGAAACCCATGCCTTCCATGCCGGTATTTTTCTGGAACGACCCGGACGGTTCGAAATACCGCTCCAGTTACTTCGACCACTACCCCGGCGTCTGGCGGCACGGCGACTGGCTTAGCATCACCCCGCGCGACACGCTGGTGATCCTGGGGCGCTCCGATGCTACCCTTAACCGGCAGGGCGTACGCATTGGGACAGCCGAGATTTATCGCGCCCTGGACAAGATCCCCGAAATCCGCGACTCCCTCATCATCAACCTGGAACGCGCCGATGGCTCCGACTGGATGCCGCTGTTTGTCGCACTTCAACCCGGAATAACGCTGGACGATAATCTCAAAAACAGCGTACGTAAGATCCTTCGCTCTGAATATAGTCCGCGGCACGTGCCGGATGATATCATCGAAGTGCCGGATATCCCGTACACGATCTCCGGAAAAAAAATGGAAACGCCTGTAAAAAAGATCCTGCAACGAAAACCGCTGGACAAGGCGTATAACAGGGATTCCATGAAAAACCCGGAGGCCATGACCTTTTTTCTGGAGATGGCGAAAAAACTGGAAATCTGAAATCCTCGCAGGTCTCGTTTTTAATGCAAACACAATATGCAACTGGAGCAGAAGCAGATCCATCTTCCGGGCGCAACCTTTAAGGCTACCCAATGTCTTTCAACCCAGATAAAAGCATATATCCGGGCTTTTTCGAGGTGTTCCCGTCAAATACAGCTCGTTTTGATAAAACTCTTGCGTTTGTAGTCCAATTTTGTGGGGCGGGGCCGGCGGGTCTCGTCCCTTTTTTACTTTTGCAGCAGCAAGACGGAATACTTATGCAACAGCACCTTTCGGTCGGAGAGTTTTTGCAACAATGCGGGGAGCGCATTTTGCTCGACGTGCGTTCCCCGGCGGAATACGCGCAGGGGCATATACCACAAGCCGTAAGCTTCCCCCTGTTCAGCGACACGGAACGCGCGCAAGTTGGCACTGCGTACAAACAACAAAGCAAAGAAGCCGCCATGCTGCTGGGACTTCGGATTGTCGGGCCAAAAATGGAAGGGTTTGTGCGCAAAGCCGGCGAGCTGGCGCCGGACCGCCGCCTGGCCGTACATTGCTGGCGGGGCGGCCAGCGCAGTCAGAGCATGGCCTGGCTGTTCCGGCAGGCGGGATTTGATGTGGTGACCCTGGATGGCGGATATAAATCGTACCGGCGTCATGTGTTGGAAACGCTGGAACAACCTGCGCTGCAGCTCCTTGTAATCGGCGGAAAAACAGGTACCGGCAAGACAAAGATCCTGCATGCCCTGCGCGATCAGGGTGAACAGATCATAGACCTGGAAGGCCTGGCGCACCATAAAGGCTCTGCCTTCGGCAGTATCGGCGAAGCGCCGCAGCCCACGGTAGAGGAATTTGAAAACGCCCTGTTTGAGGCCGTACGTCAGATCGAACCCGGTCGGAGGACCTGGATTGAAAACGAAAGCCGGAGCATCGGCCGGGTGTATATTCCGGACGGCTTCTGGGATCGCATGAAAAAAGCCCCCCTGTACAATATTGAAATACCATTCGACTGCCGGATCCAGAATCTGGTGGATGATTACGTCGGCTTTGCCGCAGAGGAACTGGAAGCCGCATTCCTAAGGATAGAGCGCAAACTGGGCGGCCAGCACCTGAAAGCAGCTCTGGAAGCGCTCCGGCAAAACGACTACCCTGCCGCAGCGGCCATCGCACTGAAATACTACGATAAAACCTACCGCTACGGCCTGGAGAACAGCACTGCACCGGAGATCCGCATGCTGTCCTTTAAAACCGGCGACCCGGAACAAATAGCCATGCATTGCCGGCAGCTCGCGCCGCCGCCTGGAATTAATGTTTGAATAAGGGACGGGCCGATTCAGCCGGCATTTTCCCAGAAAGGCCCTACCTTTGGTAACCTGTTAATTCATTACCCAACTACATCTGTTATGCACTACCATTGTCTTGGCCAGGTTCCCCCGAAACGGCACACCCAATTCCGGAAACCCGACGGCACCTTATACCATGAGGAATTGTTCAGCACCGAAGGATTCAGCGATACGTACTCGCTATTGTATCACTGTAACGCGCCGACGCAGATCGTCCAGGTGGGCGAACCTTACAGCATTGCACCCCGCACGGTACACGACAAACAATTGAAGCACCGCTGCCTGAAAGGCTTTCAAATTGAGCCGGAAGACGATTACCTGAAATCCCGGAAACCCGTCCTCGTCAACAATGACTGCAAAGTGATCCTGGCGGCACCGCGGAAAAGCATGACGGATTATTTTTACAAGAATGCCGATGCGGACGAGGTGCTTTTTATTCACCAGGGTACCGGCAGCCTGCGCACCATGTACGGCAATCTCCCCTTTGAGTATGGCGATTATCTTGTGGTACCCCGCGGCACCACCTATCAACTGGAGTTTGACGGACCCGAAAACCGCCTGCTGATCGTGGAAAGCAGCGGGCCAATTACAACCCCGAAGCGGTATCGCAACGCATACGGCCAGCTACTGGAGCACTCGCCGTTTTGCGAACGCGATTTCCGCAAACCCGTTGATCTGGAAACCCACGACGAGCGCGGCGATTTCCTGTTTTACATCAAAAAACAGGATAATATCTATCCTTACCACTACCTCAACCATCCCTTTGACCTGATCGGCTGGGATGGATTTGTGTATCCGTATGCCTTTTCCATCCACAACTTCGAGCCGATTACCGGCCGGGTTCACTTGCCTCCGCCGATCCACCAGACCTTCGACGGCCACAACTTCGTCATTTGCTCCTTTGTGCCGCGCCTGTACGACTATCACCCGCAGGCAATCCCGGCGCCTTACAACCACTCGAATATCGATTCTGACGAAGTGCTCTACTATGTCGATGGCGACTTCATGAGCCGCAAGCATGTCGAGCGAGGCATGATCACCCTGCACCCCGGCGGCATCCCCCATGGCCCGCACCCGGGTACGGTGGAAAAAAGCATCGGTGCAAAAGAAACCCGCGAACTGGCTGTAATGGTCGATACCTTCCGGCCCCTGCTCATGACCGAATATGCGGCAGGAATTGAAGACTCCGATTACTACCGCTCCTGGTTGCCTGAGACGGCAGGCACGAATGGCGTGCGCTGATCATAAACGGGTTATAACTTCCGTACATCGAAGCCGCTCACATACGCTTCCTCCGCGCGATAACGCACCTTGAAGAAATAACTCTTGAGGGTGCGTTTTTCGTTGTACAGCACCACTTCGGTGCGTTCCAACATTTCCATAGGTTCGAAATCGGTCACCCGTTGCGCCACATTGTCGGGGTTTGCATCGGGTGTGCGGTACAGGTTAATTTCGGGAGAACCGGTAACCTTGACGAACAAGGTCCTTTGGG
>CAYVDV010000204.1:0-9210 GCA_964450465.1 uncultured Saprospiraceae bacterium
ACGCTCAGGTCTTCATTGATATTGGTATTGAAATAGGCGTGCTGGTTCCACACCCGGCGCGAGGAAATACCGGGCAGGCCTATCGCTTCGTAGGCCACCACAGTGCCGCTGCCGGCAATGGATCCGCCTGCGCATTCAATCACGATCTCGGTTTGGCCGTCGCCGTCAACGTCCAGTACAAGCGGATTTTCAATATGCGTGGCCGACTGACAGTTATCCGCCCATTTGATCTGTCCGGTGGCGCCTTCGATGACCTGTAGTTTGGTCTGGTCGCGATAGATCACATCGGGAGAGCCGTCGCCGCAAAAATCATACACACTGGAGCAGGTAATAGACGATACGTCGGTATTGTCGAGCACCCACAGGGGGGTAAAATCATTTTTCAGGGCATAGAGTTTCGGGTATCCCACAAAGCTGATCTCCAGTTTGCCGTCGCCGTTGAGGTCGGCGATATTGACCCGGGATGCGCCGTCGGCCCAGTTGAGCTGGAGTTTGAATTCCCGCATGACCACCGGGGTCTGGAGATCCCAGCAATACACCGTGTTCTGACCGTTCTTTCTGCCCTGGACGATCGCGTCGAGGTCGCCGTCCAGATCAAAGTCGGCCAGACTGGTAAACCCGTCGGAATACGCCGCCGGCGCGGTCACTACGGGCGTAATGGTTCCGGTGGCCAGGTTCACGGAGAGCACCTGGTTGCCGGCCACGATTTCCAGCCCCTGGCAATCCGGGCAGAAGGAGTCGGGCAGCACATCCATAGCCACCGGCGAAGCAAAGGAAAAGTTTTTGGCGACCCGTGCCGGGTGTTCGCCGGCCGACACCCCGGGTCCTCCGGAGGCCAGCAGCGCACCCGTCTGGCCGCTGAAAATCTGGTTGCCGATGTTGATTTCCGGAAGGCCGTCCTGGTCAAAATCGGCGATATTGGGCACGGAGAACCGGGAACGGCTGCCGTAGCCCACCAGATCGGTGCTGATAAACTTCAGGGCGCCCAGGTGGTCGTAGCAGCGCAGGTAGCGGTCGTTGCCGACGATGACGAATTCGCCGTAGCCGTCGTTGTCCAGATCGGCCATGGCCGGCGCCGTACCGCCATCCAGTATTGTCGGGCAAATGATGTGCGATTTCGTCGCCCCGGTAGCCCCGTCAATAATATAGATATCGTTGGCTTCCACCCGGTAGGTTACGATTTCCGGGATGCCGTCGCGGTCCATATCGCCGGCAACGAGCGGGGAATAGGAACCGGTTTCCGCTTGTGCCACCCACTGAACCCCCAGGGTGATGCTGTCACAGGGCGGCACGAAAAAGCAATCGGCGTTGCAGGTGGTATAGTAAAAGTTGGCGCATTGCCCCGAACAGGTGCAGTCCTGGTCATAGCAATCGATAAGCCCGTCGCCGTCGTCGTCGATCCCGTTGTCACAGATCTCGGCCGTTTGGGCGAGGAGCAGGTGCGGGGCACTCAGGAAAAGCAGCGCGAGTACGAAAGCGGAAAAGGAGCGGGCAAGCGTTTGCCCATGGGTGTAGCGGCGTTTTATCATGGTATGGGATGGCCTGGGTTTTGTTCGGGTGGAGAACGGCCGGGCTCGGCATTTCTTTCACCCGATAAAACGATTAACGTATTGTTTAAACCAGAGACTATGGCAGGGATGCGCGGGCCATCGGCAGGGATTAACTAAAAAACGGTCGGGCCGGCGCCGTGCAAAAATCCGATTTTTTTTGTTTTCGCGCCGGATAATTTAAATGCCGGGGGAGCGGGTTTCGCACAGATACCCTGCACAAAAACACACGGAGCGTCCGCAGAAAAGTTCTGTGGACGCTCCGCGCGAAACCATTCGTTTGCAAAGGCGAAACGTCAATCAGCGGGCAAGGCCCTCACTCGCGCACCATGAACGAGCGGGAATCCACGCCTTTGCCGTCGGTGATGCGGTAAAAATACATCTGTCCATTGTGCAGTTCACTCGTATTGACGTCGAGTTTGTTTTTGCCGGCGGGCAGATCGCCGCTGAACACGGTTTTTACCACCACGCCCTGCCGGTCCACGATCTCGACGAGCACTTTACCGGCTGCCAGCACGTCAAATTCCAGTTGCTGGGTGGCCCCGGCGGGGTTGGGATACAGGGTAATGGCGCGCGCAGCCTTTACAGTCGCGGGAGCATCCGCAGCAGGAGCCGCAGGCATCAGCAGGAAGCGAAGCTGGCGGTGGAACGCCGAGGGCTCGCGGCCCGGACCTTTTTTACCGGCATGCGGCCGACCGGCGCCGGATTTATCCGAAGCATATTTTTCCCGGATAGCCTGCCGGTCTTTTTGCCACTGTTCGCGTTGCGGCGCAATGTCGGCCAGCAAAGGATCGATATCCGGCGCGTAGCGGGCAACCAGTTGTTCGGCCTGCTTGCGGGTGGCCTCGTCCTGCAGCAGCATGCCCATGCCCTTGCGGCCGGATTTAGCGCCCTTGCCGCCGCCGGGTGCTCCGCATTGCCCTTTGGGGTGTTCCATGCCCGGCTTTTGCGGGCACTGGCCCGGCTGCTGCGGACCGTCTTTCGGGCACTGCCGGAGTTTCTCGCGAAGCGCAGCGATCTGCGCCTGATCGGCTGCCGAAATCCGGGGTTCCAGTTTGGCGCGTTGGGCAGTCAGCACCGGCTGGATGTGTTCCTGGCGGTAGGCCTCCATTTCTGCGTGCAGGGCCTGGCGGGCCTCCGGGTCTTTGGGTCCGTGCGAGCGGAAGCCGCGGTGTCGCCCCGGTCCTTCCGGGCGCAGTGCATCCAGTTTTTCCAGCTGTTCGCTGTTGAGCACTTTGGCCAGGGCTGCGCGGTGTTCCGTGCGCAGGGCATCCATGGCTTCGGGGCCGGGGTTGGCGTGTTGGGCTTTCATTTTTTCAGCAAAGGCAAGGTTAATGGCCTTTACTTCGGTTTGCTGCGCTTCCGACAGCCCGAGCTGCTCCGTCATCCTGGCGGTCATGTGGGTTGCCTGTTGCTCCGGGTCGGCGTTGCGATGCCCGCCCCTCCCCGGTTGTGCAATGGCTGTGCCGGCGGCAAACAGGAGAATAAGGGCGAGGATGGAAAGGATATTTTTCATGTGTATCCGGTTTGTGTTGTTAAGAATCGGACGCAAATTGCCGGCAAACCCGGGAAATGGGAAATTTATTCAATCAAACCCGGGATCGTGCCAACCAACCGGGGCGCAAACGCTACGAAACCGGAAGGCAACCCGATATAATTTCAGCT
The DNA here is from genome assembly GCA_964450465.1 of uncultured Saprospiraceae bacterium. Classification (GTDB taxonomy): domain Bacteria; phylum Bacteroidota; class Bacteroidia; order Chitinophagales; family Saprospiraceae; genus M3007. The sequence goes on from CAYVDV010000204.1 coordinate 3,213, forward strand.
CCGGCAGTAGCCGGTTTGGCATTCCATCAGTACATTCGCCCTGATTCCATTTCGCAATAAAAATCCAGGGCGCCATCGACTGCGCCGCAACACCAAACCTATGCATCCGGATTCTTTCGTCGTCAAAGAACGCGGTGAAAACCGCACCACGGCGCCGCACGTGCTGCCGATCTATGCCACCTCTTCCTTCGCATTTGAAAACATGGACCAGGGGGTGGCGATCTTTAAAAACATCGAAAGCGGCCACGTGTACAGCCGCTATGCCAACCCCACTGTGGATACCGTGGCGGAAAAGATCGCCGAACTCGAAACGCTGGGCCTTCACCTGCCCGCCGACGCTATCATGACCTCCTCGGGCATGTCGGCCATCAGCTCGCTGCTCCTCGGCCTGCTCAAGAGCGGCGACAAGGTGCTCAGCCAGGGCAATCTGTACGGCGGCACCACCGAACTGCTCAACGGCATCCTCGGCCCACTGGGCGTGGAAACGATCTTCACCGACCTCACCGATCTCGCACGGGTGGAGGACCTGCTCGTGCACACGCCGGATATCCGGCTGATCTATTGCGAAACGCCGGCCAACCCCACCCTGGCCTGTGTGGATATCGCCGCGCTGGCCGGACTCGCCCACCAGCACGACGCCTGGTGCGCCATCGACAATACCTTCCCTACCCCACTCCTCCAGCAACCCTTCGCCCACGGCGTCGACTTTATCGTGCACTCCACCACCAAGTACCTCAACGGACACGGCAACAGCATCGCTGGGGTGGTCGTGGGCCGCGACCGCGAGATCATGCGCAAGCAGGTCTGGCGCGCCATCAAACTCATGGGCACCAACTGCTCGCCCTTCGAGGCCTGGCTGACCCACAACGGCCTCAAAACCCTGGCTCTCCGCATGGATCGCCACTGCCACAACGCGCAGGCCCTGGCCGAATTCCTCGAGCGACACCCTGCCGTCGCGCGCGTCAACTACCCCGGGCTGCCCTCCCACCCCGACCACAAACTGGCCAAACGCCAGATGCACAGGGGCTTCGGCGGCATGCTCAGCTTCGAACTCAAAGGCGGCCTCGACGCGGGCATGCACTGTATGAACCGCATTCGATTCTGCACCCTGGCGCCTACGCTCGGCGACGTGGACACGCTTATCCTGCACCCGGCCTCTTCCTCGCACCTGCACGTGGACAAGGCCGTACGCGAACAATACGGCATCACCGATGGCCTGATCCGGGTGTCTGTGGGGATCGAGAACATCGCGGATATTGTGGCGGATCTGGAGCAGGCTTTACAGTTTTGAGCAGCAGGTAGCCGGGTGGACGCGGACTTTTCCTGCCGATCGGGAGGGATTGGAACGCGGATCCCGCCTAAAGGCGCGATGCACGGCGTCGCCTTTGGCGCCGGCGCGGATCTGGCTTGCGAGGAGGGACGGACAAGAACTTATCCGGAATTCTTGGGCTATCCAACCGCTACCGTAAAGATAAACACCGGAAGATCGGGCGAAACTGTTTAACCACTCAGGACGGGTATCCTGTAAATTCCGGTACATACCACCTTTCGCAAGCCAAATCCGAAGCAACCCGCGGCGCTACGGCCCGTACCTCGTCTCGACCAGGCTTTTCCGCACGGGCCCCCAGCCCCGGGAAATGCGCACGATAAACAGTTTGTCGAATTCATTATCCCCGACGCTGACCGCCTGGCCACAGAGTCCCTGCACCAGATCCGGAACGGTGTTGGAGTGCCCCACGACCAGCACCTGCTTCCCGCGGATCTTTTGCAGACGACTGACAAGGCCCGCCGTAGTGTCGGGCTTGTACAGGATCAGCGATTGCTGCAGCGCCGTGGCCAGCGGCTGGGCCGTCTGTTGCGTGCGCCGGAAGGTAGAGGCGAAGATCAGGTCGATGCCCTTGCCCAGCAGCGTGTCCCGCAGAATGTCCGCGCGAACAAACCCGGTATCGGACAAGGGCGAATCGGCAGTGTTGTTCTCCCGCTCCGCATGCCGCACGATATAGTATTTGGTAGTACAAGCGGAATATAGGAACAGGGTCAGGAGGGACAGAACGAGTAGCTTCATTCAAGCAAATGTCAGAAAAAAAACTGCTCTTTCACAATTTTCCCGTCCTGCACCTCATACACCCCTACTTCGTCGAAGTTGCGGCGGGTGCCATCGGTCTGGGTCGCCTCGAAGCCCATGGTGAGACTGAAAAAACGGCCCGCTACCTGCGGTTCGTTGAAATACCCGCTGTGTACTTCCCGGATGGTTTCGTGAAACAGGGCCGCGCGCTGCTGAATGCCCTCCACGCCAGTCACGAGGGGCATAATACCGTGGGACGGCTCGATACTTTCAAAATCCGGAGCGAATAATTCGGCATAGGCATCGGCAAACCGGCCCGCGCGGCAGAGCTCTACGAGGCGTTGGGCAATTTCTGGTGTGTTCATGATGGTTGTTTTATGTTTTAAAAGAAGGCAAATATAGGGGGTTGTTTTTTATTTTTAAAACATTTTGTTTTTTATTTTAAAGAAACTGCCGGGCGCGCTAGGGATTGGAACGCGGATCCCGCCTGAAGGCGCGATGCACGGCGTCGCCTTCGGCGCCGGCGTGGATCTGGCCTGCGGAGAGGGAATATGTGCGGAATATACAGGATGCCCGCCTTGAGTGGGCTAATAGCCTTGGAGGATCTTGGCATATAATTTTACAGTAGCGGTTGAATAGCCCAAAAATTCCGAACAGCCCCTTTTACGTCCTTCCCCGCAAGCCAGATCCGCGGCAATACGAAACGCAAAACTCTTCTACCTTTAGCCCTTAAAAAATCCACCGGAATATGAAAACACGTTTCTTTTTTGCGGCCCTCTGGCTGCTGCCCCTGCTGAGCCCGAACTCCGCCCGCGCACAAAGCCCCTATTTCCCTGAAGATCTCGTCGTCAATGCCTCGGCGCTCAACCTGCGGGACCGGCCCGACAAAGCCGGCAAGGTCGTGGAAAAACTGCCCCGTGGCGCCGCCCTCAGCCTGCTGGAAGTCGTCAATGGGGGAGAATACGTGGAGGTGGACAGCAACTACGGCACCTGGCTGAAAGTGCGCTCCAAAAGCAAGTCCGGCTACGTATTCAGCACCTACGTCACCGGTGCGTTCAACCTGTATCAGGACGGCGACTTTTTCGATCAGCAACCGCCGGCGCTCAACTGGTACGGCGTGTATATGCGCGACTCTTTCTCCGACGAACTGCGCAAGATCGAGGTGCATCTGGAAAAAGTCTATAGCGAACTCGCCGGCGACACGGTACAAGTGCTCATCTCCAACCAGCCTGAAGGCAGCAAATTTATCCTCAGTACGGCAGAACCCCTCCGCCCCGGACTGGCAGGCAACCTGGGCATATACGATGCAGGCGCCTATTACCTGACCAATGAGCTCGCCCCCGGCGCCATGCTCCCTATCCAGCCCGCGCAGGACTATACCGATACCGTCCCCATCACCACCTACTACCTGGCCGCTACCGGCTGCGCCGATTTCGACGAGTCCGACGGCGTCCGGATTGACGACTACCGGCTCTATGTTGTGGAAATGCAGCCCGACGGCCCGGCCATCCGGCAGGATATCAGCGGCTGGGTGCGACCCGAACCCGGCCTCAACCCCAGCGTCAGCCTGTTCTGGTACGGCGACATCGACGGCGACCGCAAACCCGACGCCGTGATCCAGGATGCTCCCATGGAAGTCGGCGCGCGCCTGTCGCTTTTCCTTTCCTCCAAGGCCCGGCCCGGGGAACTGCTGCATAAGGTGTGCGAGTATTTTTACCAGTATGATTGATGGGGTTATAAAGATGCCAAAAGGGAAGATCCGACAAGGCTATTATCCCACTCAAGACGGGCATCCTGATTATTCCGCACATATTCCCTCCCCGCCAACCAAATCCGCGCCGGCGCCGAAGGCGACGCCGTGCATCACGCCTTCAGGCGGGATCCGCGTTCCAATCCCTCGTGATCGATCCCGCTCAGCGCAGCACCGACACCACCCGTCGCGCCACTTCCGCCCCGTCCTGCACCAGCAGGTAATACAGCCCTGCCGGCAGCCCGCTCAGATCAATCGGGACACTGGTTTCGTCTGCGACATCCAGCTGCCAATGCAGCCCGTCCACCGGCAAACCTGCGGCCTGCAAGCGCAGCGCCACGGGGCCTGGCCGGGGTGTCCGGATGTGCAGGGTCGCCTGCCCGCGGACCGGGTTGGGCCATATCTCCAGTTCCAGCCCCGCCGCAGGGATCTGCAGGGTGCGCCAGGGCGAGAACGCAGCCGAGCCGTCGAAGTCCGTTTGCCGGAGGCGGAATATGTGCCCTCCCGGAGGCAGATCCGCTACCCGGAAACTGTACGTCGCCGCCCGGCCCTGTGCAGGCACAAAACCGGCAACGACCCAGTCGCGGCCGCCGTTGGCGCTGTGTTGCACCTCGAAGCCGGCGTTCCCGGTTTCCGAGGCGGTTTCCCATTCGAGCAGGGCATCGCGGCCCTCGCGCACGGCATCGAATCGGATCAGTTCCACCGGCAGGAGCGAACTGGGCACCAGCGCCACATTGAGCGTGGTGAGCACGCCGTTGCTGAGGCTGGCGGAGAGCGTTTGGGGCAGGTAGCCCGTCTTGCTGAATTTGACGGAATAGGTCCCGCTGAGCACCACGCCCATTTTGTACAGGCCGTAGGGACTGGTCGTTTCATTGGTGCTGGTGTTGACCAGCTCCACCTTGACACCCGGCAGCGGCTGGCTGTTGGCAGCGTCGGTGACCAGGCCCTCGAGGTAGCAGCCCCGGATATAGTCCGGCGTGAGCACCCACAGTTCGCCGTTGCTGGTGCCTGAAGCGCGGATCGTGGACGCCACGATGGTGCCCGAGGGTAGGTAGGGATACACGCCCCAGCAACCCTCGAACCCGCTCCCGGAGCCGCCGGGATAGGTATCGTAGCGGCCCACCTGCACCATATTGGCCGGCCGCGACACATCGATGATGGCAAATCCGTCCTTGTACCAGGAGGTGACGGCGTAATCGTTGATAATATGCGTGTTGTGCACGATGGAGTTGCTGCCCGGTGTGATCTGGATCTTGTCCAGGAGCGTGATGTTGCCGGTATTGGATACGTCATAGGAGCTCAGGAAGGAATTGCTGACCTCGTCGGTGGTGAACAGCGTGTTGCCCGATTTCCAGGTGTTATGCGTGAAATTGCCCGGTGTGTTTTGGGTGGCCAGCAGCACCGGATTGCTCTTGTTGGCCATGTTGACCACGGCAAACTGTCCGGCGTTGATATGGGCCGTGTAGAGCATATCGTTGTCCACATAGCCGTCGTGGGCATAGCCGACAAAATTCACGTAGCCGGCAAATGCGGGATTGTAGGGATCGTTGTTCAGGTTGAACACCTGGGGCTTTCCGCCATTGAGGTTGGAACCGTACACGTACAGGTAGCCTTTCGTTTCGTCGATGTGCAGGGCGTGGCCGGTGAGCAGGTTGACGCCGCCGTTGACGCTGTGGTAGGCCAGGTTGCTGCCCGGCAGGTTGCTCAGGTCCACGATCTGTATTGCGCCGCCGCCTTCCGACACCACATAGGCATAGTGCGACCAGGTCTTGATCTCGCGCCAGTAGCTGTTGGGTCCCGGGATCTGCACGATCTGCTGGGGATTGTCCGGATCGGTGACGTCCACCACGATCAGGCCCAGTTGCGCGCCCACCAGGGCGTACTCGTGTCCGCCCGCGGCATAGCCCCAGATGTTGGCGAGTTCCTGATTGGGAAAGGTCAGTTTGGAGCGGTAGGTAACGTTGAAATTCTGGGCAACCAGTATGGCCGGAAGGGCCCCAAAAAGGAGTAACAGGACATTGCGCATACGGAGGGTGGATTTTGAGGGGTAAAGATACGAAGACCGGGCGACGCTGAAGGAGAGAATTGGGGCCCGCTGCACCGATTGCGAGGGGTTGCATCGCGGATTCCGCCTTTCGGCGCAATGCACGGATTCCGCCTCCGGCGAAATGCGCGGATTTGAC
>CAYVDV010000205.1:0-6508 GCA_964450465.1 uncultured Saprospiraceae bacterium
CGGCTGCGCCGAGGAGGCGGTGGTGGAGCGGCAGGAGCGGCGTGGCGAAGGGGTGGAGCGCCTCGGGCGGGAGGCACCGCCGGAGGGCCGGGCGTTCGCGTTTGATCAACTCAGGCTCTTCTTTTTTGGGCTCGGTCTCTTTTGGTTCTGTTTCCCTGGGCGGAAGCAAAACCGGGCGCGGCGCCGGCGGAGGGGTCTCCTGCACAGGAGGTGTCGGGGCAGCGGGAGTCGGTGCCGTGTCCTTTTTCAAGGTAGGGCGCGCTAGTTTATCCGCCTCTTTTTTGATAGCCATGTCGCCTTGGAACTCCTTCTGGAGCACCTTCAACATCTCATCGGTGATCTCTGCAGTGGGCTTTTCCTCCACTTCTGAGAAGCCGTTCGTCCGCAGCGTCTCAACGATCGTGTGCAAACCAACGTTAAAATCCTTGGCTACCTTAATTAATTTTAATGCCATGCAGTGTTTTTTCCTGCTAAATTGAAAAATTTAAATTGCGGTATTTGTCACTGGTCAGGGCTATGCCCTTGATATATATAGAGTTAGAAGGCCTGAAATAGTTTAAATTGTTAAAAAACGGTGCAAAGGTACGACAATCAGGGCGTAATCACTCCTGCTCTTCGAATTCAGAGGCCAGAATTCCCAATACTTCTTTGACGGTTTCCTCCTCGAGGTCGGTCCGGCGGATGAGTTCATCTGCGCTGAGTTCGAGTACCTGGCGTGCGGTATCGCAGCCGATTCCCTTGAGCGCTTCAATCACCCAGGGTTCGATCTCGTCGCTGAATTCCTCCAGATCCACGTCGTCAATTTCAAGTTCCTGTTGGTTGTTGCGGTACACGTCGATCTCAAAACCGGTCAGTTTGGTTGCCAGTTTGATATTGGAGCCGCTTTTACCGATAGCCAGGCTCACCTGATCCGGATCGAGATATACCGAAGCGCGTTTGCGCTCCTGATCGATGTCGATCGTAGTGATCTTGGCTGGCGTGAGACTGCGTTGGATATACAGGGGGATATTGGTGGTATAGTTGATGATATCGATGTTTTCGTTGCGCAATTCACGCACGATACCGTGGATACGGCTGCCTTTCATACCGACGCAGGCGCCCACCGGGTCGATCCGTTCGTCGTGGCTTTCCACGGCCACCTTGGCGCGTTCGCCGGGCAGGCGCACGATATTTTTCACCTCGATGATACCGTCCTCAATCTCCGGCACTTCCGCTTCCAGTAGTTTTTCCAGGAAGCTCGGATCGGTGCGGCTGATCATAATATAGGGTGCGTTGTTGCGCATTTCCACCTTTTTGATGATACCGCGCACCATATCGCCTTTGCGGTAGTAGTCGCCCTTGATCATTTCCATACGCGGCAACACCAGCTCATTACCGGTGGCATCATCCAGTACGAGCAGCTCTTTTTTCATGATCTGGCTGACCTCCCCGGTAATTACCATGCCGACAAGGTCCGAGTATTTGCGGTAGATTTCATCTTTCTCCAGCTCCATGATCCGCGATACCAGAGTCTGGCGTGCGGCCATAATGGCGCGGCGGCCGAAATCGTCGATCTCCAGTTGTTCATAGCACTCTTCACCGATATCCAGGCTTTCGTCGATCTGCCGCGCCTCGGATTGACTGACCTGAGCGCTTTCATCGGTCACCTCGCCGTCGGGTACAACTTCGCGCACCCGCCAGATCTCCAGGTCACCCGTAGTCGTATTGACGATGACGTCAAAGTTCTCGTCCGAGTTAAATTTCTTCTTGATGAGCGTGCGGAACACATCTTCCAATACGCGCACCATCGTAGGGCGGTCTATATTTTTTCCGGTTTTAAATTCGGAAAATACATCAACTAAATTGACCATTTATACAGTTTTGAGTTTTGAGTTTTGAGTTTTGAGTTGTCCACTCCAAAGAGGGTGGAGAGACATCCCGGTTCAAAAAGTTATTTTCACGATGGTTTTTTCAATCTGGTCGAATGGGATTGGCGTTTCTATGGTGATCTCTTTTTTCTTCTTGCCTTCTTTCTCCACCACTTTTTGCTGAAGCACCAGTTGGGTTTCATCGGCTGATTTCAGTATGCCTGTTTGCTGGGTGTGGTCGTTCAGGGTAACTGCAACAGTCCGGCCGACATTTTTCAGGTATTGGCGGAGAAACTTGAGCGGCCGGCCCACGCCTGGGCTGCTGACTTCCAATACGTATTTGTCGCCCAGCCATCCATTTGTATCCAGATAACTTTCCAGGTAGCGGCTGAGTTTCTGGCACTTTTCGAACGTAATACCCGAATCGCAATCCGCAAAAACACAGAGTTTGTTTCCCGGCTTCAATTCGATATCCACCGTAAAACAATCGGCAAAGGCTTCGTCCGTTGCGTATTTTTCTTCCAGTAAATCGGCAATGCGTTCGGTTAGTTCCATGCTGTTAACGGAAAGCGGGAATGGAATACAATGGGGTGTTTCGGTAAAAAAATGAGCATTGTATAAATAAAAGAGGGAACCCCGGGTTCCCTCTCGTATTAATCGCTCTAAATTATGGCGCAAAGTTACGGCAATATTTACAATTTGCCATAAATACTACAAATTATTGTTTAAAATTTGATCACGAAGGGAGTGGTTTGCCCCCTGGGGCAATAGACGGAATCAATTGCCGGGGCATTCCAACCGGTAAACGGGTCGGTACCCCAGTAAACCCAGACATATCTGTCGGCGGAAACCGGGAATTCGTGTGAAGTTGTTTGACCGGCGGAAAGGCTGTTTTCCACATTGGTATTGCAGCAATAGATCCCTTTATCGCCCGTAGCGTCGCAATCGACCCGCACATACAGTTTTGAGAATTGCCCTGTTTCGTTTTCCAGAACGAGCTGTAAACGACCGTCGATGGAGTCGAGCTGAATATTGACTTCCCGCGCCTCGTTTTCGACAACATTATCGCTCCGGTAGGCCTCGAAATACGAAAAACACAAGCGCCCCTCATCCAGTTGCAGACCCGCCTCATCGATACCCTTGCCGCTCAGCTCCAAGGTGTATTCGCCATCCGGACCGGTTAGCGTAGATGAAGTTCCCACTTTTTTGGGGTTGGACGAATCCTGCGGATCGTGGCCATTGTAAATACTCAAACTTACCGGCATCCCAACCACAGGGTTGCCGGTCCGGATGTTGGTCACGCGACCGGAAACAAACGTAGTTCGAGAGCAGGAACAGAGCAGACAAAACGCAATAAGCGGGAGCGGTCTAAAAATTCGAGTCATGGCGTTATATTTAGGAGGGTGAAAATAGCGGAAAATCTCACATTTTTTCTTCCAGATCGCGCAGCAGTAAATTCAGGGCGCCGGCAGACAGGAATATCTCCACCAGACTCAGGATCAGAGAAACAATCATCAACAGCAGGCTGAAGGCAAACAAAATCTTGGCCCAGGTCTGGTAGCCTTCGTAAACGAGAAACATGGTCACCACACAAAACAGGATACTGGCAACACCGGCAACCTGCATCCAGCGGATCAGGATCAGGCGGCGGCGAAGGTTGGAGATCTGGGCGATCAGGCTGATGTGCTGCTTTTCTTCATAGTCGGAGTAGAGCTTCCGGATGAGGTTGGCAATAGTCAGGAATTTATTGGTGAAAGCCAGCATCAAGAGGGATACTGCGGGAAAAAGCAGGGCAGGCGTTTGTATGCTGAGTTCCATGTTCTTTTTCGGACAAAGATACGGAGCGACATCTGCATAAACCGCCTGTCCAGGCCTCATGGCATCGCAGTGAGACTAAATTGAAAAAACTAATAGAGAATATTTGCACAATTTCTAAATGCCGCCTTATCTTTGCCGCCGCTTTAAACAGTTAAAGCATTTTAGTGGGATCTGGCACATTAATTGTCCCGTAAATTCCTACAATACAAGCCGGATTAGCTCAGCGGTAGAGCAGCTGATTCGTAATCAGCAGGTCGAGGGTTCAAATCCCTTGTCCGGCTCCCCATTCATTGAGTGATTGGGTGATGGAGTGATTGAGTGATTCAGTGATTTGCGATTTTTTCGAATCACTCAATCACTCCATCACCTAATCACTCAATGGTTTTTCGGGATGTAGCGCAGCCCGGTAGCGCGCGTCGTTCGGGACGACGAGGTCGCTGGTTCGAATCCAGTCATCCCGACCCTTTTCTAACGCAACTGTTGGTTTACCCGGCAGTTGCGTTTGTCATTCCGGCCCGCCAAAAACCGGTGGGTATCCGTACGCTTTCCCATCGGTTTCCTTTAGAACATGTTCTTACGGCGCATATATCAGCTTCGCGCCCTGCCGAAAGTCCCCTGCCGTACATTGCAATACATATAGCCCCGCAGGCAGCCCGGAACCCGCCAAATCCAGCGGAATGGCGTACTGCCCCGGCGCAAAAACCTGCGCTCCGCGGGCAAGCACGGCAACTTCCTTTCCCTGCAAAGAGTACAGCCGGAGCGAAACCGCCGCTTCTGCGGGAAGATCCAGCAAAACAGTACCCGAAGTGCTGAACACCGTCGGCAGCACCCGGAAAAACGGCATGTTGCCCGGCATTGCCGGTTCACCCACTGCCGAGGACACAGGAACAAAATGGGCCACGATCGTATCCGGACCGTTCAGATCAAGCACCACCGTGGCAACAGAATCGCCGGGCTGAAAATCCTGGCTTCCGCTGAGCCAGCGATCAAAAGTATAGCCGGCAGCTGGGTCCGGCAACACCGACAACTTCAGGTTGACACCCCCATAGTACGTACCGGTATATGGAAATTCCGTTATCGTCAGCGAATTGACCTGCATGCCGGTAATATTGCCCGGGTCCGTATCAAAAGTGACGGAATACGGACCGTTCAGATCATAACATTCCATCAGGCCACCCGACAGAGCCTGGCAACGCCGGGTGATATAGCTGCGCAGACTGTCCACATTGGTTTGCCAGCCTTCCAGCGAGCCCCCCCAGCGTTCGGCGTGTTGGGTCATTTCCGGGGCGATCCGGTTGGCTACCGTATCGAGGTACGACAACATGTAATCGCACCCAAAGACCGTATTCATAAGATCGATATACCGCGAGGTGTAGTATTGCCGGAAACCGGGGTTGGCCAGCAGGCGCCGCAGGATCTTGAGATGCCCCTTGGGATCGTTGTAACTGTTTGAAACTTCCGGATTGCAGGGCAGGGCAGTCGCGCTGACATCCGGCACGCCGCTGTAGTTGATGTAATAGCCGAACGTGGCATCGTTATCCCATAGGATATAGCCCCATTTTCGGTGGCTGCCGGTGGTATCCAAACCGCGCCACCAGCCGGTGTTGTAGTTCAGCCAGTCGGAACAGACGGTAATCGAATTCACGAGCACGTAGTCGGCCAGGCTGGTCACGTCGAGCAGGGAATCCACGTACTGGTAATACTCCGGCACAGCCATATTGTGGGTTTGAATATACAGATACAGTGCATTCCAGTCGTTCAGGGCCTGCTGCCCCCCGTATTCCGCCCAGGTATTGGCCCAGGTAAGAATATACTGAATATTGTATTTATCCTGTCCGTAATAATATTCGGTGTAATCGTGGTCATCGGGAATCTCGCGCAGGTCGTACACCCCCCAGTATTGCCCGTCGATGTACACGATGGCTTTTTCCGAAAGCCGCACATCGAGGTGGAGACCGCCCTTTTTGGCCAGGTTGTGCACATAAGCGTCGCGGAGGTGGGCGCAGCCTTTATGGTTCGGCAAAAAATTGCCCGGGTAATTGTCGTCGCCAGCGGCGCGCAGGATAAGCCGCTGGAACTCTTTGCGATCGGAAAGTTCGAAGATCTTTTCATCCAGAGCCTTGTCGTAGCCCATCTCATCCCGGGCAATCAGGTCCAGGCTGCGCTGGTCGTTCACCCAGGAATCCTGGCCATGGCTGTTGAATTCGCCGTAAGCGCTTGCCTTTCGCGCGCCGTTTTGGTTAAAATACTCGATCGAGCCCTGCGGGGCCAGATTTTTGTTACCGTTGGCCAGGGCCCGCAACTGCGCGCCAGCCACAGACACGACAGGCAGGGTGTGGTTGGCGTTTACAAAGTACGTCGCATACTCCACGAAACTGGGAAGGACACTGCTGTCGGCGCTCACGGCTATCGCCTTCAGCACAGCCGTCTCTTTCAGGGTGATCGGGCCGGAATACGGGGTGGACGTGCTGCCGGGCTCTTTTCCGTCAAGGGTGTAAAAGAGCGCAGCGCCCGGCTCATTGTTGATCAGACTTATGGTCACCGAATCAGTGTAGAAACCAGCGGGCACACTAAAATCGGGCCGGTCGGCAAAAGCGGTAAAATGCGGCGAACTGTTGTTGGAAGCAGCCGGGCTTGGCTTGGTGAGAATCGCCCAATCCGGCCCGCCGTCTTCAATCCGGCCCCGGGATTGCCGTTGCATCGTTTTCCGGATCTTTACGGCATCGAGCACCTGGCCAGTGGGATTGGCAAACAGGATGGTTTCCGGATTTTTCTTGGTTTGCGTCAATTTGAAGTTCGTATGCAGCGCACCACCGGAAGTCGTGGTGTTGCGGCCGCTGGCC
>CAYVDV010000205.1:6608-9153 GCA_964450465.1 uncultured Saprospiraceae bacterium
TTTGAAGTTCGTATGCAGCGCACCACCGGAAGTCGTGGTGTTGCGGCCGCTGGCCCAAAACAGGCGGTAACCGTTGGCCGGGATAACCACACCTGCCGGAATCAGCCATTTGGTCAACTTGTCTTCATTGTCGCTCAAATGATAGCCTCCAAGATCCACGGCTTCCGAACCGGCATTGTATAATTCGATCCAGTCTTCATCCTTTCCAAAATTGTCCAGATACTGGCCCAGATTGGCACAGGAGTATTCATTGATCAGCACCTGGGAGAAGGTTGCAGCGGATGGCCAGAGAAAAAGGAGGACCAGGGCAGTTGGCAGCAGGCGGATAACATGCATGGGTTAATCGAACGTAGGTTAGGAAAATGCAGTTTTGGGACGGGCTGTAAAAATGCGTGATTTTTCCGGATCAGCATCCTGTCGTCCAGGCTGTCTTGTAGTAAAACCGGATTCTGTCGGTTATTTGCCGAAGCCTTATTTACCATGTTTCTGCACCGATCCTGGCAAGCCTGAACTGCTCCAGCGCAAAACGCTTGAAACTTCCGCAGCAGCTGTACATTTATAGCCGGAACCGGGCTTCCGGAAATTACCGCTCGAACAAGGCTCTTACCAACGCTTAAACATCTACATGGAACGTTCACCCGACAACATCCCCATCCAACGCACTGCCCACAGCCGCTTGCCGGAAACCGATCTGGACCGCCTCGTCTTTGGCGAAACGGTCGCCGACCACATGCTGATCGCCGATTACCGCGACGGCGCCTGGCAGTCCGCACAGATCGTTCCCTACGCCAACCTTTCCCTGCCTCCCAGTACCATGGCACTGCATTACGGCCAAATTGCGTGGGAAGGGATGAAAGCATTCCGGTATGCCAATGGGAAAGTTTCCATTTTCCGGATCGAACGGCACGCCCAGCGGCTCAACCGCTCGCTCAAGCGCATGGCTATGCCGCAAATGCCCGAGGCGTTTTTCCAAAATTGCATCCGAACCCTGGTAGCGCTCGATGCCGATTGGGTGCCCTCTTCGCCTGGCTCTGCCCTCTATATTCGCCCGATCGTATTTGCTGCCGACGCCAGATATGGCATAAGAATATCCGATACCTACCGGTTTATTGTGTTCACCGGTCCGGTACCACCCTACTACGCCCGGCCGCTGAAAATAAAAGTCGAAGATCAATTTATCCGCGCCGCCAAAGGCGGAACCGGAGCCGCTAAATGCGCCGGCAACTACGGCGGCGCCCTCTACCCCACCCAACTCGCCCGCGAGGAAGGCTTTGACCAGGTGATCTGGACCGACGGTTCGCCCGAACTGAACATTGAAGAATCCGGAACCATGAACGTCATGTTCGTACTGGATGGAAAAGTAGTCACCCCGCCTTTGTCCGACACCACCCTCGACGGGATTACCCGCAACAGCATTCTGAGCCTAGCCCCCGAACTGGGCTATGCCGTGGAAGAGCGCCGCATCAGTGCCCTCGAACTCGTGGATGCCCACCGGCGTGGAGCCCTGCAGGAAGGTTTTGGTGTCGGCACTGCGGCCGTTACTGCTCCGTTTGAACTGATCCGGGTGCGGGACCAGGATCTCCAACTGCCCCCGGTGGAACCCGCTTGTTTTGCGCTGCGCGTGCGGGAGCGCCTGCAGGAGATACGCACAGGGGCGCGGGCAGATACGCATGGGTGGAATACGGTGGTTTGATAACCTGTCAGGTGGAATTTTGGAAAGAAACCCCGTTCGTTGCGAATAGGGTTTCTTTCCAAAATTCCACCTGACAGGTTTGCCAATCTACCCCTTCCAAATCTTATACACCTTCGCCTGTGCCGGCCGCTCGGCAGGCGCCTCTCGCAGGGGCTCGCAGGGTTTCAGGCTGGCATAACACTCGGCCGGAAGTGCTTGGTAAAGGCGTGTACCTTCGGTTTTCCAGGCGATCATCTCGTCGCTGACTTCCCGGATCACCTTGCCCGGATTGCCGACGACCAGACTTCGCCGCGGGATATTTTCGCCGTTTTTCAAAAAACACAAGGCACCGACAATGCACTCTTCGCCAATTTCCACCTCGTCCATCAGCACGGAATTCATGCCGATCAGGCTGTTACGGCCAATCGTTGCGCCGTGTATGATGGCCCCGTGCCCGATGTGTGCCGACTCAAAGAGGTGTACCGTCAGGCCGGGAAACATATGAATGGTGCAATTTTCCTGCACATTGCAGCCGTCGTCGATGATAACCTGCCCCCAGTCGCCGCGGATAGCCGCCCCGGGCCCCACATACACATCGCGCCCGATTGTGACATTGCCGGTAACGGCAGCCTGCGGGTGGATAAACGCGCTTTCATGAATGACGGGGCGGAAGCCGTTAAATTCGTAGATCATACTGGTGTTTTTTCTCGTTTGGCGGATACGAAGTACGGGAACCCGGCATCCGATTTTGTCCATGATTTGCAGTGCGGCCAATATGCCTGTTTTACAACCCAAAAATCCCCTAGTTTTGCCCTCCCCCGAGTGCCAAAATACGACCAAAATGCAAGTACGTCTTCTTTTTTTACTGTTGAG
>CAYVDV010000206.1:0-1122 GCA_964450465.1 uncultured Saprospiraceae bacterium
GGCTTTTTGTTGCCGTTGGCGCGGATCCAGTTGGCGGCATCGGCTTCGAGCGAGCCGCCGATTTCGCCGATCATTACGATAAATTCTGTCTCGGGGTCATTCATGAACAGTTCAACGGCGTCCAGCGTAGTGGTACCAATAACAGGATCGCCACCGATACCGATTGCGGTAGAGATACCAAGGCCGGCTTTGGCAACCTGATCGGCTGCTTCATACGTTAGCGTACCCGATTTCGAGACCAGGCCGACCGGGCCGCGTTTGAACACGAAGCCGGGCATAATGCCCACCTTTGCCTCGTCCGGGGTAATAATTCCCGGGCAGTTCGGTCCGATGAGGCGGCATTTTTTATGGTCGATATAGGCTTTGGCACGCAACATATCCTGGACCGGGATGCCTTCGGTAATGGCAACGATCACCTTGATACCGCTTTGGGCTGCTTCAATGATCGCATCGGCCGCGAATGCCGGCGGTACAAAGATGATGGAGGTATCGGCGCCGGTTCCCTTCACGGCATGCTCCACGGTGTTGAATACCGGGCGCTCCAGATGCATAAGCCCACCTTTGCCGGGCGTTACACCGCCCACGACGTTGGTGCCGTAGGCGATCATTTGCTCTGCGTGGAACGTACCTTCTTTTCCGGTAAAACCCTGGACGATTATTCGGGAATGTTTATTGACTAGAACTGACATGAAAATGAGTGGTTAATATAAATGACAACTGCCTATTGTTCTTCTTTAATGATATACACGTCTTCATTGGCGCGCTTCATGTAGTAGTGTTCCCGGGCATAACGCTCCTTCGTCAACTCAAAATCTGCCGCTTCTTCCTGGGCTTCCTGGATTTTTTGGATGTAGTATTCGCGGTCGGTTTCCAGGCGCTGTTCCGCGCGGTGCAGGCGCCATTGCGTCCACAAGCTGTGTTTATCCAAAAAGATCAGGATAAAGAAAAAAACAAGCAGCGTAAGGTAGTAGCGATTCTGAAGCGGCGCCGGAAGCCGTTGCCAGAGTGCTTGCCAGGGATTGGTTGGAAGTGCCATAATCAGCAGACATTCAGTTACGCTGCAAAAGTAGCGCCTTTTCCCCAAACTTACACATTACCTTTTCTGCGCCGTTCAATGTTCAC
>CAYVDV010000206.1:1222-9142 GCA_964450465.1 uncultured Saprospiraceae bacterium
GGTTGCTGTGCACCGACTCGATTGCGGCACAGAGCCGGCCGAAAATTTCATCGACAGATCCGATCCCGTTGATGGTATGGCTTTTACCCTGTTTTGCGTAATAGTCGTACACCGGAGTTGTCTCGCTTTTATACACGGCGATGCGGTTGCGAATGATGTTTTCGTCGGAGTCGTCTGCCCTGCCGGATGTTGCGCCGCGCAATTTGATCCGCTGCACAATTTCTTCGTCATCCACTTCCAGTGCCAGGAGCACATGGATAACCGTGCCTTCTTCTTCCATCAGGTGGTCCAGGGCTTCTGCCTGGGGGATGGTACGGGGAAAGCCGTCAAATATAAATCCGGCTGCCTCGGGGTGTGCCTCCACCTTGTTGCGGAGCATGCCGATGGTAACTTCATCGGGCACCAGCTCGCCCTTTGAGATATAGGATTTGGCTTGCTGGCCTAGAGGTGTGTTATTCCCCATTTCATAGCGAAAAAGATCGCCGGTACTGATATGGACAAGCTGGTACTTTTCTACCAGATGCGCTGCTTGCGTGCCTTTACCGGAGCCCGGAGGACCAAAAAGAATCAAATTTATCATAAGACGAGGCTAATGGAAATGGGGCGGGCAAAAATAAGCATTGAAATTAAGATTTAAAAATCCGTGATCCGGTAGCGTTCGCCATATTTTATGATCCAGTGGTGCAGGCGCCAGACATCCTCTGTGTGAAACAATTCGGTGCCGGGATTCATGGTAGCGGCGGTGCCGCAGGCGACGCCGATCTGTGCCATTTCCCGGGGTGTTTTTCCGGTGCTGAGCGCCCAGACCATACCGGCAACCATGCTGTCGCCGGCGCCTACTGTACTTTGTTTTTTTACTGTGGGCGCCGGGATATGCTCAAACCCGTCGCGGGTGACGACCAGGGCCCCCTGGGGGCCGAGGGAAACCACTACGATTTCGCATTTGCCCTGATGGATAATATCCAGCGCGGCATCATCCACCTGATTGATCTCCAGTTTGGGTACGCCTGCCAGAGCGCTGAGTTCAGCCAGATTTGGCTTGAGCAGATACAGCCCCTCGTCGGCGGCAGCCAGCAAAGCCGCTCCGGAGGTGTCGAGAATAAAGCGCGTATCGATTGCTTTGGCGAATGCCGCCACTTTTTCATAATAGGTTTCCGGCAGCCCGGGCGGCAGGCTGCCGCTGGCCACGAAGATCTCCGGCTTCAGTTGGCGCACCAGATCCAGACAGGCATCGGCTTCCTTTTCCGTAAGCGGCAGACCGGGAAAAGTGAACCGGTATTGCGCACCGGAGCCGGTTTCCAGTACGGAAAAATTTTCCCGGGTTTCGCCGGCGATCTGGACGGTTTCTACCGGTATGCCGGCTTCGGTTACGAGTTCGCTCAGGCGCCGGCCATTGTGCCCGCCGACGGGAAATACGGCTGTGCTGTCGCCACCGAGTTTGCGGATGCCTTTGGAAACATTGATGCCCCCGCCGCCGGCATCGAGCTGGAGGGCAGAGCAGCGCAGCTTTTGTTCCGGCGACAAATGTGCCACCGCCGTGCTCTTATCCAGCGCGGGATTTAAGGTAAGCGTAACGATTTTCACGTTGAAAGCGTAGTTTTGTTGTTCTTTGCAGCAATGATACAGAAACTTGACGAGAAGTTGCTCCGGGAAGCCTCGCATTGGCTGGCTCAACGGGATTCTGCCCTGGACAAGGTACTGCGGAAATACGGCTACCCTCCCCTTTGGGACCGCGATCCGGGTTTTGCGACCCTCGTCCATATTATTTTGGAGCAACAGGTTTCCCTGGCTTCCGCCAATGCCGCCTTCCGGCGTTTGCGCGAGCATATGGGACAGATCACGCCGGAGGGATTCCTGGCATTGAACGATGACACCCTGCGTATGATCGGATTCAGCCGGCAAAAAACACGGTATACGCGCTCCCTGGCCACAGAAATCCGTGAAAACCGGCTAAATCTGGACCACCTGGCCGATCTTCCGGACGATGCCGTACGGGAGATCCTCAAACGGCTCAAGGGCGTCGGCGACTGGACCGTGGACATCTACCTTTCCGAATGTCTTTTGCGCCCCGATATTCTCCCCAAAGGCGACATCGCCATGCAGGAGGCATTCCGGGTATTAAATGGCCTGGCCCATCGCCCCAAACACGATGACTTTGTCCAACAAACCCAACACTGGCGCCCCTGGCGCAGCGTAGGCACCCGGTTTTTGTGGCATTTTTATCTTTCCGAACGACAAAATGGCGCATAACGCCTAATTGCTCCATCGACATAAGGCATATTCTATGGCACACGATTATTTCTATCAAAAAAGGATTTGGATTACCGGCGCATCGTCGGGTATTGGTGAAGCGTTGGCCTATGCGCTGGCGGAAGAGGGAGCCCAGCTCATTTTATCTTCCCGGAAAGAAGCCGACCTTGAACGCGTAGCTGTGGCGGCCCGGGCTAAGGGGGCCGGAAACGTATTGGTTCAGACGCTTGACCTGGCACAGCATGAGGCTATTCCGGGTATCGCCGGCCGAGTTTTGCAAAAGGTCGGAAAAGTGGATATCCTGATCAATTGCGGTGGCGTTTCGCAAAGAGGCCTTGCGCTGGATACTACGCTTGAGGTGGACAAGTATCTGATGAATATCAACTTTTTCGGCACCATAGCCCTCACCAAGGCCCTGCTGCCCAGTATGCTTACCCATCAGCTGGGGCATATCGTTACGGTGACCAGCGTGACCGGAAAATTCGGATCGCCCCAGCGATCGGCTTATGCCGCCTCCAAGCACGCGCTGCACGGTTTTTTTGACAGCCTCCGGGCCGAGCTCGGTAATACGCCTGTTCGCATCACGCTGATCTGCCCGGGATTTGTCCGGACCAACATCAGCATCAACGCCATTACCGGTTCCGGAAAGGCGCAGGGTACTATGGATGAGGCCACCGACAAGGGCATGCCGGTTGAAGAGGCCGCCCGCCGCACCCTGCGCGCCATTCGCCAGGGGAAGGAAGAAGTCTGGTTTGGCGGCAAGGAAGTGTTAGGCGTTTACCTGAAACGCTTCTTCCCGGCCTATTTTTCGCAGATCATACGCAAAGTGAAAGTCACCTGAGGCATTACGGACGTCGAGCCAGGCGAAAGCCGGACCAATAATAGAAGCCCCAGGGGCGCATGGCATACCGGGCGTTGACATTGCAATTGAAATTTTCGTCATCGAAGGAGCCTCCGCGTTGGGCTTTTTTAACCCCGGATTCCAAACCTGCATAATTTTGCCGGTCTTCGGCGGGATAAGGACCGATCCAGTCGTTACACCACTCCCAAACGTTTCCGGACAGATCGTATAACCCCAATTTTGAGGGGGTTTTTCGCGCTACCGGATGGGAGCGGTCGTTGGAATTCTGAAAATACCAGCCCAAAGAATCAATTTCATTTCCTCCGGAATAAAGCGTGCCATCCGGTTTGGCTCCGCCTTTTGCGGCATATTCAAATTCCGCCTCTGTAGGCAAGCGAAAGCCATTCGCCTCATACCGGATGCTGACGTCCCACATGTCATACTCCACATCGCCACCCTGCCAAACCTCTTTACGGTAGTTGGAAAAGAGGTAAACCGTGTCTTTATCCATTCGTTTGGACAACCAGTTAGCATAATGGGCTGCGTCAAACCAGCTTACATTGACGGCCGGGTTATCGCCATCCAGGCCCCAGGGAAATGCAGCGCGTTTTTTATTAATAATGTCGATCCCCTGGCTGGTTGCATAGATAAAATATTGCCAAAACGTCATTTCCGTACGACCAAGGTGGAAGTCCTGCAGGTCAACCCGGAACCGGGGCAGTTCATCTTCGAGAACCGAGCGGTTGCTGTAATCCCGGAAATCCGGCTCCAGCATCGTATCGCAGCCCATGAGGAAGGAGCCGCCTGGTACCGGCAAGAGTTCGGGATAATATCGTTGTTCGTACGAGGCAAATAAACCCGGATCCAGTTTTTGGACGGCATTTCGGATAAATTGCCGGTTTTGTTCTCCTTTTTGTGGAACGATTTGATTCAGCAGATGATCAACAGACTGGTTGGTAAGCAGCTGGTCGCAGCGCAGGAGCACATTTTTGGCACGCGTGTACGCTCCGGTTTCCCCAAAGAAATAACCCAACTCAAGGAGACTGTGAGCCAGTTCGGTTTGTCTGACGCCAAGCCCAAGCCCTTTTTCCAAAATCCCAAGGGCATTGTCATAATTCAGATGATAGATTTCCTCGCGGGCTTTATTCAGCAGGACATCGACTACCAACACATTGGCTTTTCGCACCGCTTCCAGTGCTCTTTGGGCATCGTGATAATTCGTTTCTGCCAGTTGCCGTTGCTCTTCCGTAGCATCCTTTTGGTGTTGTACTTCAATCAAGGCCAGGCGGGCGCGTTCCGCATTGGCTTCGGCTTCATTGGTCTTTTTATGAGCGAGATCGGCGTTTTCGTTGGCCAGGGTGGTTTGTTCCTGGGCGATTTGCCTTTGGGCGCGTGCAACCTGGGTTTGCCGCAAGGCCCAGAAAAAGGCGCCCATTGCAAACAAAGCCAATGCAATAGCTCCGGCGGCAAATATACGGGCGCGGCGCTGCCGGCGACGGGCCTCTGCCTCCCGCAGCCGTGCTTCTTCCGCTTCCCGGCGCAGACGTTCCATCTGTTCGCTTTCCCGGCGCAGCTTGGCAGCCTCCAGGATCGGCGCCACCAGGGTGTCATGGCTGATCTCATAGATCATCCGCCCCTGCTCGTCGCGCTCGATTCGCAACAATGAGGCAGAAACCAGGCGGTCCAGCAGGAGTTGGGTGACGCCGGGCTCGGCCAACAGGGCCTGCTCGGCAAAGGGCAGCCGTATTCCATCGGGACTGACGAGCACATCCTCCGTAATATGCCGGGTAACTGCTTGTTCGCCCGCACTGAGGGTGTGTAAGGTATTCTCGTAAAAATCCTGAAATATTCTTTTTACATCGCCCAGCGTTTCAGGTGTGATGTGGAGCTCATCCGGCAAGGCTCCGGCAATCAAGGCTGGTTTTATTATATTTTCTTCAACGTGCCGGCAAACGATTTGCAGATTCGAGGTTTCAATAAACCCATCGTCATCATCCAGCGCAGCTAGAATGGTGGAAATAGTGGCCGGGGCGTACTGGAAGGGCGGTGAGTTGAACTCCTCCTCCTGGGCCAGTGCCGCCGGCCGGACAATCGCTTCCGTAGCCTGCGTTTGGTTGAGCGCTCGCAGTTCATAGGCATGCTGGAGCAGGTTGGGCAGGTAATCCTTCAGGGTATTTAACTGGCTCATCCGGTCCGAGCGGATCGCAAAGACTACCTTCAGTTCAAAAGGTGTATAAAACAGTACCTCTTGTTCGAAATTCAAAGCTCCGGGGTCTGCTTCCAGTTCCGTTGCAAATTCCTCCGGCACTGCATTGTACAATGCCTCGGCCAGTTGTTGTTTGAATTGCAGGATCTGTTCGGCAGGATAGGTAAACAACTCCTCGAATTGATCAAAAAAAAGCAGGAAGCGCTTGTTGTTATGAGTCTGCTGGGTCTTCAAACTGGTCCAGATCGTCGTCTCGTCCCCCAATATTTCCCGCAGTGGATGTGCAGGATCGGCATGTTTTGAAAGCGCATCGCAGGTCATGTCCGCCAGGCTGGGCTTATAGGATTCAAAGGGGCCAAAACGCAGCTCCCAGCGCTGATACCGGTTCTGTTCTTCCAGTTTGGGATATACGCCTGCGCGCAGCATGGAACTTTTTCCGTAGCCCGACTTGCCATACAGGATCACCACCTGTTCCAGGTTGACCAGGCGAATGAAGCGATCTACGTCCTCTTCCCGCCCAAAGAACCGGTCTTTCTCTTCCGTAGTAAACGGACGAATACCCGGATATCTGTTTTGCATTCCGCTCATGCTTGGTGGCGTGTTTTAATCGGATAAAGAATCGATCAGGTCGAGGGTTGATTTTCGGATGCGGTTCATTTCTATCAGAGAGAGTTCGCCCATCAGCACCCCATCCCGGATCTGTTGGCGCAGGTCGTTGAACCGGGCCTGCAGGAGGGTAACCGCCTGGGTTTGTTCTAAATTACCCTCTTCTCCGAAAACCTCCTCCAGTCTTTCCAAAATTCGCAATAACTGGCCCTGTTTCATCAGATCCCGCAGGCTGTGTTTCAGCGGCGCCTGTTCGGCATAGCGCTGCTCGTATTGTTCCCACAACAGGCAGAATTTGTCCAGAAACTCCATTGGGCTTAGGTTGCTGATAAAATCCACCTTGAACTGATCGGCAAAAAATATCCGCGTTTCATCGGCCAGTTCCGGATTGAATGCGTACTGCCGGCCCTTGCTCAGTTCGGGATTGAGCAAGCGCAGGAGCAACTGCATATACCAATGGTCGAACTGGAACCCGAGAAAAATAAAGTCATCGGCTTCCATCAGCGCTTCGGAAAGGTGGATATACAGATCGTCGGAAAGCGGTTTGGCCCCCAAGATACTCTTCAGGTAATCAAACAAGTCCTCGTGGGTGAGCACCAGCGAGTCCCGCTCACCGGTTTTTCCAAACAGATTGAAGATCAGGCGATGTTCCCAGGGGTGAGCGATAATCCGCTCATGGGGTTTAGGCGTTCCTTTGCGGTGGTAATAACTAAACTGACTGGACACACCTTCCTGTTCAAATATCCGCCGGAGCCCCTCATCCGGTATGGTGGAAATAACCACCGGGAAGGGAAGTTTGGCGACTTTTTGATAAAAGGGTTGAAAGTGGTGCAGAAACTGCTGATAGAACTGGCCGAGGCGGCCACTAACGCGGGTGCGGGCATCCGGTCCGGTAAAAAGAAATAATTCGTCGCGCTCGTAATGCACCGCCACGTCGCGGGACAAAGAAACGCCGGCGCCTCCACTTTCCAGCCACTGCCGCAATTCTTTAAACAGGTACAAGCCGGGTACGATCTCCGGCCCCAGGAGCAATACACATTTGTGGTTCCGAACAGAATCCAGCAGGTAATCCCATTCAATTGTGTCAATTGGTGTCGAAGGCGAAGGATTTGGGTCCATCAGATTGTCTGTATACTCATTTTGGTTTCGCATCAAAATTAAGCACGATTAACCAAACATTTGCGCATATGACAAAATTATTTACGCCTACACTCTTGTTGTTGCCAATAAGCGTTTGATGCTGTAGCGGCCACTCCCCTTCCCTACCAGCATCAGCAACCCGCCGATTATGGCGATATTCTTCATAAACAGAATGCTCTGTATCCGGAGTTCATCCTTGGGGTACATCCAAAAATCATGCACAAGGAAAGTGACAGGCACCCAGTAAATCAGCAGTAAAATAGCGCCCAGGGTGGAGCGGTACCCCAACAAAACCATCAGTCCACCCATCACCAGAAACAGTATTGCACCATACAAGAGCATATCCTGATTCCAGTGAAGCCCGTAAACGCTCATGGTTTGTTTGGTTTTTTCAAAATAGAGGGTGGAATCCACGGCCTCGAAGAGGAAAATAGCAGAGAGGAAGATTCTCCCGATTAAGTCGGTGATGTCGCGCATGTGGTTAGGAATAGACTAGCATTCGATGCCAGGTTTTGCAAAGGTAGCTATTCCAAAGCATAATTCCGCTGTAGTTGTTCGCCGCTCCGGGTCAAACGGGCACGATGGCAAATCTGAACAATAAAAAAAGCCCCCCTCCATCATTTGGAGAGAGGCCATCCCAAAAACCGATTTTAAAGTATGTTAAAATCGATTCCCGGTCGTCTCACAGCAAGGCTCGATTTGCTGTAAGGGTTTCTGGTTTGAAGGTTTTTGGTTAGAAGGTTCGGTTGCAGGGAACCCCTCATGGAGGACTGCCCTTTTGATGCAACCCGTAACCTTCTAACCTTCTAACCAGTAACCCTTGTGTATTTTACTTCGACTGGATCATCTTCTTCGTTGCGCTGTCCGTTGCCGTTTC
>CAYVDV010000207.1:0-9045 GCA_964450465.1 uncultured Saprospiraceae bacterium
GAACTGGGCGCCCTGGGTTATACTCTGTAAGTTAGAGTCGGGAGCAGAATATATGCCATAGCCGGCGCTGGCACCCGACTGATCATTCGGCCCTTGCACAATATAAATTTCGCCGGTAGCCAGCACGATGCCCTCCTCCATGGAGATATTGGTCTGTCCGTTGGAGAAAGCGCCGATGGCGCCGGCTTGTCCCTCATATACGACATTGCTGATCTCGTTGCAGGTGTTCCCAAACAACGTATTGGCAATAAGATCGGCCGGGTTATTGGTATATTGTACGGTCAAGCCCACGGCTCCACCCCGGTCAGCAGTGGCTGTGACAGGCCGGTCGGCCCATACCGATAAATACCCTTGCAGGGGGCTTCCGAGCATACATGCAATTTCCTGGCAACTCGAAACCGCCCGGAAACGCAGGGTTGCGCCGCTTGTGCGTACCGGACTTGAACCATCGAGCCGCCATTCCGGTTTGGCACCTTCTGGCAAGCCAACAAGTGCGGCGGTGTATTCCTCCCCGGGGATAAGGTCGCAAAGATTGAACTGGGCGGTTCCAGCTGGCAGGCTGAGCGGCTCGCGGATACTGCCGGACTTCAGCCGGAGGGATTGTGCAGGAAGGGATGGGAATAATACAATACAAAAAAGAAGGACGAACAAGGGGAGCAGGCGGTACGGGTTCATACGTTCAAGGTTTTAATTAGGTAATAATCTGCAGGGAAAAATCCCTGCTCAGGTTAAGCGAATCAAAGTATCCATGAGAGGATACCTTAATATATATGAATGCTGCTTCATTTCCGGTAAAATCGCTGATAAACTTTCAGGGAGCTGCGAAAGGGCAAAGTCTGAGAAGGTTTTCGGGAAAGGCATTCTGAAAAATTCAGTAACCTTGCAACGGGATTAATCTGTTCGAAAACCCGATTGTACAACATCTAAAAAACGATCCTGTCATGTTCCTAGGCCATTTTGCTGTTGGTTTCGGCGCCAAAGCCGCTGCGCCGCGGGTATCGCTGGGTACCCTTTTCCTTTCCGTACAATTTGTGGATCTGCTTTGGCCCACCCTGCTCTTGTTAGGGGTGGAACGGGTAGAGATCCAACCCGGCATTACGGCGGTCACGCCGCTTGATTTTGTCCATTACCCTGTTTCACACAGCCTGCTCATGGCCGGCGTGTGGGGACTGGCGATTGGCGGATTGTACTACCTGCTTCGCAAGGAGCCCCGCGGGGCCTGGATACTCGGCGCCTGCGTAATCAGCCACTGGTTGCTCGATCTGGTGGCGCACCGGCCCGACCTGCCCCTGGCGTTTGGCGACGGGCCGCGGTTTGGCCTGGGGCTCTGGAATTCGGTTATCGGCACCGTTGCTGTGGAATTGCTGCTGTTTACCGCCGGCTTCTGGCTCTACCTGCGCAGCACAAAAGCCATCAAACCGATGGGGGTATATGCCCTTTGGGGGCTGGTCACATTCCTCCTGGTAATCTACGGCGCCAATCTGTTTGGCCCTCCGCCGCCCAGCGTTAAGGCCATCGCCGTGGCAGGCCACGCGCAATGGCTGTTGGTCCTGTGGGGATATTGGGTGGACCGGAACCGGGCGGCGAGGTAATTATGCTAACCTGTCCGGCTATTGACCGGACAGGTTAGCCCTTCTCCCGGTTAATCCTCTTTCAACGTAAAATTACCGCTTAAAAAGGGCGTTATGGGAAATGCCACTGCTTGAAACAGGTGGTATCGCACCCATATGAAACAACTTTTTTTTACATTTCTCTGCGCCCTACCCTACCTGCTGCTTGCCCAAAAAAACGCTGCGACCATCCCCGATACCATCCGCGAGCACTGGCACCTGGCGGATAAACCTCAAACCACAAAAAATGAAGCCCTGGTGCGGATTATCGTTTACGACCTGGACCGCCGGAAGATCCCGGAGCTGGAAGTATTTGTAACCCAGGTCGGTACCGGCCGGGTTTGGCTGGGCGTTACCGGCAAGTACGGCGAAGTGTACTTTCGGCTGCCCAAAGGCAAAAAATACCAGGTCGGCGCAGGCGACGAAGCCAATATCGAGCCGCTTGACGTAGCCAACGACACGTACCTGCGCTACAACCTAAGCATTACCCACCTGGCGAAAGCCTTTACCGAAACCCTGCGCAACGACACCGTGTTCCAGACCGTTTCGCCGGCACAGACGCCAACCCGCGAACGCATGCTGGTGCGGGCCAAAATTCTCGACCTCGACGACAAACCGCTGGAGGGCGAGGTATTGTATTTTGCCGCAACAAAGGCAAAAAAGGTGTATGTGGCCACCACCAACGCCGCCGGCCGCGCTACCCTGGTGCTACCGGTGGGGGAAAACTACTGCTTCGGCACCCAATTTTACGAACGCCTGAAATGCTACGATGTGCCCAATAACGGCATGGCGGGCGAATTGACCATTTCCTTCAACACTATCGGCTCCAAAGCCCTGCTTGCGCGCAAGGCCGAACGCGAACGCCAGGCAGCCCTGCGCGATTCCCTGTACCTGGTCAGGCGGGTCCGCGATTCGCTGGCTATGATCAGTGAAAAATACGGGGAAAGCAACTTCCTGAACCAACTGGAATGGGGCGGATCGCCCGATTCGGTGATCCATCGCGTCAAACGGCGCAGCGTGCGCGAGCGCGAAGCCCTGGCAAAGGACCCGCAGTATTTCGAAAAAACCGGCGAGGCGGTAAAAGCCACGCTGTACCGCATGCGCGAGCGCTGGAAAAACAAGGTGATCGTCACCGACCTTACCGGAAGCATGTCGCCCTACATGGATCAGGTGGTGCTTTGGCACGCCCTGCAACTGGTACAAGGGGAAGAGAACCGCTACATCTTCTTCAACGACGGCGACGCCAAGGCCACCGAAGAAAAGATCATCGGCCAAACGGGCGGCCTGTACTTCACCGAGCGCGCAGACATCCAGCAACTACTCGAAAAAATGAAGGAAACAGCCCGGGGAGGCTATGGCGGCGACGGACCCGAAAACGACCTGGAGGCCCTGCTGGCCGGAGCCGAAAAAATGAAGGGCCTCGATGAACTGGTCCTTGTCGCCGACAACTACAGCGACGTCCGGGACATGGCCCTGCTGGTCGGCCTGAAGGTGCCGGTACATATCGTCCTCTGCGGTACGGAACTGGGCGTGAATGAAGAATACCTGGAAATCGCGTACAAAACCGGCGGTTCGGTGCATACCATCGAGCAGGATATCGAAGACCTGGCCCGGCTTGCTGACGGCGCCACGATTACGATCGGCCGGTACCAATACCGGGTAAGCCAGGGGAAATTTATTCAGGTCTCGCGGATTTGAACCTATCTTTGCCCCCGTTTTATTGCAATAAACCACCCGTTCCATGGCGCGTTCACCACGAACTCAGGCACTCTTTCAATTCGGTTTGTTTTGCGGAATTGTCCTGTTTGTCAATATTCTGGCCAACCTGTTTTACACCCACCTCGACCTGACCGGGGAAAAACGGTTCACCCTCACCAAGCCCACCCGGGAATTGCTCCGGGGGCTCGACGACCGCATTTACGTGCAGGTGCTGCTGGAAGGGGAGTTTCCGGCCGGTTTCAAGCGCCTGCAAACCGCCACGCGTGAAATGCTCGACGATTTTCGCTCCGTGAGCGGCTATATCGATTACAAGTTTGAAGATCCTTTGGAAGGCAACAGCGAAGCGGTAAAGGCGCGGCAAAAGATCCTGCTGGAGGACGGCATTGCCCCCATCAACCTGCGGGTCAACGAACAGGGCGAAAGCCGGCAACAACTCATCTACCCCGTAGCGATTTTTCATTTCGGCAACCGGAAAGTGCCCGTTAACCTGCTGGAAAACCAGTCGCCCACCCTCAATCCCGACGAAGTCGTGAACAACTCGGTGAGCCTCCTGGAATATAAATTTGCAAACGCCCTGAAAAAACTCCGGACCCAAAACCGGCCGGCGATCCTGTTCACCCGCGGCCACGGCGAACTGGACGAACTGCAAACCACGGATCTGGAACGCAGCCTGCACCAGTTTTACGACACCGATCGCATCAGCCTGGACTCCGTGGTGCAAATCAGCCCGGACAAATGCGCCCTCCTGATCGTGGCAAAACCCCGGGGCAGTTTTTCTGAACGCGACAAGTTCAAGATTGACCAGTTCGTCATGCAGGGCGGCAAGGTGCTCTGGCTGATCGACCGGCTTAATGCCGACCTGGACAGCCTGCGCACCACCCCCCATTTCATCCCGCAGGATTATCCCCTGAACCTCGAGGACATGCTCTTCAAGTACGGCGTGCGCATACAGCCCGATCTGGTGCTCGACCTGGAATGCAGCAAAATCCCCTTGCAGGTGGGTGTGGTGGGTAATGCCCCGCAGTTTCAACTGTTCAACTGGTTTTACCACCCTACCGTGTTACCTACCGGCCGGCATCCGGTGGTTAAAAACCTGGACCGCGTTGAACTGAAGTTTTGTTCTTCCATGGATACGATACGGACCAAAACGGCGGTCACCAAAACGCCCTTGCTGCAGAGCAGCCGCTACAGCCGGCTGCAGTTCAGCCCGATCGATCTGAATTTCGAGATCCTGAAATCGGAACCCAGTCCGGAAAACTTTAACAAAGGGCCCCAAACGACAGGGGTGCTGCTGGAAGGCATTTTCCCCTCCAACTTCGAAAACCGGGTGTCCGAAGAAATGCTGCAGGGGCTGAAACAGGCAGGACTGGACTTTCGCAATGTCAGCGTGCCCAACCGGATGATCGTGATCAGCGACGGCGATGTAGCGGCCAATTATGTTCGCAACCGCGAAACGAAAGAGTGGCTGCCGCTGGGTTACAACCGCTTCGAAAATACAACCTACGCGAACAAAGAGCTGATGCTCAATGCCATCGAATATCTTATCGACGCGACCGGTGTGATCGAGGCGCGCTCCAAAGAGGTCAAACTGCGCCTGCTGGACACCATTCGCAGCCATGAGGAGCGCTCCTTCTGGCAAGCGCTCAATCTTGGACTCCCGCTGGTTTTTCTCGGCCTGTTTGGCCTGGTGTTTTTCTGGCGGAGGAAGCGGCGGTATGCGGGATAGCCGATAGCATTTATTCTGCAAATGCTGCCCCCACGATCGACAGCGCCTCATCATAGACATGTGCATTGCAGGCCAGCAGTTCACCGCCGTCCACAAAATTATTGCCGCCGCGGAAATCGCTGATGCGGCCTCCGGCTTCATGCACGAGCAGCGCTCCGCCGGCCACATCCCAGGCATTCAGACCATATTCGAAAAAGATATCGAAACGGCCACAGGCTACATAGGCCAGGTCGAGCGCCGCGGAGCCGTAGCGCCGTACGGCGCGGCCTTCACTGAGGAAGTTCCGCAGCCCCCGGAACCAGGATTCTGCCCGGCTGAAATTGTGATAAGGAAACCCCGTAGCCACCAGCGCCTGACGCATGGTATCGCGCGAACTGACGCGGATGGGCAGGTCGTTGCACCAGGCGCCGCCGTCGCGCCAGGCGTAAAAAAGTTCGTCGTTGGGCACATGATGCACAATACCGACCATCATCTCGCCGGCCGAGCGCAGCCCCACGCTGACGGAATAGTGCGGAAGGCCGTAGAGGTAGTTGGTGGTGCCGTCCAGCGGATCGATGATCCATTGGAGTTCGGCATCAGCCTGTTGTTCCACGGTTTCTTCCTCGGTGAGGAAAGCCGCTTCGGGGAGGAGTTGGTGGAGGCGCTCCACCAGCATTTGTTCTGCTGTTCGATCGACGTAGCTGACGAGGCCGTTCAGAAATTTTTCTTCGACTTGTCCGGGTTGTACCCTGCCGGCTTCTTCGCGTAAAAAAGCCGCCACTTCCAGCACCGCCAGGTTGGCATGCCGGGTGAGTTGTTCCAGGTCGCGTTGTGGCATGGAAAGGTTGTTTTGGGGTAAAGATAATAAAGTCGGATTCATTCCATTCGCGCGCCCAGATCCTGCACCCAATATGGCCCGGCCTTGCCGATGCCCATATCCCGGAATTCGGGGTTCATGAGGTTGGGGCAGTGGTCGCGACTGGTGCGCCAGGCTTTGACCACGGCCTCTGGCGTCGGGTAACCCATGGCGATATTTTCACCGACCACCTGCCAGTGGTAGCCTGCCCGGGTAATGCGCCGGGAAAAGATGGTGCCGTCCTCACTGTCGTGGCTGAAAAACCGGTTTTGCTGCATATCGTCGGCATGACGCTGGGCTACTTTTTCGAGCAGGGAGTCGAGCTGCAAGGCAGGCGCCGGACGGAAACGTTTGCCGCCCGGGCATTGACAACCTTTGGCGCGCAAGGCGTTGACTTCATCCAGCACCGCCTGCGCATCGGCGGGGTCCGCCAATACTGTTTCCGGCCTTTTTTTAGGCAGCCAGGTGAGCACGAAAGCGCAGGAGAGCAAAGTGAACAGCAGTTTCATAGTCCGGGTATTTAAGAGAGCTTGTTTGAATTTCGGTACCGGAGTGAAATCGAGCAAATGTTATGCAAATAACTCCCCTGTTTCCACCATCAGCCCTTCCAAAATTGAAGACTGAACAGGGCCCGAGCCTGCAGCAAAAGCAAAGATCTGATATGCTCCCTCCTCTAATTGGTATACTTCAATGGATTGGTTGTTCGGATCAACGATCCAGAATTCTTCTATGCCGTATCTTTCGTACAGGTCTTTTTTATCAAAGCGATCTCTTCGGATAGATCCCGGAGAAAGGATCTCTATCAGCAGATCGGGCGCCCCGCGAACGATCTGTTCCTGTTCATCAATGATAGTCAATCGTGTACGACGGATAAAAATGATGTCGGGCTGTGGGACGTTGAATTCGTCTAGAACAACATCGAGCGGGGCGTGAAAGAGTTCGCCAGCGGGGTGCTGTTCAAGAAACTTTAAAAAAGTAGTGAGCAGTCGCATCGAGATGCGCTGGTGCAGAACGGTAGGGGAGGCTTTTTTCACGACTTCACCGTTGAGGAGTTCGTATTGGTAGTTATCGGCTTCGTCGAATTCCATGCTGCGAAATTCGGCATATGTCACCTTTGTGGTCAGTATAGTCATGTCGGGCAAATTTTACGCAAGGTAAATTTTTTCATGACATTTACAAAAACAGCGCCTGCTTCAGCTCATCCACCTTGCCCAGGCTAAGCACCCGGATGCCAAACTTTTGAAGGTTCAGCCCCTTGGCGTTGTATTTGGAGATATAGATCTCTTTGAAGCCCAGGCGGTCGGCTTCGGCTATGCGCTGCTCGATGCGGCTGACGGCGCGAATCTCGCCGCTGAGCCCCACTTCGCCGGCGAAGCAGACGTTGGAAGGGATGCTTACGTCGAGCAGGGAGGAGATTAGGGAGGCTACGATAGCCAGGTCAATGGCCGGGTCTTCGACGCGGATGCCGCCGGCGAGGTTGAGGAACACGTCATTCATGCTGAAGTAGTAGCCGCAGCGCTTTTCCAGTACTGCGAGCAGCATCTGGAGGCGGCGCATATCGAAACCGGTGGCCGAGCGCTGCGGGGTGCCGTACACCGATTTGCTCACCAGGGCCTGGGTTTCGATGAGCATGGGCCGGAGTCCTTCCATGGTGGCGGCCACGGCACAGCCGCTGAGTTCTTCGTCTTTCTGGCTGAGCAGGAGTTCGGAAGGGTTGCTGACCTCGCGCAGTCCGGCGGCGCGCATTTCATAGATACCCATCTCGTCGGTGCTCCCGAAGCGGTTTTTCAGGGTGCGCAAAATGCGGTAGGTATTGTGCCGGTCGCCCTCGAACTGGAGCACGCAATCCACGATGTGTTCCAGCAGTTTCGGGCCGGCGATATCGCCCTCCTTGTTGATGTGGCCGATCAGGAAAACCGGGATATTGGTTTCCTTGGCAAAGCGCAGCAACTCGGCCGCGCATTCGCGCACCTGCGACACGCCACCGGGGGCGCTGTCGAGGTGGGGAGTACTCATGGTCTGGATCGAATCAACGACGAGGAGCTGGGGCTGGAGTTCCTGGGCCTGCTGGAGGATCTTGGTCGTGTTCGTTTCGGTGAGAATAAAGCAGTCCGAGCGGCCTTCAGGCAGGCGGTCGGCGCGCATCTTGATCTGCTCTTCGCTTTCTTCCCCGCTGACATACAGCACTTTGGCGGGCAATTGCACAGCCACCTGAAGCAGCAGCGTGCTTTTGCCAATACCCGGTTGCCCGCCGATCAGCACCAGTGAGCCGGGCACGATCCCGCCGCCGAGCACGCGGTTGAGCTCGCCATCGGGTGTGGCCAGGCGCTGGGTGGCGCCGGTCTGGATGGCGCCCAGGGGAGTAGCCCGGGGGGATTCGCCCTTGCCGTTGCCTGCCCAGGAGCGGCGCTTTTCCTCCGCAATGGTTTCTTTTTGAATGATCTCTTCCTGGTACGTGTTCCACTCGCCGCATTGGAGGCATTTGCCCATCCATTTCGGGGAGGAGGCGCCGCAGCTGGAGCAAAAGAAAATAGTTTTTGTTTTTGCCATGGTCGAATGATAGGCTGAATTCGGGCAAATTTAAAACAAAATATTTTATCATTCAAGTTATCTGAAACAAGGCTACTTTTGTCCTTGCATGAAAAAGGCGCCACCCGATATTCCGGCTGTTATTGCCCCCTTTGTGTTCGATCACCGCATGGTGTTCGAACGGCTTCCCTTGCCGGAAATAAAAAAGCTGCAGCGGGAGTTTGTACCGGTGGCCGTCCGGAAAGGGGAAGTGCTTTTTGTCCAGGGCAGTACTGCACGGGGGGTGTATTGGCTGCGGAAAGGCAAGGTGAAAATATTTCAAAAAGACTTCAGCGGCCAGCTTCAGATCCTGTACCTGTACACCCCAGGCGATCTCATTGGCTACCGGCAGCTGATTTCCGGTGAACCTTATCCGTTTACTGCTGTTGCATTGGAGGCTGGCGAACTGGACTTTTTACCCGCAGAAACATTTCACCATCAGGTTCGGGAATCGGCTTTCTTCAGTCGAAACCTGTTGGAGGTCATGAGCCGGGAGTTCACCGTGTGGACCAACCGTTTTACCGTCTTCAATGTTCGCCCATTGCGCTCCCGCCTGGCGCTGATCCTCCTGATCCTGCATGAAAAAT
>CAYVDV010000208.1:0-9028 GCA_964450465.1 uncultured Saprospiraceae bacterium
GCCCATGTTGTTGAGCAGGCCGCGCACGGGTTCGGGGCTGCCCATTTGTTTCATCAGAAAAGCGCTGACCGAGTTGACGGATCCTTTCAGCGCCTCTTTTAGTGTAAGCAGTTTGCCCGAATAGGTACCGGTAGAGTTTTTCGGTGTCCAGTCGGCAATCGTGGTAAAATTTTGGTAGTGGGCCGGTATGGTCACAGCCAGGTCGTACACCTGATAACAGGGGCTGATGCTTTGTTGGGCAATTGCCGTAGCGTACACAAAGGGTTTGAAGGTGGAGCCCACCTGCCGCATGGTGCGCACGTGGTCGAACTTGAAATACTTGAAATTGATGCCGCCCACCCAGGCTTTGACCTCACTGGTGGTGGGATCTACGGCGAGCATGCCGGTTTGGAGGAACATGCGGTGGTAGCGCAGGCTGTCGTAAGGCGACATGAGGGTGTCCTTTTCAAACTTGGGGTTGTCCCAGGTGAACACCTTCATTTTGACCTTGGTGTTGTATTGCGCCATCACTTTTTTCTGGAGCGCCGCCCATTGCTTTTTGATTTCCGGCCAGAGGGCACTGTCCATAATCTTGCGGTAAGTAGCGGCAACCTCCGGAGAAATCCAGTTTTTGGACACGTACTGGGTTATGGTTTTACCGTCTTTTTCTTCTGCGAGCATGCGCAGTATGTCGGCGTCTTTGAGTTCGAGTTCGTATTTATCCTGGATCTCGTCGCTCAGTTCACCAAAATAGGAGGGCCATAATTGCTGATACCGGTCGCCGCTGCGGATCAGTTTCCATAGCTCGTCCTTGCGTTGCTCGATTTCTGCCGGGGTGGTTTCGCGGGTGCGGTAGGTCCAGGGGTCGCGGTTGCGCCAGACCTGGAAAAACCGGTTTTGAGTTTTCTTCATATGCCCGGCCATGGCGGCCTCGGCGTGTTGCTGGAAAGCGGGGTCGATGGTGGTGTAAATACGCAGGCCGTCGCGGTAGATATTGTATTGCGTGCCGTCGTTTTTCCGGCTTTCCGGCGCTTCGAGGATGGTTTGGATGTCTTTTTTCAGCTCGGCGCACAGATAGGGCGCCGTGTCATCGGAAAAGGTGACCCTTTTGAAACGCGACATATCAAGGGGCAGCACCTTGAGGCTGTCGTATTGGGCTTCGGTCAGGTAGCCGTTTTGCCACATTTGGTAGAGCACGACCATGCGGCGGCGGATGCAGCGTTCTGGATAGGTATTGGGGTTGTAGCGCGAGGGGTTTTGGAGCATGCCCACCAGTGTAGCGGCCTCCTGCACTTTGAGTTTGTCCTGTGTGGTGCCAAAATAAACCTCCGCGGCGGCGCGGATGCCGTAGGCGTTATTCACAAAATCGACCTGATTGAGGTACATCGCCAGGATCTCTTCCTTGGTGTAACTTTTTTCGATCTTAATGGCCGTAATCCATTCCCGCAGTTTGCGGTACACAAGGGCTACCAGTTTCTGCGCCTTGTTCATGCCCTCAAAATTGCGATCGGAATACAGGTTTTTAGCCAGTTGCTGGGTAATAGTGGAGCCCCCGCCCGCGCTTTGGTCGCGCAGGAGGATGGTGCGGACAACCACGCGCGCCACGGCCTTGGCATCTACGCCGCTGTGCTCGCGGAAACGCTCGTCCTCGGTGGCGATCAGGGCATGCACCAGATGCGGACTGAGGTCTTCATACGCCACCGGCACGCGGTTTTCAATGAAGTAGCGGCCCAGAACCTCCCCGTTGTTGGCCAGCACTTCACTCGCCAGGGCGGAATTGGGATTCTCCAGCTCGCGGAAGGAAGGGATGGCCGTAAAGTTGATCATCAGAAAAATTACCAGACCGCTGGCCAGGCCCAGGAGCAACAGCCGCCATATCCAGCGGATGATTTTTCGGTACACGGGCATGCGCTTTTGCTGCAGCGCGGCTTTTATTGTGATAAGACGTTGCGGTTCGGACATGGTATGTATTGTGAATTTGGGCTCTGCACCGGGGCGGTTTGGGATAAAACGCTCCGCCGTCAAGTGCCGTACAAAAGTAGGCAAAATAATTTGTGTCGTTTTGCGCCGCAAATATGGAATTTCACCGCTGCTTATGATCCTGACCGGCTACATTGTCCTGTCGCTGCTGCTCGCCCTGGCTTATGCAGGCGTGATGGGTATTTATTTACACAGCTGGCGGCGTTTGCCTGAATGGACCGTCCCCGATCGCTACCTGCCCCTCACCACTGTGACGGTACTGGTGCCAGCCCGCAACGAGGCCGCGAAGCTGTCCGCTTGTCTGGATTCCATCCTGAGCGCTTCTTACCCGAAACACTTGCTTGAGCTTATAGTGCTGGACGATCATTCGGAGGACGATACCGCCCGGATTGCTTCAAGATACCAGGACCGGGTCCGGCTGATCCGTTTGGCCGAAGTGCCGGGTGCAGTCCTGGCCGGGAAGAAAAAAGCGATCGAAAAGGGCGTTTCACTGGCCCGGGGCGAGCTGATCGTTACAACGGACGCCGATTGTGTGGTGCCGCCCGACTGGTTGCGCCTGCTCGTTTCGCTGTATGAAGCCCGGCGCCCGGGCGCTATTGCCGCGCCGGTATTGTTCCGTCCGGGGCGAAGCTTGTTTCAAGCTTTTCAGGCGCTCGACAATATCGGCATGATGGGGATCACGGCCGCCGGGATTGGCCTGGATTGGCATCGCATGGGCAACGGCGCCAGTTTGTGTTATCCCAAGACCGTATTTGAATCTGTAGGCGGGTACTCCGGCCTTCCGGACCGGGCATCCGGCGACGATTTGTTTATACTGCAAAAGATTGCCCGTAGGGCCTCCGTTGTTTTTTTGAAAAACCCTGAAGCAGCCGTACAAACGGAAGCCTGCCCCGATCTGTCCGCATTTGTGCAGCAGCGTTTGCGCTGGGGCACTAAAAACGCCGCATTGCCTGAAAAAACGGTGAAGGCAGTGCTGGCTTTGGTGTTCTTCCTTTGCTGTTCAGTGGTGACTAATTTCTTGCTGGTTTTTTATTACCCCCCGCTGGTTTGGACGCTGGCGATCCAGCTGGCCCTCAAGGCCTTGGCTGATTTTTTGTTCCTTTCGGAGCTCTGTGCTTTTTTTCGCCGGCGCGCATTGATGCACTGGTTTTGGCCTGCTTTCCTGCTGCACATCGCCTACATCGCCGGCATGGGTCTGCTGAGTTTGTTTCTCCCCCGCTACACCTGGAAAGGGCGCTTGTTGCGATAAGGGGGCGCCGACAGGCGGTATTTACGGAGACTTCCGTTCAAAATCCCCAACATGCGCTACGGGGAACCCGGATTTTCCCAACTATCCGTTACCTTTGCACGTCAACTGCTCCGTCATTATGAGTTCAACCACGACTGCGCTACTCCGGGAAACAGAAGAATTTTTGCAGCAATTCTTTGCTGAAAATGTTCCCGCGAAGTTTGTTTTTCACAATTTTGAGCATACCGTTCAGACCGTAGCGGCTGTCCGGGTGATTGCCGAAGGATGCCAACTTGACGAAAAGCAAACGTTTTTGCTGCAGTTGGCTACCTGGTTTCACGATACGGGTTATGCACAGGGGCCGGATGACCATGAAGAGCGAAGCTGCAACAACGCCGAGCGTTTCCTGAAAGGTAAAATTTCGGAAGAAGACCTCGAGGCGATCAAGCGCTACATCCGGGTCACCAAGGTGCCGCAACAGCCCCTTACCCTGGCCGAACAGATTATTTGCGATGCCGACCTGAGCCATCTGGGCATGGATATTTACTGGGATCGCACGGGCAGGCTCCGGCAGGAATTTGCGCTGACGCGCGGCATTGTAATGAGCGAACAGGAATGGGTCGATTTCGAACTGAATTTTATGCTGACCCACGAATACCATACCGCCGTTGCCCAGGAAATGCTGAACAAGCGCAAAGGCAAGCATATCCAGCGCCTGAGAAAGCAAAAGCGTCGCCTGAACCCGGAAAAGGCCCCCACTATGGAGGATCTGGCTTATCTGGACGAAAAGGATAAAACCGGCGACCTCAAAAAAGTGCTGCGCGACAGCGAAAACGAACTCAAAATGGCCCGCTTTGGCCGGGGCGTGGAAACGATGTACCGGACGACCTACCGGACCCATACCAACCTGAGTTCCATGGCCGACAGCAAGGCCAACCTCATGCTTTCGGTCAATGCGATCGTCATCTCGATCCTGGTGTCCAACCTGATCCCGAAACTTATGGATGAGTCCAACAAGTTCAATATGCAGTTGGGGATCCCTTCCGGCATGTTGTTGGCGACCTGCCTGGGCTCCATGATCTATGCCACGCTCAGCACCCGTCCCAAAGTGACAGAAGGCAAGGTCACCCGCGAGTCCATTAAACAGCGCAAGGCCAACCTACTTTTCTTCGGCAATTTTTACAATATGCAGCTCGAGGAATTTCAATGGGGGGTCAACGAAATGCTCAAAGATCCCGAATTCCTGTACAGTTCCATGAGCCGGGATTTGTATTTCCTCGGTATCGTGCTGGCACAGAAATACAGATATCTCAGCATCTGCTACAATATTTTCATGTACGGGCTCATTGTGTCCATGCTGTCGTTTGCTCTTGCTTTTGCCTTGTAGCAGAAATTAACCATTCAATTGCGGTACACTTGCCTAATCTAGTAATCATACCCACCTATAACGAACGCGAGAACGTCGAATCTATCGTGCGGGCGGTATTTGCCCTGCCGGAGCCCTTTCATGTATTGATCGTGGACGACGGCTCGCCGGACGGTACGGCCAATATTGTGCGCGAACTGCAAACGAAATTCCCGGAGCAGTTGCATTTGCTCGAACGCCGGGGCAAGCTCGGCCTGGGTACGGCCTATATCGCCGGATTTCGCTGGGGCCTGGAGCGCGATTACGAATACTTTTTCGAGATGGACGCCGATTTTTCGCATAACCCGCAAGATCTGCCGCGTCTGCTGGCCAAATGCCGCGACGAAGGCGCCGATGTAGCCGTGGGCTCCCGGTATGTGCGCAGCGGGCATGTCCAAAACTGGCCGGCCGACCGGATCATTCTTTCCTACGGCGCTTCGCTGTACACCCGGATCGTCCTTTGGATGCCGGTGGCAGACCCCACTGCAGGGTTTATTTGTTACCGCAGGGCAGTACTGGCAGCGCTGAACCTCGACAAGATCCGTTTTGTCGGCTATGCGTTCCAGATAGCCATGAAATTTGCCGCGTATTCGCTCGGGTTCAAGGTGCGCGAGGTTCCGATCACCTTTAAGGACCGGGAAAAAGGGCAGTCCAAAATGTCGCTGAAAATTGTTCGCGAAGCCATTTTAGGTGTACTGCAAATGCGGTGGCGCAGCCTTTTCGAGTCCTACGGGAAGGCATCCCGGTGATTCGCTCCTGCGGCTATTTTTTCTTGCGCAATTCCATGGTTTGTACGGTGGCCTGGTTGGTCGATTTCCATTGTTGGTACGACCGTTTATTCTGAATTACGATCCAGGATTTCGCCAGCAGACTGTTCCGGCTGATGATGGTCACTTCCGTTTCGGTGTTTTTCCAGGAAAAACCGCGGTCTTCGGGTTTGGCGATCGTCCGTGTCAACACGCCGAGGTCGTTGTCGCCGCTGCCGTTTTTTCGAAAAGTCAGACTGCCCAGATCGGAAGAGACCTGTGTGTCGCCGTTCGCAAAGCGCTGTTCGTAGCGCACCACGTTCCAGCTGCCTGTCAGACGGCGGTGGAAGCGCCGCTCCGCGCTGCAGGAAACGAGCAGGGACAGGAGCACCAAAAGTGCTGAAGAGCGAAAAAATATGTTTTTGGTCATAGTATGGTGTGTTTTGAATGCGCTAAATCGTGTTCATGTCGCCCCTGCACGCGTAGCCTGTGCAGGGGATTGCCTGTATTGAACGAATGTCGGTAATTTTTTGGCGTTCGGCAGCCTGCCCCTGAAAAAAAATCAGCCGTTTTTACAAGGCATTAAAAATCAGCCGCTTGTTTATCCGCCGAACTCGCCCGCCAAACAGCAGCGTTCACCAAGTCCGGAAAAATATCCCGCTACCGCTATGCACTTTCGCAGAGGAAGGCATCCCGTTAATGCAATTGCTCCCTTTGCCCACATTTAAAGCATACGTAAACATGAAAACGTACCTCCTGTTGCTCCTCGGTCTTTTGGCGACCGCATCGTTCCGTCCGCCGCAAAATGCGGTACTCACCGGAAAAATAACCGACGATCAGGGCGAGATCCTGATCGGTGCCACGGTAAAGATCCTGAAAGGAACGGATTTTGTCCGTGGCACGATCACGGATTACAATGGCGAATATCGCGTGGCGCTGGACCCCGGCGCCTATGATGTCGAAGTCTCCTATACCGGTTATCAGGTCAATAAAACAACCGGAGTCCGGGTCCTGGACAACACGGTCAACACCCTGGATGTTCAACTCGTTTCCGGGGCGGTGCTGGAAGAAGTGGTGGTGACCGCATACAAAGTACCCCTGATCCAGCAAGACATGAGCATGAGCGGACAAACGCTCACGTCCGAACAGATTCGCAACCTTCCCACCCGGAGCGCCAACGCCATCGTGGCTACTACGGCCGGTTCCAGCTCCGTCAGTGCTGGTTCCGCAAAGATGAAAGGCTCCCGTTCGAGCCCCTCGCCAATGGCAAAAAAGAAAGCCGGAATATTTGGCAACCGCTATGACCGCATTGCCCGCGACACTACCCCGCCGTCAGATTACAGCGCCGAAACCTACGCCCCGATCTACGAAAACCCCTTCCTGGAAGCCCGCGCCAATGCCGTATCGACCTTTTCCATTGACGTGGATGCCGCCTCCTACAGCAATACCCGGCGTTTCCTCCAGCAGGGGCACTTGCCGCCTGCCGATGCCGTGCGCATCGAGGAGTTCGTCAATTATTTTGATTACCGGTATCCGGCGCCGACGGGCGCTGATCCCTTCTCGGTAACGACGGAACTGGCTGCATGCCCCTGGAATCCCAGACACCACCTGCTCCTGGTGGGGCTGCAAGGCCGGCAGATCGAGACCGGACAACTGCCGCCCGGAAATTTCGTATTCCTGGTGGACGTGTCGGGTAGCATGAGCGACCCGAACAAACTGCCGCTTGTGCAGCAATCGCTGGCCATGCTTACCGACCAGTTGCGTCCGCAGGATCGCGTGGCGCTCGTGGTGTATGCCGGCGCGGCCGGGCTGGTGCTACCCTCCACGCCGGGAAGCGACAAGGCCGCCATCAAAGGCGCTATTGAGCGGCTTTCGGCCGGCGGCAGCACCGCCGGCGCGGCGGGTATCCAACTGGCCTATCAGGTGGCGCGCAGCAACTTTATCGCAGGCGGGAACAATCGCGTGGTATTGTGTACCGACGGGGACTTCAACGTAGGAGTGAGCAGCGAGGGCGAGCTGGTCAAGCTCATCGAAAAAGAACGCGAGAGCGGCGTCTTTCTAACCGTGTTGGGATTTGGCATGGGCAATTACCAGGACGCCAAGATGCAGCAACTGGCCGACAAGGGCAACGGCAACCACGCTTACATCGATCAGTTGGCCGAGGCCAAAAAGGTGCTGATCAGCGAATTTGGTGGCACGCTGTTCGCCATCGCCAAGGATGTCAAGATCCAGCTCGAATTCAACCCCGCCTGGGTGGTCGGCTACCGGCTGATCGGGTACGAAAACCGCCTGTTGGCCCGCGAGGATTTTGAAGACGATACCAAGGACGCCGGCGAGCTCGGCGCAGGGCACCGCGTAACAGCCCTTTACGAGATCGTACCCGCCGGGCAACCCCTGCCGCTCGGTTTGAAAAACGGCGAAATGTGCTACCAGCAAACCCAACTCACCGCCGCATCCGCCAGCAATGAACTGCTGGTCGTGAAGTTCCGCTACAAGCCGCCCAAAGTCGGCGCCGCCAGCCAGCTGATCGAAACAACCGTGCCCAACCGGATCAGCGTAAACCCCAGCAACAACCTGGAACTGGCGGCATCTGCTGCCGGCTTCGGTTTGCTGCTGCGCAATTCGGCGTACAAGGGTCAGGCCACCTACGAAAACATCCTGGCGCTGGCGCAAAAAGCCGCAAAAACCGACCCGGGCGGTTACCGGAAAGAACTCTGCGACCTGATTGAAAAAGCGCGACTGCTCAACGCACCTGAAACGGCGCGGAAATAAGGAACATCCGAATTAACCGGATTCTAAAAAACAGCGGGCGTCCCGGGTATGGAACCGGGGACGCCCGCTGGGTAATTAATGCCGGGTGGCTGCTTTATCATGCCGTTTGTTCTTTCAAGGTGAACAATTTGCGTATCAGGTAAATGGCAGCCAGCAGTAAAGTGTAGGAGAGGGTTGCGGTCATGGTTGTGTGTGCAGTGTTGATTCGATTAATAATGGTTATGTTGTCGGTTGGGACCGGGTAATATGGACGCGCATTTTCCGGTGAAAGGTTGCACGCCGTTCCTTAATCGTTCGTAGAACGAGGCGCTCCCGGAAAACGCTGCCGGAGAAAAAGGTTTTTAAAAAAAAAATTGCCCCGGTAAAATACCCGCGCACGGTGTTTCAGGGAGATCCAAAATATCGGTGACACCGTTGGGTAAACACCCTCGAAAAAGAGCTTATCGGAACAAAGTGCATTTTCCCTAAAAAATTTCCCCTGTTTTTTTCCCTCCCTCGCCAAAGCAACCTACATTAACCCCTCGAAGCAGAATCGTTCACTAAAAGACAATTTTGTTATGTTTTCTGCCCGTTTACAATAAACGGTTGACGGCAGTTCGTGGGTGACAGATGGTCACATTTTGCACGCTCAACGCCAATCCGGGGCCATCTGCCATCCGACACCTGTCGTCAACCGACCATCGTTAACCAAACACAGTTCTTTGGCCTATGGCAGCCTATGACACCAGTAATATCCGGAACGTTGTCCTGGTAGGACACTCCGGATGCGGTAAGACCACTTTTGCCGAAACCATGCTTTACGAAGCAAAAGCAATCAGCCGGCGCGGCAGCGTCGGCGATGGCAACACGCAGAGCGATTATGCACCGCTCGAACAACAACGCGGCCACTCGCTTTTCGCCAGCCTGCTTCATTGTTCC
>CAYVDV010000209.1:0-2286 GCA_964450465.1 uncultured Saprospiraceae bacterium
TGACCAAAATCACCCCCACCCCCCAACCCGCTCATCGTTTTTGTGTCGAGTGATTCGTAGATTTGGGAAATCTGTTTTCCCCGAAAAAAGCAAAAACGACTGGTCATGAAACAACGATCTTTTTTTACCGCCCTCTTTTTTTCTGCCGTCTTGCTGCGCGCCCAGACTCCCGTCGAATTGCCGGTCAATACCGGTCTGGCTCTGCAGGAAGGCAGCGTGGCAGCCACCTACAGCCAATTCGACATCGGTACGCTGGGCATGGTGTTCGACGGCGACCCGGCTTCGCTGGCCCGCTCGGCAGCCATTAACCCGATGGTCATCACACTGGCGTTCCAAAATCCGGTGCATGTCAGCCACACGGCTATCCTTACTTCCCACGGCTCCGGCGGCTGGTGGACCCTCGAAACGGCAGATAACCTCAACGACCTTGGCGGACAAAGCGGCAGCTACCAGCTGCTCTTTTCCCAAACCGCGCAATACAGCGACGTGTGGGCAAATTATGACACCCCCTTTAGCGCCCGCGTCGTCCGGCTTAGCGTAAAGCGAACCCAGGGCGACGATTTCGTCCACCTCAACGAATGGACGCTTACGGCCACGCAGACTGTTCAGGCGGCCGGACTCTGCTTCCGGCCCAACGGGCTGCGGCTCATCCCGGGGGCTGCTTTTCAGATGAAAGCCGTGCTTGCCGACACGGCGGGAACCGCCTACGAGCTGCCGGAAGATCCGGTCTGGTCGGGTTCCGACGCGAATGTGTTTACCGTTTCGGATGAAGGCTATGTTACCGCCGGGGCTGGTACCGGAATCGCCACACTCGGCGCTTCCTGGAGCGGTCTTACGGCATCGACTCCGGTGAAGGTTGTCGATGATTTTACCCTGCGCAATGCCGGAACGCGCAAGGTCAAGGTAGCGCTGGTCGTCATCGATCCGCCGATTGCGGCTGCCGGGGGACAACGCTTTTCCGAGCGCTTCTGGTCCTTTGTCGGCGGCCCGGCTTACCTCGCACAGGCCATGGCCGATTCGCTTACGGCCTTCAGCAGCGGGGCCGTACAGTACGAGATTGCGCAGACCTACGATTCCGACAGCCTGTTTTGCGACTTTGGAGCGGTGCGGCTTTCCGTTGATTCTATTTACCAATTATTTCTCGAGCCTGGCTGGACCACGCTGCACTATATCGCCGAACAACTCGGGCAATCGCATTTCGACTATAACGCGATGCTTGCCCACTACGACTTTTGCACGCAAAGCGATGCCGGCGAGATCGACGAAGTGTGGGTGTACAGCATGCCGTTCATCGGTACCTGGGAAAGCACCCTTACCGGCAACGGCGCTTTCTGGTACAATTCTCCTCCGCTCAGCGGAAATGCCTGCACGGACCAACTGCCGATCATGGGGCTCAACTACGAACGCGGCCTGGCGGAAGCCCTGCACGCCTACGG
Organism: uncultured Saprospiraceae bacterium; assembly: GCA_964450465.1. Lineage (GTDB taxonomy): Bacteria > Bacteroidota > Bacteroidia > Chitinophagales > Saprospiraceae > M3007. The sequence continues at coordinate 1,437 of CAYVDV010000209.1, forward strand.
CCACCGCACCGAATCGGCTATGGTGCAGGTATTCGGCCGCTGGAGTTACGATATACTCCCGCTGAACAGCTGGGAAACGTTTGCCCTCTACGATCAGAAACTGTCCGGACAAGCCAACCTGGGCAACATCCACTTCCCGCCCAACGGAACCTCCGATTATGATTACAGCAACCCGGCGGAAGTGCTCAGCTATGCCCCCAACTGGAAACGCTATCCCTTCCTGTTCCAGGAAACAGAGACCGTCTCCTGCGCAACCTGGAACTGCGAACACCTTAATTACCTCGCCTGGTGGTACCGGCACATCCCGCATTTCCAATGCAAAGACCAGTACAACCACCTGAATAACTGGTGGCCCTACATCGTGGACTACAACGAAGGCAAGGCTTTGGAGGCCATGACAGCGAGTTGCAACTGCGACCTCTTCGGCGACAGCGCCGTGCTGGTGCAGGAACCATTCCGAACCTTTCAAGTGCAGGCGTTTCCCAACCCGGCTGTCCGTGACCTGCACCTGATCATAGCTGCCCCGGAACCCATGGATGTGTCGGCCCGGCTGTACAACCCCTGGGGCGTACTCGTACTGGAAAGCGCGTTGCACACCGGCGCCGCAGCGCAGCGCTTCGAATTTCCGGTTGCGCAACTCCCCAACGGTACCTACTTCCTGCACCTGGCGGCAGAAGGTATGCCGGGCAAGGTATTGCGGGTGCTGAAAATGAGTCCGTGACTGTCCATTAATACCGGTTTTTGTTCCTATCTTTATCGGCTCATGATGAACCGAACCACCCTCCGCAAACTGTTGTACCCGCTCCTGCTGCTCACCATTTTTGTGGTGTTGTTTTGGCTGCACGGGCGT
>CAYVDV010000209.1:2386-9024 GCA_964450465.1 uncultured Saprospiraceae bacterium
CGCCCCTGGATCAGACACCTGATCTGGTGGAGTATCGGCATTTATTCGCACGATCTGGAGGCGATGACCTGGAACAATCTGGGCGCCATCCGGATTGAAAAGGGGCAATTTGAAGAAGCGCGGGAGCACCTGGAGCGGGCCCTAAAAATTGACCCCAAGTATCCAAAGCCGTATTTCAACCTTGCTGCCGCTGCAGTAGGGCTGGGCCGGATGGACGAGGCCGAACGCTATTTCCGGAAAGCCCGGGAACTGGGCTACACCGGCGGCAGTTTCGACCAGTTCCTGACGGTGATCCAACAGGAGTATGCGGCGTTGAATACCATGGAAAAGTAACAAATTGGTAAATCCTTAATTTTGCCCTCATGAAAACTGCCCGCACCCTTTTGTTGCTATCATGGCCGGTGCTCTTGTGGTGCTATTCCCTGCCGGCCCAGATTGTCAATATCGAAGAGCAGCGGATCACGGGTACCAACGACTCCACGCACTGGTACGGCTATTTGCGCGGCAGCGCTTCACTGGTAAAAGTCCGGCAACAGAGCCTGCAATTGCAGGGCCAGTCGAAAGTGGAGTACAAGCGCGACCCGCAGCTTGTTCTGCTCCTGCTTAATCTCAACCTGCTGCGGGCCGGAGAACAGGATTTTTCCAAACAGGCCTTTGCCCACCTGCGCTACAACTACAAACTCGGCAACGCGTGTACCTGGGAAGTTTTCACCCAGTTGCAAACCAGCCCCCTGCAATTGTTGCAGCAACGCAGCCTTGCCGGTACGGGCCTGCGCTGGCGCCTGCTCAAATCTGCCGACGGGCGGCAACGCGTGTATCTGGGTACCGCCTGGCTCTGGGAACAAAACCGTTTCTCCGAACCCTACGCCACACAGTCCTGGCATCGCTCCAGCAACTACCTGTCTTTCACTTTCCGTGCCGGCAAACAAAGCGTGCTCATCGGCACCACTTACTGGCAGCCGGTATGGGGTTTGGCAGGCAACTACCGCCTCAGCACCGAGTGGTTGTTAAAGCTGGGGCTGACGAAAAAGATTTCCTTCACCGTCGATTTTTCCTACGGAATCGATAAAAACCTGCCGCCCGGGGCGCCGGCCGAAACCTATGCCTGGCGCAATGGTATTACCTGGCAATTGTAATACGGACTGTTTATGCCGGAACAATGCGGTTTTGCGCCGGGCCTGCCCGAAAATGCCGAAAAGCAGCCGCTGTGCAATTAATCGGGGAATTCGGCCGGGCATTCCAATTTAAATGCCGGAACCGGCCATGAATTCCGCACAACAAATGGTCGCCGCCAGCCGAAATTAGTACCATCGAAGCCTGTTTTTTGTTAATAATATTGAAAATCAATTATTTATAAATAAAACCCGTACCTTTGTACCGGACACATTGTCCTTTTAACTTTTTCAATTTTTTTCAATGCACACTGGAACAGTAAAGTTCTTCAATGAATCCAAAGGATTTGGTTTCGTTGTTGACAACTCCACCAAGGAGGAAATCTTCGTACACGTCACCGGTTTGATCGACAACATTCGCGAAGGCGATCAGGTCACTTTCAACACGGAGCGTGGCAAAAAAGGAATGAATGCAATAGATGTCAAAATCGCCTAAGCGAGTCTGATATTTGATTGATAAAATTCTCAGCCCCCGGTGGTCCTCCACCGGGGGTTTTTTTATGTTTGGGGGTTGTTTTTGCCTGATCCTTCAAAAATCCGCACATAGGCATGACTGAACCCGTTCCCCTTTGCATCCCCCTCGCCGACCAGTTTCTCCTCCTCGACTGGGGCGGCGGCATCAACGCAGATACGAATGCCCGGGTACTGGCGGCATTCCGGCAGCTCCGGTCGGCAGCGCTGCCGGGCGTGCTTGATCTGGTCCCGGCCTACAGCTCGCTTGGCGTAGCATACGACGCCGTACAGCTGCTGAAGCGCTTTCCCGGCCGCCAACCGTTCGAAGTGCTGCGGGAACAAATCGAAAAAATCCTTGAAAAGCCGGTGCAGGAAAGCGGGGATCCCGGGCGGCTGCTAGAGATTCCGGTGTGTTACGATCCGGATCTGGGGCCCGATCTCGAAGCTCTGGCGGTACGGAGCGGACTGAGCACGGAGGAGATCGTACAGCGACACAGCGAACAGGAATACCGGGTGTACATGCTCGGATTTTTGCCGGGCTTTGCCTACATGGGCGCCGTAGATGCGGCAATTGCCACCCCGCGCCAGGAGCAGCCGCGGCCCTTTGTACCGGCCGGCAGCGTGGGTATCGCGGGGCAGCAAACGGGCATCTACCCGCTGGATTCCCCGGGCGGCTGGAACCTGATCGGGCGCACGCCGCTGCGCATGTTCGACCCCGCGCGTGCCGAACCCGCCCTGTTGCGCCCCGGCGACCGGGTGCGGTTTATACCGATTTCCCGCGCGCTGTTTCACCAAATGCAAATTCCGGCATGAGCCTACTGGTACAAAAAGCAGGGGTGTTGGACAGTATCCAGGACTTCGGCCGCTTCGGCCACGCCCAACTGGGCATCAACCCCTCCGGCGCTATGGATCCCCTTGCACTGGCTCTGGCTAATGCCCTGGCCGGCAACCCGGCGGGGGAAGCCGCCCTGGAGCTGCATTTTCCAGCCCCGGTGCTGCGTTTTGGCGCCGATGCGCTGATCGCTCTGAGTGGCGCCGACTTTGCCCCCCGCATCGACGGAGAGGCAGTATCCCTGCTTCAGCCGGTGCTGGTAAAGGCTGGCGCAGTGCTGTCCTTTGGGAAACTGCGCTCCGGCATGCGTTGTTACCTCGCGGTGCAGGGCGGCTTCGACCTGAGGCCCTGGCTGGGCAGCTGCAGTACCAACCAGACGGTCCGGGCGGGCGGCTGGCAGGGTCGGTCGCTGCAGACGGGCGATGAACTGCCCTTCCGGCAAAACGAATTTGCCGCGAAATTTTCATCCGGCACTACCTTCTATGCATTGCCCTGGCAGGTCCGTGTCGAAAGCATTTATGGCGATGGTGAAAATATTCGCTTTTGCACCGGCCCGGAGTACGATTGGCTAAGCCCGGTCGCTGCGGAGCTGCTGGCGGAAAGCCAATGGCGACCTGCATCGCAAAGCGACCGTATGGGGCTGCGGCTGCATGGGCCTGCGCTAACCTTGAGCCGCCCGCAGGAATTGCTCTCTTCGGTGGTTGGTTGCGGTACCATCCAATTGTTGCCCGGCGGCCAAATGATTATCTTGCAGGCCGACAGTCAGACCACCGGTGGTTACCCGCGGATCGGACAGGTTATCCGCGCCGACCTGCCCCGGCTGGCGCAGCTGCGGCCCGGCCAGTCCTTCCGGCTGCAGCAGGTGTCGCTGGAAACTGCATTTACTGCCTTGCAGGGCCAGCAACAAGAACTGCGGCAACTACAGGTAGCTTGTGCGCTGCGGCTGGCGGAGACGTCATCCTGATTTTAATGCGTGATTTCAAAGCCATGACCATAGACTTAAACTGCGACCTCGGCGAGGGCTATCCCAACGATGCGGCACTGATGCCGCTGATCTCTTCGGCCAATATCGCCTGCGGCCGGCACGCCGGCGATGCCGAAACCATGCGAATTACCGTGAGCCTTGCCCTCGAACACGGAGTGGCCGTCGGCGCCCATCCCGGCTTTGACGACCGGGCAAACTTCGGCCGCCTGCCAGTTCAACTGACCGCCCGGGGCTATCGCGAGCTGGTGTGGACGCAACTGGAGGGGCTGGACCGGATCGTGCGGGCAGCGGGCGGAGCACTGCGCCATATAAAACCCCACGGCGCCCTGTACAATATGAGTGCGAAAGACCCCGAGCTGGCCGCGATCATTGCCAGGGCCGTTTACGAGTTTGATCCCGGACTGATACTGTACGGGCTGAGCGGCAGTGTTTCCATAGCGGCTGCACATGCCCTTGGTCTCCGCACTGCCAGCGAGGTGTTCGCCGACCGGAGCTACCAGCCCGACGGCTCCCTGACGCCCCGCTCCGCGCCCAACGCCTTGATCCGGGACGAGGAAAAATGTCTGGCACAAGTGCTGGATATGGTGCAACACCATAGCGTGACTGCAGTGGATGGCACACGGGTGCCCATTCAGGCGGAAACTATTTGCCTGCACGGCGACGGAGCGCATGCAGTGGCTTTTGCCTCTGCACTGCGCGGGTTTTTAGCGGGAAAGGGAATTGCCGTCTCGGCTCCATAGCCATCCAAGCATGGATTTATAAACGTATCCTTACCTTTTAGCATCCATCCATTCCCGCATCGCCTGCCATGCCAGCACGGCACATTGCAAGCGGCCGGGAAAGTCCCGGGCCGGGAGGAAGGCAAGGAATTCCTCGTCCACCGTAGCTTCGGGCGGCGCCTGTTCGCCTTGGAGGGCGGCCAGAAATGCCGCGACGGTCGTTTGCACGGTTTCCAGCGATCGCCCCTGGATTTTTTTCATGAGCACCGAAGCCGATGCTTTGGATACCGCGCAACCGTAGCCGTGAAAAGTAGCCCGCGCGATCCTGCCGTTTTCAATATCCAGGTACAGGGTGAATTTGTCGCCGCAGAGCGGGTTGTTGGCTTCGACGGCGTACTGCGCGTCCGGACGTTTTTCAAAAAACAAGGGCGCCTGGTTGTGAGCCAGGATAACTCCGTGATACAGGGAAAGACGCTTGTCCGGCATGGCGATGAAATGGTTAGGAATACTGGTTTTTCACGGCGATCATTTGTGCCACAATACTCAGGGCGATTTCCCGGGCGTCTTTCGATTTGATGGGCAGGCCGACGGGTGCGTGGATGCGCTGGATCGCTTCGTCGCTGAACCCGGCGTTGCGGAGCCGCTCGCGGCGTTGCTCCTGCGAGCGTTTGCCCGAAAGGGCGCCGATATAGGCCGCCCGGGTGGGCAAGAGCAAATGGAGCAGCTGGTCGTCGATCTTTGGGTCGTGGGCCATGGCTACGGCGAAGGTGTATTCATCGGGCTCGTATTCCGCGAGCACTTCGGCCGGATATGCTTCCAGCAAGCGGTCGGGCAGAGCATGGAAATGGGTGTTTTGCACAAAGGCGCTGCGCGGGTCGATCACGATCGTTTCAAAATCGAAGTACTGTGCGAGCTGCACCAACTCGGCCGTGGCATGCGTGGCGCCGGTGATGATCAGGCGGAGTTTATGCGGAAATACCTGCGCGAACCAGCGCTCCGCTCCGTGTTCCACTACCTGGCTTTTGCGTTCGCGGTATGCGCGCAGTGCGTGTTCGACAAGCGTGCCGGGGGGTAGCGGGCCCGCGGTTTGGCCGTCGGGGAGTACGAGCAGGTGGGCACTGCCGGGGCCGGAGATCCTGCTGAGCAGGGTACAGCCTTTGTTGTGGGTGAGGCAGTCGCGCAGGACCTGCCAGATCGCCGGATTATCGAGTGCTGCAAAGCGTTCCAGGAATACCTCGATCGTACCGCCACAGCTGAGCCCCACAGCCCAGGCGTCGTCGTCGGAAACGCCATATTTCAGATATTTGGCAGGTGTTTCCGGGCTTATTCCGCGCGCTTCCCGGAGGATTGCGCCTTCGACACAACCGCCCGATACCGAGCCCAGCATTTCTCCTTCAGGGCCGATCAGCAGCATGGCGCCGACTGGACGCGGGGCGCTGCCCCATGTTTTGACCACCGTGGCAGTGCAAAATGCCTTACCTTCGGACAGCCAACGATCGATTTCTGTTATATATTCACGCATACCACCCAAAGTTACTACAGTTGTATCAGAGCATGGAAGAAAACGCCGATCCAGGCGCATTTACACCGGATGAACGGCAGCGCTATGCGCGCCATTTTGCCCTGCCGGGTTTTGGCGAAGCGGGCCAACGGCGGCTGAAGGAGGGCAGCGTGCTCGTAGTGGGCGCCGGCGGCCTGGGAAGCCCGGTGCTGCTCTACCTCGCCGCTGCCGGCGTGGGCCGCATCGGTATTGTTGACCCTGACCGGGTAGATGCGTCCAACCTGCAGCGGCAGGTGTTGTACACGCTTGCCGATGTGGGCGAATTGAAAGCCGAAGCGGCCCGCCTACGTCTGCTGGCCCTGAACCCGCACATTCAGGTGGATGCTTACCCCCTGCGTCTGACGCGCCACAATGCGCTCGATTTGATAGCGCAATACGATGTCGTGGCGGACGGCACCGATAATTTCCCGACGCGTTATCTGGTGAACGACGCCTGTGTACTTGCCGGCAAGGTGAACGTCTATGCCTCTATTTTTCGCTACGAAGGACAGGTGTCGGTGTTCAACTACCCGGGGCCGGACGGGCAACGCGGCGTGCAGTACCGCGATCTTTTTCCCACCCCCCCGCCTCCGGGACTGGTGCCCGACTGCGCTACCGGTGGTGTCCTGGGGGTATTGCCCGGAATTATCGGAAGCCTGCAGGCGACCGAAGTGATCAAAGTGCTGAGCGCGACCGGCGAGCCGCTGGCAGGCCGCCTACTGGTGCTCGACGCGGCCACCATGCTCACCCGCGTATTGAAACTTCACCGCAACCCTGATCTGATGCCGCCAGCGGAGCTGATCGACTATGAAGAATTTTGTGGCCTGCAATCCAATGTGCCGTCCGTCAGCCCGGCTGAGCTGCGCCATTGGCAGGACGAGGGCATTCCTTTCCAGCTGATCGATGTGCGGGAACGCGATGAGTACAAGGCGGTAAA
>CAYVDV010000210.1:0-8985 GCA_964450465.1 uncultured Saprospiraceae bacterium
CCGCAGCGCCGATGGGAACGCCTGGTCGCCGCTGCCGGGATCGCCCCGGAGCTCCGTTGGGCCGATGCGGGCAAGGCGGGCCTGCAGTCGCTCGGCACTGAAATCAGCGGGGGCGTTTACCGGGTACAGGGCAAAAGCACCTTCAAAGAAGAGTTCGTTACCGCCGGCGGCGTGGACCTTCGCGAGGTCAATTTCAAGACCTTTGAAAGCAAGTTGTTCCCCGGACTCTATTTTGCCGGAGAAGTCCTCGACATAGACGCCATCACCGGCGGCTTCAACTTCCAGGCAGCCTGGACGGGCGGGTGGATCGCGGGGCAGGCGATGGGTTTGTAATTGGTTCGGCAATACGTGCTGTTCGGCGAAGACTTTGGACAGCAGGGGAGCTAAACAAAATCCGGCTCCTCGCGTTATTTCACGCACTCCTTTGTATGAATTTAAAAACCTGAAGTAAGACAATGAATGCAATCAAAGAGAACAGAAGAGGTTTTATTGCCAAATTCTCACTTGGAGTTATTTCCATGCTCAGCCTTGGCTCCTGGGGCGGCAAATCAAAAACAAATGGCAATAATGGCGATGCGCCCGACCCACACCCGGTGCTCGACATAAAGCCTATGGGCTTCGCCTGGGAAACCCTCGACCCCTTTCTGTTTTGCGTCCACCACGAGGATAAATTCCCCAAAGGCAACGATGAAATGGGGCCCGCCGTGTCGCTCCAAGGCCGGCAACTCGGCGACGATTTTATCATCAAAGACGGCTTCCGCATGTACCATGGCAAAAAAGTGCCAGGCTTCCCGGGTCACCCGCACCGGGGCTTTGAGACCGTGACCGTCGTCCGTCAGGGCATTGTCGATCATGCCGATTCGTTGGGCGCTTCGGGCCGCTACGGCGAAGGCGATGTGCAGTGGATGACGGCCGGAGGGGGCGTGCAACACTCCGAAATGTTCCCGCTGTTGAAAAAAGACGAAGAAAACCCCATGGAGCTCTTCCAGATCTGGCTCAACCTGCCGAAGAAAAACAAGATGGTGCAGCCGCATTTCAAGATGCTTTGGGGCAGCAAAATTCCGAAACCCCGGCATATCGACACCGGAGGTAAAAGCACTGAGGCAGAGGTAATTGCCGGAAGTTTGCTTGGTCAGACTGCCCCGGTGCCGCCGCCCGATTCCTGGGCTTCCGACCCGGCCAATGAGGTGGCTATTTTCAACCTTAAAATGGAAGCGGGCGCGTCGTTCACCCTTCCCGCAGCCAGCAAAGGCATCAACCGTTCGATCTATTTTTACCAGGGCAACCAAATTGCGCTCGCCGGCAAGGCTATCGACCGTTACCACTCGGTAGTCGTCAACGCCGCCGTCGATCTGGAGATCGTCAATGCCGGCGGGGATGAAGCGCGCATACTGGTATTACAAGGCAAGCCTATCGGCGAAACTGTGATCCAGTACGGGCCGTTTGTGATGAATTCCAAGGAAGAAATTCAGCAGGCGTTTGAGGACTACCACGCTACCCAGTTCGGCGGCTGGCCCTGGAAGCGGTATGACCAGGTGCACGACCGCACGGAAGGGCGCTTCGCCCGGCATGCTGACGGAAGGTTTGAAATGGGGGCATAGGCGGCGGCAGGTTGTGCGTATCTGTTCCTGTAAGGAGGACTTTGCGTTTGCACACGCTGCGCTCGGATGTCAAAGGACTGTGCTGAATAACTGGTAGCCTGTGTCGGAGGTCTTTGTTTTCATTACGGCGTTTTTATTGAACATCTCCGCAATAAATATTCGCTTATGCGCTACTGGTTTTTTTTATCGCTCATCACCCTCGGCAGCTGCGGCATCCTCGAACATGAACGGACCGACGGCATCTACCGCGTTCGTGCCGGGCGCGAAGCGGCGGAAAAAAGGTATGTTTCCTTTTCGGCCGACACCATAACGATTTACCCCTTGACGCCGGCCGGTGCGCCCGACCCGCAACAAGCAAGGGTGCTCGTTGTCGCGGAAACCGGGCCGCCTACACGGAGTTACCGCTACCGGCTCGCCAAAACATCCGTCGACCTCGACCTGACCACCGTATTGTTTAAATACCGCGCGCCAACGGCCGGTTTGCCGGCCCAATTCAATACCCAGTTTAATTTCGCCGTGTACAGCGGTTACCGGCGGGATTATTTCACCTTCCGTTACCGGCAAGACCTCCTGGGGCGAAATCGCCTCAAATACCGGCATTGGGGCTGGGATGCGGGGCTCCTGGCCGGCATAGGCACCACCCCCGTCAACTCCTGGGTGACGCGGCAAGCCGTCGAGGCGGAGTACGACGGCCTGACCCTGCAAACGGGTGTGGCTGCTTTTGCCGGTTTCAACAACCTGGCCGCCGGTATCTGCCTGGGCATGGACTACCTCACGGACACCAACCGGCAACACTGGATTTACCATAAAAAACCCTGGATCGGGCTGGCGATCGGGCTGGCGTTGAATTAGGACTCTCCTTTTTCCCGCAATGCAGCACCCTAAACTGAGTTTTGGATAGGTTTATCTTTAAATATTTCCAAAACTCACGTTACGTTAAGCGCGGACGCAGAAAAGAAATTATGCGAAATTCACCCTTGTTACGCTGGTATTCTCTGCCAAATAGTTCATTTTTGCCAATGCAATTGACCTGTGAGCCCCAATCTATCTGAATCATCTCCTGCTAACAATTGAAAATATGACCACCTTATCACAGCCATTTTTCCCCCAGAGGCATTCTTTCTTTTCTGTTTTTTCGGCACCCCGTTGCCTTGCGCTCCTGCTGATCGGTTTTGGACTGATTCATCCGGCTGATCTTCTTTTGGCTCAAACGCCTAGTATCCAGTGGCAAAAGACCATTGGCGGGACACTTGGGGACGAGGTTCGTTCCGTTCAGAAAACCAGCGATGGCGGGTATATTATTGGCGGCTCCTCCTATTCCAATAGCTCAGGCGACAAGACGGAAAACAGTAAAGGTGGCTGGGATTATTGGGTGATCAGGCTGGATGCTTCCGGCAACATCCTTTGGCAAAAAACGATCGGAGGAAACAGTACGGATAAACTCCAGTCTGTACAGCAAACGACAGACCTGGGATTTATTCTGGGCGGTTATTCCTTATCGGGCGTCTCGGGCGATAAAAGCGAAAACAACCTGGGCGGAAACGATTACTGGGTGGTGAAACTGGACGCCTCAGGTGGTATTGTTTGGGAAAATACGATTGGGGGCAGTGGACACGATGAACTTTATTCCGTTAAACAAACCCCTGATGGCGGATATGTGCTAGGCGGTTCCTCCGCTTCCGGCATTTCGGGCGACAAGACGGAAAACAGCCTTGGTATCTTCGATTATTGGGTAGTCAAGTTGGATGAAACTGGCACTATCGTGTGGCAGAAAACCATTGGCGGTAATGATTTTGACGAATTGTGGTCTGTATCAGTTACTACCGACGGCTATTTTCTGGCGGGATCTTCTTTTTCCAGTATCTCCGGCAATAAAACCGAGAATTCATTGTCCTGGGACTACTGGCTGGTACTGATCAACAGTGCAGGCACCGTCGTGGCGCAGAATACCATTGGCGGGAGCGGCTCCGATTTCATTCGCGCCGCCGTGCCAACCAGCGGCGGCGGCTATTTTATCGGCGGCTATTCCAATTCCGGGATTTCGGGCGACAAAACCGAAAGCACCAAAGGGGATAATGATTACTGGGTATTGAAGCTGGATGCTTCCCTGGCCATTGAATGGCAAAAAGACCTGGGCGGTACCAATGGCGACATTTTGTATTCCGTGCTCCAAACCAGCGACGGCGGCTATTTGGCAGGAGGGTACTCTGTTTCCGGGATATCTGGCGATAAAACGGAGAATAACAAGGGCTTCAATGATTTTTGGGTGCTCAAACTGGATAATTCGGGAGCCATCAGCTGGCAAAAAACGATTGGCGGAAGCAGCGCAGACGAATTATACGCCATGGCGCAAAACACAGCGGGCGATTATTTTCTTGCAGGCACCTCCGGTTCCAATATTTCCGGTGATAAAACAGCAGACAGCAAGGGCGATATTGATATCTGGGCCATGAAGCTGACAACGGGAACGGCCCCGTCTTTCTCCGCCTGCCCGGCCGGGCCGCTTACGGCGAATGCGGCAGCCAATGAATGCACCGCCCCCGTGTCGTACACCGTGGCCGCTTCCGGTTCCCCTGCACCAGTATTGACCTACGCGTTCAGCGGCGCTACAACCGGCAGCGGCAACGAAACCGGCAGCGGCGAACTGTTCCACATGGGCGATACCGAGGTGACCGTCTCGGCCACAAATGACCTAGGTACAACAACCTGTGTGTTTACTGTAAGTGTGAGCGGCAGCATGCCTATCCAAAATGCCACACAAAGCGAGAATTACTGCAACCTCTCCGATGCGTTGACCAATGCCGCTGATTCAGACCATATCATGCTCCAGGCCGGTAACTATACCGGCTGTGTCACGGTGGACCGGAACCTGTACCTCGAAGCAACAGGCGGGGCGGTGGTGCTCGACTGCCTCGTCCTTGACGGAACCGGCAAAATGCTGACCCTGGACAGCGACCTGACGATCAACCAGCTGACACTATCCAACGGTTTGATCAATACCAATGGAAAAAACCTGCGCGTCGGTTCTGTCACCGGGGGAAATATGGCGAATTATATTATCACGCAATAGAAAAGACCCGCGATGCAATCCCTCTCGCTCGGCAAGGCAAAACAGCTCCTGATCGTTTTCCTCCTGTTCGCCAATACTGCACTGTACGCCGATTTTGGAGAAAAAAAGATCCACCTTACAGGAGAAGCGACCATTAATGGCTTGCCATTGGCGAATCAAATCATTACCTGTAAGCAAGGTTCCGTATTTAAATCTTTCACGACCGACAGCATCGGGCATTTTGACTTTGCCATACACTATGTCACTCCATGTTTAAGTGGCGGCGGCCGCAAAGACATTGAAACGTTGATCAAACAAGTGCGGGATTACAACGGCACGGATTTGCAATTTTGGGTACAAGACCTAACCCTGTTATATACTACGGACCAGATCTGGGAGACAGATTACCGGGAGTATAGAAAAAGCGCTTCTCAAGATACGGTTTATACCATGAAAATTGACTTTACTCAAGAGAGCAACGACATTTCTGCTTTTACAAAGCATGCCAAGGATTTATTGGAAAAGGCGGAAACTATTTTTAAGATCACCTCCCGGCAACAAATCTATGAGGAGAACAAAGAGGCCTTCCCGGACTATCGCTTTCTCTATGAAAGCTTTGAATGGAAAGGCGTTCCTTTGCATTTTTATTACACCTGGACAGGAATAGATAAATCCTGGACGGGCATTCAGCAACAGGACGCCAGGATTACTATAAGTTTCAAAAATTACTATGGCAAAATAGTTCGATTTGTGTTGAGTATCGACGAATATGATATCATCCGGGAAACTGCTATTGAATGGAATTGAGCGCTGAGTCATCCGCCCAAACATACTCGTAAAAAAACACAAGCGTCTCTATTCCCGGGAACAAATCCGCGTTCCAATCCTTCTCGCCTGGCAAGGCAAAATGCAAAACGGCTACTCCGCCCATACCACTTTACCCACTGCCAGTACGCGCCGCTCATCGCGCAGTTCCAGCCAGTACACCCCGGCTGGCAGCCCTTGCCGCTGTATTTCCTGACGACTGGATACAAGCGGCCACGCGCCGACCTGCCGCCCCGCCAGATCGCGCAGTACCAGGCGCCGGCCCGGCGACACCAGGCCATCCAGTTCCAGTACAACACGCCGGGCAGCCGGATTGGGCCACAAGCGGAGCCGGAGCGGTTTTGGGGATGTTACAGAGACCGCGAGGAAGTCTTTCCCGACGGTGTGAAATACACTGTTTGTGATGACCGGTTCGTTGAAATCGAAATAGATCCCGGCGCGGTTTTCTATGCGCGTGCCGATTGGATTGTCGCGCCGCTGGTTGATGCGAAATTGCACGAATCCATGCGAGGCGGCTTCATTGACGTTGGAATCGGGCAGCAGAATTGGGTCGAACACTACGGTCAGAATGCCCTCGCCGCTGAGGCGCCAACTGTACGGGTGGCTGGCCGCCCCGGGGCGTATGCTCGCTGGATCTAGTCCGGGCGACAAGGTATCGCGGATCACCACGGTAAATGCCGTATCGGTGCCGGTATTCTGAAAACGGATCAGGTATTCAATGGGCTGGTTTTGGTCGATGTAGTGCGCTGCATCCACGCCGGCGGGGAAGGCCTGTTTGTCGTTGGGGTCCCAGGAACCGATCACCGTGCGGCATTCGGTGTCGTGGAAAGGGTTTCCACTATAGTTTGCGAACATATTGAGCATGCCGGTGGTAAAGGTGCCTGAGGGATTGGCCACACAGGCTTCCACGCCTACCGATGGCATTTGCGGTCCAAGCGGGAAGCCCGGTTCCTGATCGGCCAGAAGTCGCCAGGTGCTCCCGTCGGCGGGTACTGTCTCCTCCTTCGTGCCGCCGGCCGGCAGCTGAAATACGCCCTGCCGGGTGATCACGTGGTCGTCCACGATGATAAAATCGAGCGCTTGGGGCATGGGCGCTGTTCCGGCATTTTTGATCTGGAACAAGACCGAGTCGCCGGCACATTCGGCCGATACTTCGATGCGCGCGCCCGACCAGTTGGGTACCGTAGGTGCGCAAAGGGTATCCGGGTAGATATGTGCCTCCACACAAAGTGTCTGGCCGAGCTCGGCGGCGCAGCTGGTGGTCGTGTATAAATTAAAACTGCCGCATTCGCCGGCGGCCACAGCGCCCAGTTCAAAGGTGTACAAAGAGCCGTTTTGGGTGTAGGGCAGGGTAGCGGAGTCGAGTTCGATCAGCGGATCGAGCAGAACGGTTACGCTGACATCCGAAGCCGGCTGATTTCCGTTGTTGCAGTAGTGTACGGCGAACAGATTTTCCATACAGCGCCGCAGGAACGGCGTGGCAATGTCCACCTCCATCAACGGGCAGTCGTAGAGCGATTGTACCTGAAAATCCAGGGTATCTGTGACCGGCAGCGTACCATTGAACTGCACCTGCACCGTGTCGGCACAGGGCTGCCAGAGGTAACTCGGTTTGGTCAGCACAACCTCGTAGGCGCCCGCATCGAGGTCGGCAATGGTATATTGCCCATCGGCATTGCTGGAGCCGTACTGGGTCAGGCCGTTTCCGCTGACCGATACTGTCCAGCCCTCCAGAGGCGGGTCAAATGCATCGGGTAGGCAGTTGAAGGTCGAGTCGCGGGCTATTGTTCCGGTGAGCGTGTGCGGGTAAATGCGGCCGTCGGCGGCCATTTTGATCAGGTACAGCGTATTGCCCTGAAAGGCATACAGCGCGAAGCTTCCGTCGGGAAGGGCCCTGCCCTGGTAAAACTCCGTCGGGAAAGCATCCGTCAAAAAACCCAGCGGCCGTTGCCAGGCGACGGCTCCGTCGGCGTTGATTTTTGCTACGTGGTTGGTCCAGGAGTTCAGGAGGCGTTGTTGTACGACGATTACGGCGCCACCATCGGCGGTGGCCAGCACCAGTTGGCCCTCTATGTTGCCGGCGCCGAATAAGGCGCCAAGCATAACGGTGTCGAGCAGCGTGCCGTCAGCACCTAATTTATCGATCCGGAGTTCCCCTGGGTTGGTGGGACCATTGTAATGTGCGGCGAATAAATACGTTTCTCCTGCGTTGTTCCGATCAAATATCTGCCCCTTGAAATGCGGCCACAGTCGGGCCTGGCCGGGGCCGTACACCCAGATCAGGTTTCCGTTGCCGTCGTACCGCACGATGGTCTCATCGTTTACGCTGCCGGGCTGGTCCATTCCCCAATTGTTGAACATGCAGCCGCCGTCGGGCGTGGGGATGATGGAAGTGGGAATAACATAGGTTAGATCGAAGGTGTACCGGCGTTCCCAAAGCAGCGTTCCATCGGGGGCGAATTTCAGGATGAGCCCGTCATCCTGTACCGAGTTGCTGTCCACCGTCCAGGTGTACCCGCGGATAAATGCTTCCCCGGCTGCGTTGGCGGTCACGGAGATGAGGTATGCCTGCTTGACATTGGCGATCTCCCGGGTGGTCGACCACAAACTGTCGCCGTTGGCATCGAAACGTTTGAGTTGCAGCCGGTTGCTGTCGGCGTATGCCCGCAGATAGCCGCCGTTTTCCAGCAGGTAAATATCGTTGCCGTACACCGGCGACCCGGAATTTGGCGTCGTCAGGGTATCGCCCTGTGTGAAATGTCCCTGCGCGTCGGCGTCGAACCATTGTAATTGTACATCCGTGCCGAAGTCGGGGTAGGAGAGGGCCGTCACCCGGAAACTGCCGTCTGGTTTTGGGAACATACTTTGGCCGCCTCCCTGGCTCCAGGTAAAAAAGGGATATTGCCCGATAAAGCCCTGCCCGAAAGAAACGGTGGCCGTCAGTAAAATGGCGGGCAAAAAGAGGCGAAATAGTCGTGTGTTCCTGCGCAGGGTGTTCATGGCTTTAAATTTTGCACAAAAATGCGGGGTTAAAGGGGAACAATTCAGGGACATTTTTACATTTGAATCAAAAAACAATATAATGCAAAACACCCTTGCAGTTGCCCTTTTTTCTGCGCTTGATCCCAAGGAAGTGCTCCGTTTAGGTAAATTTTTGCGTTCTCCGTACTTTAACCACCGGGAAGATGTGCTCAAAATATACCAGATTTTTGTGCGCAAATCAAAAAATGAATTTGAGGGATTTACCCCGGAAAACCTATGGGGCGAGTTGTTTCCCGGGCAGGCGTTCGACCGCCGGCAGCTCAATTATACGCTGAATTTTTTTGCGGAGCGCCTGGAACAGTTTCTGGCATGCGAGGAATTGCAAGCTGACAACTTCCAGAATCAATACCTGCGTTGCCGGGCTTTTCGCAAGCGCGGCCTGCTCCGGCATTTCGATACGAATGCGGGCAAACTGGCGCGTGCGCATGCTGCCGCGCCATACCGCAATGCCGGCTGGTGGCTGTTTGA
>CAYVDV010000211.1:0-8971 GCA_964450465.1 uncultured Saprospiraceae bacterium
ATGGCCGGCGAAAAGATCTGGTCGGCGGCGAGCTGCACCACCAACGCCATCGTGCCGGTGCTGGCGGTGATCCACCGCTCGCTGGGCATCGAAAAAGGGCATATCGAAACGGTGCACTCCTATACCAACGACCAGAACCTGCTGGACAACTACCACAAAAAATACCGGCGCGGGCGCGCAGCGGCATTGAACCTGGTCATTACCGAAACAGGCGCGGAAAGCGCCATCGCCAAGGTAATGCCCGAACTGGCGGGCAAATTCACCGGCAACGCCATTCGCGTGCCGACGCCCAATGTATCGCTGGCGGTCCTGAACCTTCAGGTGCTGCAAGCCACCGACAAAACCGCCGTGAATGAAATTATGCGCCATGCCGCGCTAAAAGGGGATTTAATCGAACAGATCCAGTATTCCTTCTCCAACGAACTGGTGTCCAGCGATCTGGTCGGCAATCCTACTTCGTCCATCTTTGACTCCCCGGCGACGATCGTTTCCAAAGACGGGAAAAGCATTGTGCTCTACGTCTGGTACGACAACGAGTACGGCTATACGCGTCAGGTGATCCGCTTTGCCAAACAACTGGCCGGCGTAATCCGGCTGAGTTACTATTGAGATTGGTTTTGTACCCTTGCCGGGGGGCATTAGGGGGCATTAGGGGTCATTAGGAGGTCATTGGGGTCATTGGGGGTCATTAGGAGGTCATTGGGGTCATTGGGGTCATTGGAGGTCATTAGGAGATCATTTTAGCCGTTGTTGGCGTCCTCGCCGACAACAAACGGCGAAGCACAAAGCCAGACTAAAGCCCTTCACTTATGTTTGGTATTACGGGCTGTTTGTTGTCGGCGAGGACGCCAACAAGGGCGCTGAAATTTGACTTTAAACAAACACCCCTACATCGTAGAGTTCCCTTTTTAAGTCAAATTTGAAAAGGGAAATGCTCTCGAATTCGCTTAAGTCAATGACATTCCCGTCGAGGGGGGACAGGCGTTCGTTTTGGTATGGGAAATTGCCTGAATCTATCATCCGTTGGCTGCTATGGCTAAATTTAGCCGTTGTTGGCGTCCTCGCCGAACGGCGCTGATGTCGTACATTAGAAATTGCTAATGCCCCCAATGACTTTTAATGACCTCCAATGACCCTAATGACTCCCAATGACCTCCAATGACCCTAATGACTCCCAATGACCCCCAATGACCCTAATGACTCCCAATGACCCCAATGACCCTAATGACTCCCAATGACCCCAATGACCCCCAATGACCCCCAATGACTCCCAATGACCCCAATGACCTCCAAGCCCCCTAACGCCCATGCGCCCGGCAGCGCTCCAGCCACACCCGCGCAGGCTGATCGCCGGGATTGGCGGCAAGGATAGCCCCGAACAGGGCCTCCGCCTCGTCATGCCGGTCGGAATGACAGAGCATGACCGCCCGTTCAAAATCGGAAGCCTGCCGGACTTTCAGGGCGTCTGTCGCCACTCCCGAACCGGTGCATACTTCGTAGAGCGTCACCCGCTCGGTTTTGCCCTCTACTTCCGCCTGGTCCAGCACCCGGAGGGGGTATTTCCCGGGGTTTTTCAGCTTCAGGAAGGTATTGGCGGTGATCAGGATATGCGCGCCGTAGCGTTTGGTCAGGTTTTCCACCCGGGCCGCCACATTCACCGCATCGGAAATGACGGTGCCGTCCATACGCTGCGCACTGCCTACGGTACCCAGGATCAGGTTGCCGGTGTTCAGCCCGATCCCGATACGGACCGGCTGCTCCTGCGATTGGTTGAAGACATCCAGCTGCGCCAGCATATCGAGCGCCGCCTGCAGGGCATCGTCGGCGCCGCCGGGAAACAGGGCCATGATGGCATCGCCGATGTATTTGTCGATAAACCCGCCCCAGCGCAGGATGCAGGGTTCCATCACGCTCAGGTAGTCGTTGATAAAACGGAAATTATCGCGGGGGCTAAGCTGCTCGGAAAGGGCGGTAAACTGCCGGATATCGGCAAACATGACCGTCATTTCCCGCTGGATATGGTCGCCGAGGCCAACATCCACCATGCTTTCCTTTTCCAGAAGGTTTAGAAATTCCTTGGGCACGAAGCGTTCGTATGCCTGATTGAGCGCCGAGAGCTGATCGTACAAAAAGGCATTCTGAAGGGAAATAGCCGCCTGTCCGGACAGAAGGGCCAAAGCTTCCTGGCGCTCGTAGGTAAAGGCGCCGTACGCCAGATTGTTTTCCAGGTAAAGAATGCCGATCAGTTTGTTTTGGTGCAGGATCGGCCGGCAAAGCACGGATCTGGGTTTGCTTTCCACCATATACGGATCCGCGGCAAAGCGTTCATCCTGTGCGGCATCGTTGAGGGCCAACGGCTTTTGGGTACGGGCCACGTATTGCACAACAGCCGCCGGCAATTCACCCTCTTCCAGCGGCTTGGCCCGGTGGACCGTCACCGTTTGCCGGCCGGCATCGCCCTCCGCAGCTATGACCAGGCGGCCTTTTTGTTCCACGATAAGAAAACCGCGCTGGGCGCCGGCATTTTCCAGCATAATACGGATCAAATCGTTCAGCAGTTCCGGCAAATCGATCTCGCCGGAAAGCAATTGCGAGGCCTTGAGCACCGCTTTGAAATCGACCGTGCCGGAAGCCGATGGCGCCCCCAGCTCTTCCGCGCCCAATCCGCCCAGCGCATACAGGATCTCCTGGTAATCCAGTTTGAGGCGTCTGCTCAGGGCATTGGCTCCCCAGCGCTCAAAGGCTTCCCGGGCGCGGTCGTAGAAGACCGCCCCGTTTTTAAGCCGCCCCAAACGAAGTGCCGCATGCGCAGCCAACTCATTGAGCACGCCGGCATCATTGTGGTATGCTCCCGGCGGAACAGATTTCAGGGCCGATTGATAGGCCTCCAGCGCAGCCGGCCAGTCCCCCCTGATCTGGTGCAGCGCCGCCTGTACCGCCAAATACTTGTGCTGAAAATTGTCGGGGGCATATTGCGTGCGTTTAGCCAGCAGGCGGCCGGCCTTCCGGATAAATCGGGCGTATTCCCGCTGTGTTTTGCGCTCGGCTGTTTCATACGCGCGGGTCATGGCAAGCGCCCGGATGTAATAGTAGTCAACATGCATCAGGTGGAAAAAAAACACCTGCTCCAGTTTTTCCGCCATTTGGCTCACCTTCAGCGCAGCTTCGATGCGGCCCAGCCAAAAATACAGCTGCATCCACTGAATATAGTACAGGCAACCATAGATGTCGGTAAAGCTGGGATATTTTTCTTCCAGCAGAGCCTGCGGATCGGGTAGCTCCTCCGGTGTGGTTTGCGTCAGCCAATCCAGCATCTGGGCATACCAGGCCTGCATCTCGTTCCCCAGGGCTTGTTTGATGGTGAACGCCTGGCTGCGGAAGTAGGCATTTTTTTCCCTGCATTCAGACATGGGCCGGGCCAGCAGTATCGCATACGCCATCACATTGAATGCGGCGCCATTGGCGGTGGTTGCATCGCCGGCGCGCTTCAACTGTTCAAAGGCTTCTTCAAAATAGCGCAGGCAATCCGGCAGGGGTTGTGAAAACACGCCGTTCAGCCCCATGCCGTACAGCGAGCCGCCAACAGCCGCCGGAGCCCCGTTTTTCTCGGCAATCTTCAGCGCCAGCTCGTTATAGTAAAACCCCCGGCGGTACTGCCCGAAACCAATGGTCAGTACGCTGGCATACACGGAATAGCCCGAATAGGCATATTCCCCCAGCCCACTGCGGAGGGATTCCTGCTGATGCCGGAGGGCGATGATCGCAAACAGCTCCTTGTTGAAACTATAGGCATACTGCAGTGACCGGAAGTATATGTTCTCCAACAGCCTGGCCCGGGGATCAGTTTGCTCCGGAAGCGCAATAATGGTTTCCCGGGTTTTGCCACGCAAGGACAAAGCCGACCGGATAATCTCCAGCAGCACCGCCAACCTGCCCGGATTCTCCGGGAGGCCCTTGCCCAACAGTTTGAGGCCGGCCTGCCCCGCCTCAAAGGACTCGCGCATCTGTGACAAGTAAATATGCGACTCCATCCGCACCATGTAGAGATTTGCCCGGTCCAGTTTGCTTTTCGTATTCGGGAATGCCTCGGCAAATAATTGATCGCCGGCGCCCGGGGGGCCGGCCAGGTAGGCGCATTCGATCAGACGGGCATACAGGTCATAAGTATAGGCGTAATCCCGCTGCCAGTCTTCCGGAGAAAGCATTTGCCGGGCAGCCTCAAAATACTGGTAAGCCAGGAGGTACGATGCCGCCAAATGGGCTTTTTTCCCGGCGGCAAAAAAAATGGTCAACGCATGAGACCGGAAGCCTGCCCCGGCGATATGAGACAGGCCGTCGAGCAATTGATTGGCAATGGTAAAAACCACGGCATCGTCGGCCCTGTAGTGCTGATGCAGCAACCGGCCGATCAAAAAATGTTGCCGGGCTCTCCAGTCGCTGTCAGCCTGGTAATATACCGCCTGTTGCAGTCGATCGTGGGTAAAACTGTACCACTTGCCGCTGCTTGTCTCCAGGGAACGGGGCTCCTCACGAAGGCTGACAAATCCCTCCTGCATGGCGAAGCCCAGGTGCCGGGCCGTGTCCTCCGGTGTAAGTTCGGACAGCTCCTGCAGCGTATCAAAATCAAAATGGACGCCGATACAGGCGGCCAGTTGGAGCAGCCGGAGCGTTGCTTCGGGCAATTGCAGCACCTTGCCCAGCACAAGTTCCGCCACATTGCCGGAAATAGGCATCTGCTCGATCCGCACCTTGTCCCAGCGCCAGGCATTGCGGTCATAGTCGAAAAACAAACCGCCTTCCCGGTGGGCTCTATGCAGGAATTCGCGGAGAAAGATAGGAATACCCTTGGTTTTGTCGTACAGGATGTCCACGACCCCATTGAGATCGCCATCAGCCGTTTGAAGCGCTTCCCTGAGCAAAGCACCGATATCTGCTTTGCTCAGGGGCGTCAGGTGAATCTCCCGGGCCTGTGTTTCTTCGCGTGCTTTTTGCAACAATGGTTCCAGGACAACAGCGTCGCTCTCCACGTACGTACCGATGAGCAACAGTTTATTTTGCTCGCGGCTATGGAGCAGGTTTTGCAATAACTCCACGGAAGCCGGTTCGGCCAGGTGCAGGTCGTCGATGAACAGGACCAGATTTTTATCTGTGCTGGTCAGGGCTGCGATCAACTGAAGGAACAGGGTTTGCAGGCGGTTCTCCGCCGCCTCCGGTGCTGCCTCATCCGATAATTCCGGTTGTTTCCCGACAAGCAGTTCCAGCTCGGGGATAATGTTGGTCATGAGAATCCCCTGCTGCCCCAGCGCCTCCCGGATACGGACCTGCCAGCCGGCGGCGGCTTTTTCGGGCAGGGTCAGGATTTGGTTCACTACCCCGCGAAGCGCTTCTGTAACCCCGGAGTAGGGGATTTTCTTGTTGTAGTTCTTAAAGGTTCCATTCAAAAAGATCAGATCGGTTTTCTCTGCCCGCGCCCAGGCCTCCCGGATCAGGATCGATTTACCCATGCCGGAGGGCCCGCTGATGAAGACGGCCTCGAAGTGCTTTTCGCGGGCGCGCTCGAGCGCAGCGGACAACAGCTCCAGCGCATCCTGGCGTCCGTAGGTTTTTTCCGGCAATTGAAAGATATCGGATACGTCGTCGAGCCCCGGTTCAAACGGTTCTGCAGACCGCCCTTCCTGTATCCGGCGTTGGCACTTTTCCAGATCGGAGAGCAAGCCCCGGGTGCTTTGATAGCGATCTGCGGCATTTTTTGACAGCAGTTTGCGCACCAACACGGTCAACGCTTCCGGGACCCCCGGATTCAACAAATGGATATCCGGGGGTTCCTGCGCCAGATGGGCATGGATCAAACCCATCATATCAGAGTGCGGGAAAGGCAACTGGCGGGTCAGACATTCGAAAAAGATCACCCCCAGTGCGTACAGGTCGGTGCGCTGATCCACCGGAGCAGCCATGCGGCCGGTTTGCTCCGGAGCCATGTAATACGCCAGATCTTCCGTTTCATAGAGTTCCACCGCCAAAGCCGGCATGTCCGCCGTGGTGAACGTCGCAAAACCAAGCCCGGAGAGCTGCGCGGCGCCATCCGCAGGGTCAAAAAACAACTGGGAAGGGTGAAGCCCCCGGACTACCAAATTTTTTTTATGCAGGGCGCCAAGGGCACGGGCCAGGCCGCTAAAGACCCGGAGTGCGTACCCGTAATCCAGGTAGAGCGTATTGCTTTCGGTGATGATCTTTTTCAACTGCACCCCCGGCGTATCCCGCCAGATGGTGTACATACGCCTGCCCTCCTGCCGGATTTCCAGCGGCGCCAGCAAAGGGCCGGGTTGTAAACTGGCGGCCAGCTCGTAGTCCTGACGCAAAAAACCGTACTCCTCCCGCCGGGGAAAATCCGTGCTGAAGGTTTTGATCAGTACAGACGAGTGATCGCCGGCGCGTTGCACGCCGCGAAACAGCGCAAAGGATTTTCCCGAAAATACCTGCGTAATATCCGAATACCCTTCCAGTTCCAGCATAAAGGCTTTTAGACAGGGACTGCGGCCAGGCGCTCCGCATCGTCCTTATAATTGTACATTAACCATAGATAAAGATTATCCAAAATAAAAATAACGATGCTCAGCGCCGTGACGGCGTAATCATCGGGGAAGGCGAGGCGGAAATAAATACTGTACATCAGAGTTCCCAGCATCTTGGCCCATGCAATATGCCGGGAATAATACTGCGTTTTGCGCATGCGCAGCCAATGCAGGATATACAGCGTTGAAATGCCAAAGTTAAGCAAATAGGAAGTTTGAGCGCCCATCGGATTGTCCAGCTCTGCCTTTACAAAGGCCGTAATGATGCCGGTATAGGCAAGGACCAGCCCGATAATGACCGGATGGGCATAGCGGCGCAGGGCGGCGAGCTCGAATTGCTTGTGCCCGTAACGCCACAAACTGACAAAAATGTAAATGTCGGCCAGAAACCACACCCGGTACGACCAGATGTACAACTCGCCCATATTGATCCGCTCGTAAAAGAAGAAACCCCATAAAAACTCCCAGACAATATTGCCGCAAGCGCATAAAAAGGGCATTTCCACAAACTGAAATTTGCGGATGTTGATGATCGTGAACACATAAACAGCCACCCAGCAACAGGCGCCAAGCCCGGCGAGTATGAGTTCGAGCGGAGTATAATCAACGGTATTGATCAGCATAGCGTTCAGGATTTTTTATTGCCTACGATCCGGCCCGT
Organism: uncultured Saprospiraceae bacterium; assembly: GCA_964450465.1. Taxonomy (GTDB): domain Bacteria; phylum Bacteroidota; class Bacteroidia; order Chitinophagales; family Saprospiraceae; genus M3007. The sequence goes on from CAYVDV010000211.1 coordinate 7,234, forward strand.
CGGGTCTATATTCCAGTCCCCGCGCAGAGAAGGCGGCACGTCGAACCAGACTTTCTTATGCTGGTTGAAATGATCGAGCATTTTTTGAAGGACGCTGTACTTCATGCTGTCCACCCGCCTTTTTACGAAATAATGCCGCTGCCCAAACAAGCCCGTCAACCAGACCAGGAAACGGAAAATCAGGTGGAAGAAGCGCCCCCAGAATACCGGAACCTTGCCAAAACTCAGCACCTCGCCGATATTGTCCTGTACAAAATACCGGATCATCAGGATTGGCAGATAGCGCCCGAGGAAATGTACCGGCTCCAGTTTCAGAATAAAATCGACCAGCGAGTCCATCAGGGCCTGCCCTTCCATGGATTTGCCTTTCTGGTCGTCCAGAATCTGAAAACCGAGCCGCAAGCCTTCTTCGTAGGTCGGTGGCGCCAGCTCGGGCAGTACGCCCAAAAAATGGCCCACCACCCGCCAGCAGTGGTAATACCCTTCCTGTTCGCGCGGGGTCAGTTTCACGCCCATCTGCAACAGGCCGTGGAGGATCATCGAGGAGAAGGACTGCAGGGTGCCCGCCTGATGCTCCTGGTTGAGAGGCTCGAAGTTCTCCTTTACGTCCCATTGGCCGCGCACCAGAAGATAGTGGCGGATACTGGCGTGAATGAGCCGGATCTTCAGCGCCACTTCGATGCCATTGCCGTCCTTTTCAAAGGCGCCGGGCTGCATCACATCCATCACGAACTGCGCGGTTTCCATCAGGCGGTACACCAGGCGGTCGATATCGCCGTCGCGATCGGTCAGACGGGTAGTGGAAAACAACACTTTGGCGCCCTTGGGGCAGGCATAGGCAGTGGGCAGGGAGAGGTAGTTGAGCAAAATGGAGATTTCGATCCCATAGCGCCGGAACACATCCTGACCGATATTGACCAGTTCGGGATCCGTCCAGGCCGGGAAGGCGCTTTGCTCCTCAAAATACGCCCGGACCACCGGCGGCAGATCCACGTCGTCCAGGTTGCGGTTGCGCGTCAGCTGGTTGAACAGATCGTCAATCCTGGCCACGCCGTCGGCGAGGATAACATCAATGACCTTGTGCGCCACAGGATCGGTCAGGAACCTGGCTTTGCGCAGCGTTTCATTTGGCAAAAGTGGTGCATACTTCATTAATTGCGCGGTTTTCTCTTAACGATGCGCTAAAGGTCGGCGTTTTTTAGTTGTTACAAAATTCAATTGGTAAAATATGCACAGGGAATGAATATGGAACGGCGCACTGCATTGGAAGCCTTTATGTAAGGTACGTTGTGGAAGCGCAGCAATCGCACAGGGCTGGAACGCGGATCCTGCCTGCCGGTGTGCTGCACGGCGTCGCCTTCGGCGCGGATTAGACTTGCTGGACGGAAGACCCGGGGCTTTCCGGTGCGGGGGGGGAATTAGATGGGTCATTAGAAGGGTCATTAAAAAAGGTCATTAAAAAGGTCATTAGATGGGTCATTAGAAGGGTCATTAAAAAAGGTCATTATAAGGGTCATTATAAGGGTCGTTAAATAGGTCATTAAAAGGGTCATTAATAGGGTCATTAATAGGGTCATTAGAAGGGCCATTAGAAGGGGACATTAAAAAAGGTCATTAAGGATCAAAATGACCCTTAATGACCCTTATAATGACCCTTAATGACCTTTATAATGACTCTTAATGACTCCTTAATTACCGCAACCGCCAAGCACCTTCACGTTAACGATGCAGGTGGAAG
>CAYVDV010000212.1:0-8925 GCA_964450465.1 uncultured Saprospiraceae bacterium
CCGCTGCAAAGGTACCGGCCCCCTCAGGCGGGATCCATTGACTTTGGTTAAGAAATCGTCTGGTCCGCAACACGCGCCTTCCCCCCGCCAGGCAGTATTTCCCCCAACTTTAATACCACCAAAAAGCAAACATCTCCTACCTTAGCGGCCGGCCTTACCAAATACCCGACGGGGTTTGCCCCCTGGGTCCGTATTTCATTTCCTGTAAAACGATTAACCATGCGCTACTCCCGCGTCCTGTTCATTCTGTTAGCCCTTTTCCTGATCGGTTTATACCTCTGGTCCGAGCGCCAGAGGCCCGAACCAGCCCCCACCGACCGCCCCAACGACCCCTGGGTATTCCGCTCCGTACTGGACAAGCAGGCCCGCATGATCACCTTCGCACTGAACGACAACCTGTGGGTAGCCTATTCGACGGACTCCTGTTCGCTTTATAAAGCCTGGGCCGGCGGCGTCGACTTCGAAGGACCGGTGTTCAATATGCGCCACGGCCCCCAACCCACTTCGGTGGGCGATGCCTGGTTTGAAAATAAATACAATAGCCCCTGGACCGTAACGATCGGCGGAAAGACCGAACAACCCCATACCGACTACAAAGGGCACCGCTACACCCGGGAAGGGCATGCCGAGATCATGTACGACCTGGTGCTGGCCGACGGCCGCCGCATCCGGATCAATGAACAACCGGAATACGTGGACCGCGACCACCAAAACGGGTTTTCCCGCACGTTCCGCGTGGAAAATGCCCCGGATGGCGCACAGATCACCCTGCAGACCAACGCCGGCTCCATCGCCGACGAAACGAATATGGCTACCACAGGCCAGTGGGAAACCACGTCTGCAACACCCAACCAAAGCATCGAAGGCCTGTACGCCGTGGACGTGGAGGGTAAACTTACCCTGAACAACCACAAACCCACGGTGCTCGAAACCATGTTCGTCCGCCAACCCCTGTTCCCTAACCCCATGAAAGGCACTGCCGGCGAAGCCGAAGTGGCCAATGTATCGCCCGGCGAAAAACTGATGGCCAAAAATGACTGCCGCACCTGCCACAACCCGAAAGTGCAAACCGTAGGCCCGGGTTATGTCCAGATCGCCGAACGCTACAAGAATACCCCGGAAAATGTGGAACGCCTGGCCAAAAAAGTCATGGCCGGTGGAGCCGGCGTGTGGGGCGTGGCGGCCATGAGCGCCCACCCCGACCTGCAACCCGACGACGCAAAAACCATGGTCGCCTATGTGCTCAGCCTTGATGAAGGCGAAGACGACGGCGAAGGCGGGGGAATCATGGCCGACCTGGCCACCATCCCCGCGAGCAAATGGCACAAGGCCGACCCTGTCGCAAAATCCGATGAAATGGCGCCGGGCCTGCTCGCGCAAATCTTCCACCTCAACGAAGACCCCGGCGTGCTGGACCGCGTCAATTTTAAAGCGACGCCCACCATGACGGCTATCGCCGGAAACGTGGACGCCAGCGCCGCCGAATTCGCCCCCTACAAAACAAACGTGGCCGCCCTGGCCACCGGCTACCTCTATCTGGAAAAAGACGATAACATCCTGCTCCGCCTGATTTCTGACGACGGCTCCCGCCTCTACCTCGACGGGCAACTGCTCATCGACAACGACGGCCCGCACGGCATGGACCCCAAGGACGCCGAAGTGGCCCTGCGCGCCGGCTACCACCCCCTTCGCATCGAATACTACCAGGGCGGCGGCGGCATGGGCCTCCAACTCTTCTGGGCACGCTCCGGCAGCCCTGAGATGAAGCTGGTCCCGGAAAGCAATTTCTCCCACAAGCGCTCCGGCCAGGACTCCGATCTGGCCAAGATCACCGGCACCCGCTCCGGAATTCCCGGCGATGGCATGGGGCTCATCGACGTGCACCCCTCCTACACGCTTACCCAGGCAAGACCAGAATCCTTCCTGCCCAAAATCGCCGGCATGGACTTCCTCAGCGACGGCCGGCTGGTCGTCAGCACCTGGGACGCCATGGGCGGTGTATATATTCTGGATCATGTGGACAGCGGCGACCCGAAAAAGATCCGGGTCAAACAAATTGCCCGGGGCCTGGCCGAACCCCTCGGCCTGCACGTGGTGGACGACACCATTTTTGTGCTGCAAAAACAGGAACTGACCAAACTGGTGGACCTCAACGGCGACGATATCATCGACGAATACCAGTGTTTTGCCAAAGGCTGGCTGGCTTCGGCCAATTTCCACGAGTTCGCTTTCGGTCTGGCTTATAAAGACGACTATTTTTACGCCACCCTGGCCATTGCCATCATGCCAGGCGGCGCCAGTGCCCGGCCGCAGATCCCCGACCGCGGCAAAGTGGTAAAAATCAGCCGAAAAGACGGAAGTATTGAGTTTATCGCCCGCGGCCTGCGCACCCCCAACGGCATCGGCATCGGCCCCGACAATCAGTTGTTTGTCGCCGATAACCAGGGCGACTGGTTGCCGTCATCCAAGATCCTGCATGTCAAAAACGACGCATTTTTCGGATCCTACGCTGTTGACAGTTTCTCCGTAGCCCTGCTGCCGGTACAGCCGCCGGTCGTGTGGCTGCCGCAGGACGAGATCGGCAACTCCCCCACCGAACCCGCCCTCCTCAACGACGGGCCGTATAAAAACCAGCTTCTGCATGGCGACGTGTGCTTCGGCGGACTGCAGCGGGTGTTCATGGAAAAGGTAAAAGGCGAATACCAGGGTTGTGTTTTCCGGTTCATGCAGGGACTTGAGGGCGGCACCAACCGCCTCGCCTGGGGCCCCGACGGCGCCCTGTACGTGGGCATGATCGGCAACCCGGGCAACTGGGGACAGCCGGGCAAATTCTGGTACGGCCTGCAGCGGCTCAAATACAACGACCAGTCCACCTTTGAAATGCTGGCCGTGCGCGCCAAATCCAACGGCCTCGAAGTTGAATTCACCGAGCCCCTGCGCGAAGGCGACGGCTGGGATCCCGCGCACTATGAAGCCAAACAATGGTGGTACAAACCCACTAATCAGTACGGCGGCCCGAAAATGGACGAAACAAACCTCAATGTACTGTCCGCAACGGTCAGCGCCGACCGCAAAAAAGTCTTCCTCGAAATCCCGGGCATTAAAACCGGCCACGTGGTGTACCTCCGCCTGCACAAGCTCCCGCTCAGCGAACTCGGGCATGAGATCTGGACCACAGAAGCCTGGTACACCATGAATGCCATCCCGGCAGAAGAACCCGGAACCATAGCCACCCACCCCGTTTTCCCAAAAACAGGTGACAACGAGCTGAGCGAAAAGGAAAAAGCCGAAGGCTGGACCCTGTTGTTCGACGGCCAAAGCATGAAAGGCTGGCACAATTACGGCAAATCGACCCTTGGCAAATCCTGGGTCATTGACGACAACGCCATACACCTCGATACCCAACCAAAGGCCGAGGGCGAATGGCAGCAACGCGACGGCGGCGATATCGTGACGGCAGAAGAATACCAGGATTTTGAACTGGAGCTGGAATGGAAGATCGGCCCCTGCGGCAATTCCGGGATCATTTACAATGTCGTGGAAGACCCTGCCAAGTACGAATACGTCTGGCAAACCGGGCCGGAAATGCAGGTACTCGACAACAGCTGCCACCCGGATGCCCGTATCCCCATGCACCGAGCCGGCGACTTGTACGACATGATCTCCTGCAAATACGAAACCGTCAAACCCGCCGGCCAATGGAACCACGTGCGCCTGGTGAGCAAAAACGGCAAGGTCGAACACTGGCTCAACTACCGCAAGGTGGTGGAATACGACATGAACTCGCCCAGCTGGCCGAAAATGATCGCCGGAAGCAAGTTCAAGGATATGCCGGCCTTCGGCAAGGCACGAAAAGGCCGGATCTCCCTGCAGGACCATGGGGATCCCGTGTGGTACAAGAATGTCAAGATCCGGCGCTTATAAAATTTATTTAACCCGCACGCCCCCCTTCATTACCAGCCGCAGCTTGCGCAGCGCGTGAATATCGCTCAGCGGATTTCCTTCCACGGCGATCAGGTCTGCCAGCAAGCCCGGTGCTATCCGACCGAGTTGCTGATCAAGGTGGAAGACCCGGGCATTCACGGCAGTGGCGGACTGAAGCACCCGGAGCGGGGGCATGCCGTACTCGACCATGAGTTCCAGTTCGCGGGCATTGTCACCATGTGCAAATACGCCGGCATCACCGCCGGCGCAGATCGTCACGCCTGACGCCAGGGCAAGTTGAAAAGTTTGCTTTTTTTGCCGGATGCGCTCCGGTTCCGGGTCGCTGTCTTTTTTCCAGCCCCGGTACCGGGCGATCGCCTCCCCGGCGGCCAGAGTCGGGCACCAGGCAGTTCCCTGTCGCACCAGCAGAGCGAAGGTGGCGGAGTCTGCGGCATCGCCGTGTTCGATCGTTTCCACACCGGCCAGTGCGGCGCGGCGCATCCCTTCGATTGTTGCGGCATGAGCCACCACAGGCCGTCCGCTGCTGCGGGCAGTTTCCACAACAGCATCGAGTTCCGCCTGGGTAAAGGTAGGCCGGGCTTCGCCGTTCGGGCCCCAGCGATAGTCGGCGTACACTTTCACGATATCGGCCCCATGGCCGATCTGATCACGCGTCACTTTTTGCAGTTGTTCCACGCCATCGGCCTCTTCGGCGCCCTGGGGCAGGTCCACACTGGGCGCAAAACCTTTAGGGCCATAACTTCCGGTCGCCACAATAGCCCGACCGGCCACCAGCATCCGCGGGCCGGGGATCAGGCCTTTGGCAATGGCTGTTTTCAAGCCCACATCGGCGTAGCCCGCCCCTTCAGTGCCCAGGTCGCGTAGCGTGGTAAAACCGGCCTCCAGGGTTGCTTTCAGGTGTTGCACAGCCCGCACCGCGCGTTCTGTTTCCGACTCCAGCAGCACCTGGTCGTTCCAGGAAGTTTCGTTGTAGGGGTGAAGCAAAACATGGGAATGCCCCTCGATAAGCCCCGGGAGCAGGGTTGTGCCGTGCAAGTCTGTTTCCATGGCGCCGGGCGGGGTGGCAATACTTGCCGCCGGACCGGCAGCCCGGATGCGCTCGCCTTCTACCAGAACCACCCAACCCTCATGAACCGCCTCGCCATCAAAGACGCGGTCAGGCCGCAACAACCAGGTGTTACCGGCCGGCTGGGCCAAAAGAATACCACCCCACAGGCCGCCCAGCAGGAAAAAAAGCCGTTTCCAATTCATGTTGCTTATTATAAAGAGAAAAGCGCCCTTACTTCGACAACTTCTTCGCCGTCTTGTCCGCCCACTTTTGCATGGCCGCACTTTCCTTGTCGGTCAGTTTTTTCTCCGGCATTTTCTCCAGAAAACGCTGCGGGGGCATCGAGCCTTCTTTGAGCACTTCCTGGATTTCGTGGATCTTTTTTGCCTGATCTTCCTTCGAGAGCGCATTCAAGGTATCCCAGTTCAGCTTGTCCTTGGGGCGCTGGTTTTTCCCTTCGTTGCTGTGGCAGCCATAACATTTGTCCTGAATGATCGAATTGACTTTCCTGGGGATCTTGATCTTCGAGCCGCCTTCGCCGGCGTTGAACGAGGGTAGGATGAGAAGGCTGCCAAAGAGCAGCAGGCAGAGTTTCAAAGCATTACGCATAGACAAGGATTTACGTTTTCAGAAAAATGTGGCCACCAAGATACAATGTTTTTGATTTTAATATTAGCCACCCTGATCGCATTGCCACCATCCGGAAAACCATGGTTTTTGTTGTACGGATAGGTCCTTGCGCTTTTTCCAGGAGTGCGGTGGTCTAATCTACCCGTCAACACTCGCTCCCCAGCGGCACAACAAGGCCCAAAGCCCCTCCGGCATATCCCGGGTGGAGGGCATATACGAAGCCGATGCCCAGTTGCCGGGGGCCATCCGCTGCCGGATAAAAAGCCAACCCTTGCGGAAATAGTCTTCCGTGAACGGCGTGATAATAGCCGATACCGGCAAGGTCAATACATAGGGCTCCAGCAGTTCCCGGTAGATCAATTCGAACGGCACCGGAGTTGGATATTCAGGATGCTTTGGATCGAGGTATTTGCCGTAATCGCGACGGGGCAACACGCGGAGGTTGACGAAGAAGCCCGTGCGCAACACTTCAGGCACCATATCTTTGGAAATATCTGGCGGCGCGCCGGGAAAAAATACGTACATCGCATTGGCAGCCTGCGTAGTGGGAAAATCCAGCGTCTGGCCGTCGCGAAAGTGCGCTGTACGGAGAAAAGGCTGCACAGCAGCCGAGGCAGCGGAAGCGGTCATGCGCAGTTCCATGACCGTCATGGGCAATACACCGGCAAAAGGCTTGCCTTTGTGATAGACCCGGATGCTGCAGGCTTCCCGGTCTGCGCCGTAGCAACGGTAGCCGGCCTGCGGATCCTGTCCCGCCTCTGCATACATACCGGCCTGATCGCTGGCAAGCATAAAGGCGCATTCCCGCAGCAAGGGCGCTTTTTGCCCTCCGGCATCGGCAAAAACAGCCAGCGTTCCGTCTTCGAGCAAGGCCTCGTTCAGACCCGCCTCCGCCGGCAACGGAATTTCCAAAATACCGCTGGTGTGGAGCCAGTGTGCACGCGGGTAATGTTCCGCATTGATCCGGAAGCTCCCAAGCGTCCGGTCCGGGATACCAGCGGCATCCAGCAAAGCCAGGCGCAGAGGACCGAGCGGATACGTTTCAAACCCGGAACTTTCGTCCAGGCGCGCTTCGGGAATGCTTCCGAGTAAATCCAGCACGACTACTTGCCGCCCGGCATCCACCCGGCAAACCAGCGGTGCAAGTTTCTTCCCTCCGGCAAAACTGCCCTCCGGCGCCAGTTGGCGGCCCATGCCGATCGAACACATATCCTCCTCGTACCAGGGAGTCAGGCTGCCGGCGACCGAGGCGGTGGCAGGGTTGCCCCGGGCGCCCAACTGCCGGTAATCCGGCATCTGGTCTTCCGATACTTCGAAGAGGTTGTAGCGCAGGAATACACCGCGAATCGGCCGCTCGTCCCGGCTGTATTTCCGGAAAAAAGCGAGCAGGGGTGATTGGTCCCCGCCTTCCACCTCCGCTGCCGGAATAACGGAGAAAAAGGTCCCGGAGGCGGCGATCACACCTTCCTGGTTGACAATCCGCTCCAGATTCAGGAAGCGCAGCGAGCCCTTCCGGGGCCGGCCCTTCAGAAAAAACATATCGCCTTTTTTCAGCCGGAGCATATCGCAAAATACCTGGGAGTACAGCGCCAGGGTCGGCAATACATCGATCATAACGGCTGCTGTGCGCCCGTTGTCGTGCGCCATATCGAGTGCAGCGCCCAGCAGGGCGGCAATATCCGGCGGACAATCCGGCGTTTCGCCGGAGTAAAGAACGGGCTTGCCGGACGCGACAGGCGCTTCCACACTGCCCACGCGCACCTCGCGGAAACCGAATTCCATGCCGCCGTAATAGTTCCAGTTGGCGGGCAAATGGCCGCTGAGCGGCAGGCCGCTGCGCTTCACCTTTACGAGGGGATAGAGTGCGTGAAAATCTTTATCCAGGGAGCAATCGCCCAGGGGTGTAGTCATCCAGGTCTGGAATTTTTCGGCTGTGTCCACCGGTTCAATTTCCAGGTAACGCTGTCCGTCAGTGTCGGTATGGATGCGTTGCTGTTCAGGTACCGGGAGGCCGCCGAGTTTGTGCAGGCGCAGCAGATCCGGGGTCAGATAGATCCGGGGCGGCAGCACGGGCCGGGCTGCGATGGGGTCGTAGGTCAGCAGCGGGAGCAGGACGTTATTGTTGGCCGTACCGGGGTTGATAAATGCCCGGCCGGCGAAATTGATCCGTGGAAAATCAAACTGGCTCATGCGATGTGGCGCACAAGATCGGCAAAACTGTCAATATTGTAACTGTGCAGTATCTTACCCCCATGTTCTACACCCTTACCACCTACCTCGACCTGCTGCGTCCCTGGCTGGCGCCGGAGCTCGTCCCGGAGCCCCAATGGCAGCGCATCCGGGCTATTGGCCGGGATCTGCCGGTTCTCTCGTTCGGGTGTTTCGAATGCTGGCTGGCGCCGGAGTCCTCGCGCGTGGATTTCAACATCAGCGCCACCTCGAAACTGAATGAACTCACAGCCCTGCGCGACTGGCCCTTACCCGAGCACGGCCACCGCGCCCGGGCCCATATCCGGGATATTTGCAACCGCTGGAGCGCCCCCGGCTTCCCGCTCCGGCCCCTGCTCGACGAACTTTGGGTGGTGTACGACCTCCCGGAAACGACCGGGCCGGAGCCCGACCCCTGGGTGTACATCAGTTACCGGCAAACACCTCTGCACAAGGACCCGGAATTGCGCGCCGAGATCGCCGGGCAGACGCTTGCGCTGATGCAGGGCGGCTACTCCCCTACCCTGCTGGAGGGCTTCCACCGGTTTTTCGCCGCCACCGATCCTGACGCGCAACTCTGCGCCATCGGTACCCAAACCAGCCGGGAGCACAACTTCCTGCGCGCCTATTTTGCCCTGAACGATTGGGAAACCGTACGGACATTTTTAGCAAAACACAGCTGGCCCGGCGATCCCGCAGAATTACAGGAGCAGCTCGGCCCTCTGACAGGCTATTGCTCCTTTTTCGGTCTTACCCTGGACCTGGGCCCGGAATTGCAGCCGAAGATCGGGATTGAATGCTGGTTTGCTGAAGCGCAAAACCAGGACCACTTAGATCAATTTACCCGCTATTTATGTGAACAGGGTTGGTGCACGCCTGCCAAGCGGGACGCGCTGCTGGCCTGGAACGGCCGTTTCGAGGTCGAAACGCAGCCAGATTTCTGGTCCTGGCCGGAACATTTACAGGCCGGGCTTGGCGATACGCCGCAAAGCGCCAGCATCCGCCGGATGGCCCGCTATATAAAAATGGTGTATGAGCCCGGGAAAGCGCCCGTAGCCAAGGGGTATCTGTATTTCGACCGGCTATTGAAATCC
>CAYVDV010000213.1:0-8900 GCA_964450465.1 uncultured Saprospiraceae bacterium
ACAATTACGGAAAGAACTGGACTTGAGCCATTAGGGCCATAACGGCCCCTTCCCGCCTCTGGCGAACTAACTCAAAATCCAAAATTCAAAACTTCCACCGTCCCTGCCCCGCCGTCCAACGCCACCACATCCCCGGTTTTAATCCTCGTCGTGGCCCCTGCCACACCCACCACCACCGGAATACCCAGCTCCCGGCCCACAATGGCGGTATGTGACAACAGCGACCCTTTTTCGCTGACCAGACCACCCGCCCGGGCCATGAGAAATACCCAACCCGGATCGGTGATTGCCGTCACAAGAATTTTCCCCTGCACGTCCGCATCCAGTTCGGGTTCTGAAAGTACCACGGCTTCCGCCCGGAGCAAACCTTTCGATACAGGAATGCCCTGGAGCAAGGCTACTCCGGCCCGAGGCATTGCGTTTACTGCTTCGCGAAACTCCGGCGGGGCTTCGCCGGTGTACATTACCCGGTCCGGAAGATCGAGCAATGCATAGGATCCGAAGCGTTCCCGGCGTTCATGCACGATATTCTGTTTAGGTGCACAGTCTTCCCCGCTGCAGAAACGCCGAAGCATGTCGAGGTTGAGGTAAAACACATCTTCCGGCATCTCCAGAACGCCGGCCTGCACCATCATTCCGCCAATTTCCATAAAAATATCCTTCACCGCCCCGTACGCCCGGGTGCGACAAAAGCGCATATTCTCCCTGCTTTTTAAACCGTAAGCGGCCAATGCCCAAACAGCCCGGAACAGGATCCTGCGCGGATCCCACTCCTTCAGCTTGGCGCTAACCCGGTCTTCGGCCTGCCGCCGGATCTGCGCCTGTTTTTGCCGGAACCCGGCAGCCGTGCCCGGCGAACGGAGCTGGCTTTGCAGCAGGCGGACGAACTGTTCCGGGCTTCGGCGCAACGAGGGGGTTTCCAGTTTCAGCTCGGCAAGGGTACGGTCGCCATAGCGGTCCAGATAGGCGCTGAAACGATCTGCAAACAAACGGTACCGGGGCCCGGCCAGTTTGGATAACACATCACCCGCCGGTTGGGCAAAAAGCGCATGCAGTTCCGGATCATCCAATACAGCGGCCTTCAGTTCGAGCATCTGCAGCACGGCTTCCTCTGATTCCACACCGCCCCGGCCGCACAGCAGTTCATTGGCAAAATCCTCCCGTTCGTCCACTCCAAATTTGCGCACAAGATCCTGCAGCCAGCCAAACGCCCGGAATGCCAGAAAATCATTGATCAGGGTTTGAGGCCAGGGACGAAAAAGCGCAGCCGTAACCTGTTCATAGTATTGCCAAAGTTCCGCAGGAGAGGAACAGAAAGCCCTGTAATTGCGCAAAAGCCCATAGCTTTTTGCAAACTGCCGGAAAAAGGCAGCATTTCCCCGCCGGTAATTCAGGATGAGCCATGCAGAGACCAGTGTTGTCCGGAGTTTATTCCAAAGGGAAAAGGACAGTTTTTCGCTTTCTCCATGGGCCAGGCCCACCGCCTTTTCCCAGGCCCGCACCGAACGCTGTGAACTGTGTATCAGAGCCATCATCCGGTACCAGTTGTCCAACCGGTAATATACCCGGCCACAATAGTGCGCCAGCAAATGCGGAAAAACACCGGACAAGTGGCGGGTTTTCCCGGCTGGAAGCAGGAAGAGACGGGCACTGTTCCGGAATACTTTTTCATACGCCGCAGCGGCAAAACTGAAACTGAGCGGGAGCGTAACGCCGGGGTAACTTTCTACAATATTGGTATTGTCCAGGATCTTCACCTGCGCAGGATCGAGCGTTGTCACCGGGCGCATTTGCAGGATAAAAAGCCGCCCCCCGCGGTCGAAAGAAAACTCTACATCAGCCGGGGCGCCGAGCAGGGATTCGGCGGTGGCCGTGTAGGCGCAAACCTGAAAAATTTCTTCGTCCTGCAGCACAGCGGTATGCCGTCTGGCTTCGGGCAGAGGTTCCGGAATACAACCTGAACCCGGGATGTGAACCAGTGCCGTATATTTCGGCAAAATCGTTTTTCCTACAGTACGGTGCTGGAGATTGACGATATAGGCATCCGTTTCCACTTTGTCGCCCACAATTCCCTCGCCCAGGCCAAAACCGGCTACAAGGGCCATATCGGCCAGATTTCCATTCAGGTTTTTCGAAAAACTCACTCCCGAGCGGTCGGCATCCACCATTTGCTGAATTACCACCGCTATTTCGATCCGTTGCAGGGAAAGCCCATGGAGCAACCGGTATTTCAAGGCGCCGGCATTCCAGGCTGAGGCGATGGTTTCCTTCAGTTTTTCAATCAAACTATCCGCATCTACAAATAAAAAACTGGCGTGCTGCCCTGCAAAGGAGCTTGTCCCGCCATCTTCCGCAGCGGCTGAGGAGCGAACAGCCACCATAAACGACTCGCCAAAATACCACCGGCAACTATCCCGCAGTTCGCGTTCCATATCCGACGGAAAAGGCAGCGCCCGTATGCGTTGCTGAATATCACCAGCCCGGCGGATGAGCTCCCGGTCCGGCAAGTTTTCAACGCCGTGCAAGGCAATATCGATCGCTTTTTGAGCCGGTTTCAGCAAGCGCCCGACTGCCTCGCAGGGCAGGATTAAAAAGGGCGGTACAGGAAGGCCGGCCTGCTGCATCCGGATCAGATTGGCGGCTTTTCCGCCAAGGTTGGTAAAGGAATGAGCCAGGTCAGGGTATTGGTCCGGAGTGAGGACCAGCCTCAAAGCGCCACCCGGATTTCCGCCTGCAAATAGGCATGCACCAGCATATTCAAAAACAACAGCGTGGTGACGAACAGGGCCGTGTTTTTCAATATATTGTTCTTACGAAGCGGATGCACGATAAACCGGATAAAAATGAAGCCGGTATACCCGATCAGCGCATCGGTGACCAGAAAAAATGCCGACGGAAATGCCAGCCGCTTGCCTATGTACAGGCAAAACACAGCACTCAACACCAGACAGGTCAGGGGAATAAACGTAGCGCCCCGGGCGCCGAAGATCCGGGAGAAGGTCACATAATCGGTCTCCATATCCGCGGAGCGAATTTTGCGTCCGACCTCCCAGGCCGTTACCGGAAGGGAGAAGATGAACAATAAAAATACATGAGCGGAACTGAACGCATAATCGCGCCCGCCTGCCTGCAGAGCCGTAAAGATCAGGTAGGCATTGATGAAGAGCGGGAGCGGCTGGTGGGTCATCATGGTCAGAAACAGGTTTTTGCGGTGAATAGCCTCGGCAAAAAACCACTTGAAGGTCAGCAGTGCGTACACGATCATGATGACAAAAGGCAGCAAGGTCTTTGGCGCAAACAACAGGTTTACCGCCGTCAGCACGACAAAACTGCTTACGGAAAGCGTTACGATATCCGACTTTCGGACATCACCCCGGGGGATCGCCCGTTCGGGAAACAAGTCTTTGTCGATCTCAATATCTTTCAGGTCGTCAAAGGTGCGGAGGAGCATCATCATGCAAAAAGCCGTGATCATCCCGACCACACCGTAGCTGTCGATCACGACGCTCCGGTCATACAGCAATTGCGTGGTAAAGTTCAGGCAGGCATACAGAGCAATTACGTACGGGATGTAAATGTGCACCGGGAACATTTCCATGAAATAGATCCAGACACGGGAAAAAAAAGAACGGGGAGGGAGGGTAGTTGCTTCCATGTTATGGTGTTTTGTTACGTGATCTGTCCCGCAGCACCCAATACAAGCCTTTCATATTGGACTTTAACTCCGGCAGCAATAATTGTATCAATATATGTTCGGTAAAGGACAGGATTCCCCAGATGGCCATGAAATAATAGAATGCCGTATTAAACCCAAACACAAAGAGCACAAAGAAAAAAATACCCTGGATATATCCGCCGATTTTCCAGGAGTACAAATGCAGGCTGGGTAAATGCCCGAACTTGATCACCGTCAGCAGATGGCTGAAGACAAACAGCCCGATGAGCAGAGAAAACGAAACCACATGCGGCTCAAAATCGGGCCATTTGAACAGCCAGATGCCCGCAACGGCCAGGATAAACGTGCCGGTGTCGGCCATAGAGTCGAGTTTTGCGCCAAACTCTGTCTCCAGGTGGAATACCCGGGCGATCAGTCCGTCCAGAATATCCGTTACCAGATTGACACAAAACAGGAGAACAAACCAGTTTTCCCTACCGGTCAGCGCCAGATACAGCACTACAGGGAACGAGAGCAGCCGGTAGAACGAAAGGATATTGGGGACGTTGAGCGGGATATGCATTTTCATAGGCAGGATCACAGATCATTTGAAGAATTCCACCCCGTTTTCACCGATGTACCCCCATCGCCCGTTCTTTTTCACTTTAAACAGTGCAAATTGCCAGGAGGATGTTACATCAAAGGCACTGTCCGGAATCAATTCATCATAATTTGGTTGGATCAAAGGATAAGTGGTTGTGGTAATCAACAGCCCTTTTTTTCCCTTTTTAACCAGCTCGATCAGTCCGCCTTCCAACTGATGGATGGCATCGTATTCGAAGGGTACAAACACCCTGTTTTGATTATCGACAATGCCGAACCGGCCGTTTTTACGGGCAAATACCAGATTTTGAATGCCCTTGTTTTGGCATTGCAGTGAAAACGCACAAAAACAGGCTCCCGAGATTTGCTCATACTCCGGGGGTACGATCTCCTGCCCGTATAACTTGTCCACAAGGCCGAAGCGGTCGCCCTTGCAACTGATATAATAGGGTTCGAAACGTATATCCGTTTTTATGGAGTCCAAACCGAATCGCTCCCGGAGTTCGTCAAGATCCGGTTCCTGCCAGCCGGTATCGTCCATGCTTTCGAAAATCATGGGCGGTGCTACGTCGTCATCCTGATAAACGGGACCGAAGGGCAATACCTTCCGGCTGCCGTCTGCAGCGATCAAAAAATAGCGGTCTCCTGTTTTTCCGACGACCTTCGCGCCCGGGTAATTGAAGGTATAGCCCGGTACAATGCTGTCGTATTCCAGCGGCACCAGCAGTTCACCCGCTGTGGAATACACGCCGGCCTTGTTCCCTTGCTGCGCCAGCACGCCAAAATCGAGATATCCGGGCTTTAGCAGGTCGAATTCCAGTTTCAGGACCGGCTTGCCCTCAAGACTGAACGCACCGTATTTTCCCGCTTTACGCACTACCAAAATATCGTGCAACAGCCCTTCTTTCCGGCATTCAATGTGGTCATATTTGGCTGGAACAACTGTTTTCAGATCGGGAGAAAGCATGCCCGCCATGCCCTTTTGGACAAATACCGCCAGGGCAGTTTTCCGCTCCATATCCAGTTGAAAAAATCCGGTACTGTCAAACTGCGGCGCTACGAGCACCTTGCCCAGCGTGTCGCAATATCCCCATTTTGCTGCCTTGCGATAGGGGATCATGATTTGTTGCCCGGGCGGGTTGTTTTTCAGGGTGGGCCGGTTGATATATTGTGAAAAAGCCGGACTTGCGCTGAGAAGCGCCAGCAGGGTTGCACAGATAAGACGGTTCATGACGTTACAGCTGTTTGTGACTGCACAAACCTACTGTTTTTTTTCAAGAGAATGGCTTCATTCTGCTTCGCCAAATTAAAACGAAGTAAGCTTGTGCGCAGGGCGAAAATGCCCCTTAAAACACCCGCTTCACCACTGCATCCCGGTAATTGGCCCCGATGGGGAGTTTTTCCTTGCCGATGTGCAGGAGGTTGCCCTCCAGAGAGTCGATCTTGTCAATGGCTACGATGTATGACTTGTGGATGCGAATAAAGCGCTCGGGCGGCAGGATCTCTTCCAGGCTTTTCAGGGAGTTCAGCGATAGGATGCGACCCGCCGGGGAGTAAAAAGCCACATATTCCCGCATGCTTTGGATGTAGAGAATATCTGCCAGTTTGAGGCGGTGCACCTTATGGTCGGCTTTTACCAGCAGATAGTCCTTTCCCCCGTTTGCCTCGCCCCCCGACACAGGACCGGCATTTGACCGGGCTTGCAGCAGCGCGATTGCTTTATTCACCGCCTGCAGGAAACGTTCGAAGGAAAAAGGCTTGAGCAAATAATCGGTCACATCGAGCGCATAGCCTTCCAGGGCAAATTCGGCATAGGCTGTGGTGAAAATGACGACGGGTTTCTGCACCAGCGTCCGCAAAAACTCGATTCCGGTCAGCTCCGGCATCTGAATATCCAGGAACAACAGGTCCACTTCCTCCTGCTGGAGTACGCGCATGGCTTCGAGCGGATTGGCGCAGGATGCCACCAGTTCCAGGCTGGGCAGCCGCCCGATAAAATTTTGCAGCAGGGTGCGGGCGAGTTCTTCATCATCGACCACTACACAACGGACGGGTTTCATGGCACGTCGAGTTTAAGCCGGATGCTAAATACCTCCGGGCCGGGTTCAATGTTCAGATCATGGCGCCCGGGATACAGGAGCTCCAGTTGGCGGCGCACATTGCTCAAACCGATCCCGCCGGCCTGGTCTTTGGTGTAGGTAGCGTCCGGCATACTGTTTTCCACGGTAAATACAATCTGATCGTCGGCAGTTTGGAGTGTTATGCGGATCCAGCCGTAGGAACGGTCTTCTACCTTGCTGTGCTTGAATGCATTTTCCACAAAAGGGATCAGTAGCATAGGGGCAATGGACAGGGTGGGACGGCTTTCGTCCAGATCGACCTCTACGTTGAGCCCGCGGCTGTCCTTGAGCAGGTTCAGATCGATGTAGTGCCGCAGGTATTCGATCTCCTTGCCCAGGGGCACCCGGTCCGCCTTGCAGTCGTAAAGCATATAGCGCAGCATGCCGGAAAGTTTGAGCAGGTTATCGGGCGCCTGATCGGACTGAATGACCGTGAGGGCGTAGATATTGTTGAGCGCATTGAACAGGAAATGCGGGTTGATCTGGGACTTGAGAAACTTCAGCTCCGCTTCCAGTTTTTCACTGCGGAACTCGGTGGCTTCCTTTTCCTTGCGGTTGGCAAAACTGGCGATCTCGAACAAGGCGCTGCCGATCAGCGCAGTGAAATAAGGCATGGAAATGCTCAGATACCGCATGCTGTGCCAGCCGGGGTTTCCACGGCCACGGTTGCCGCCCGGGCGGTTGAAATACTGGCCCCAGGGCGCTCCGTCCCAATCGATCAGCAGCGTGATCGCCACCACCAGGCCAATACCAAGCAGCACATAGGCCGCTTGTTTTTTGTCGAAATACAGCCTGGGCAACAGAATTTCCATATTGGTCCATACCACCAGGGTAATGCCGGTCAGCACGATCACACTGCGCATAATGAGGCGCTCGGAATTTTCCCAGTTGCCCAGGAGGATTACCGGAACCAGGACCCAGAGGCTACCCCAGAACAAGATTTGCAGCCAGGTGTTTTTACGTGGAAAATACATGTGTGCAAAGGTGTTCAATCGCGATGATTTAGCCAATTTTTCTCAATGAACACCGGCTTTTATTCATCGAACTATTCCTGCCAGCCCATCAAACTGTTTAAACAGCAGTTCATAGGCAAATTGCCCGCGTTCATTGAATTTTCTTGAAGACCGTTTTTTCTCCACTCAACTTTGCACCGTAAAAATCCGGCACATGTTGCGGGTTTGCGATAAACATCCAATCATTTTAAACAATTTTATCATGACCAATTTGCGTAAAATGTTCTTTCTGGCCCTGTTGCTGCTGGCTGGCATGTCCCTTCAGGCTCAACCCGGCGGCGGCGGCCGCGATATGAATCCCGAACAACGGGCCGAACGGCAAACCACTCAAATGAAACAGGACCTTGCACTCTCCGATGCACAAGCCGCCAAGGTGCAGGAAATCAACCTCAAGTATGCCAACAAGGCAAAAGAAGCCCGTGAAAAAGCCGACGGCAATTGGGAAGGCATGCGGGAAACCATGACCGCCATGCGCCAGGAACAAGACAAGGAACTGCAGACTGTACTGACCCAGGAACAGTGGCAACAATGGTCCAAATTGGTAGAAGAACGGCGCGCCAACCGCGGCGATATGGGCCGGGGCAACCGTCCGGGTACCGAAAAAGCCCCACCACCTTCGGATGACAAGGGCAAGAAGTCGAAAAAAGATAAGAACAAAAACAAGAACAAGAATAAAACCGACGACTCGAACCAATAAGGAAACCGAGCGCTCAATTTTAGCCGCAAACTGGAGTCATCCCGGGTTTCCAAAAACTCGGGATGGCTCGTTTGCAGTAGTACAATCGCCCTGCTTTATCCCACGACAATTACACCAACTTTATCATGAAACAATTCGCCTTTGCCGTTCTTTTCCTTTTCAGCCAGATGCTGACCGCGCAAACCTTTTCCGTACGGGGAAAGGTGGTCGATGAAAACAACAGCGCCCTGCCCGGCGCAACGATCAGCCTGCAACATCCATGGGGCGACCCGGTGAAAAATACCGTCAGCAATCCGAACGGCATGTTTGAACTCAAGGGAATCGGCAAGGGCGGCTACAAGATCGTGATCACGGCCGTCGGATACCGCCAGATCCAGCAAGAAGTTACCCTGAGTACCGCCGATGTCCAACTCGACGCCCTCACCCTGGAACCCGATGCCCTGCTCCTGCAAGGCGTGGATATCACCGGCACCGTGCCGTTGGCCCAGCAAAAGGGGGATACTACCGAATTCAACGCCACAGCCGTCAAGGTGATGAAGGACGCCAATGCGGATGAACTGATCGAAAAACTCCCGACCGTATCCGTAGAAAACGGCACCCTGAAAGCGCAGGGCGAAGACGTGAAACAAGTGCTGGTGGACGGCAAGCCTTTCTTTGGCAACGACCCGACTGCAGCGCTGAAAAACCTGCCTGCTGAGGTCATTGAAAAGGTGCAGATCTTTGACCAGCAAAGCGACCAGTCTCAGTTCACCGGTTTTCAGGACGGCAATACCACCAAAACGATCAATATCGTGACCAAAACCGGTATGCGC
>CAYVDV010000214.1:0-8829 GCA_964450465.1 uncultured Saprospiraceae bacterium
TGCGGGCAAACCGGCTGTTCTGCACGAAAACGGGGGCATCATGGCGGAAGCATTCCTGGAAGTAGCAAAAAATACGCTGCGCCAGGTAGCGGCGCGCAACGAAATGATGGAGCCCACAAAGATTGTTCGGGTGACAGAGTAGCGCATACGCCTACGCGTGCAGCATCTTCCAAAACAGTTCCTTCAGCAACTCCTCTTCCCCGGTGTTGGTCGTATCCGTATCCACGCCTTTGGATCGGAGATCGTATTCGCGCAGCAGGTGGAGGATGCGCTCGGTTTGTGCGAGAGAATAGTTGTGTGCGGCGAGTTTGTATTCCTTCAGAAACCAGTCGGAGCGCAGTTCAAGCGCCTTGGCAGTGTCTGCATCGCTGCTGCCCTTTAAAAAATGCAGCATATAGACCTTGGAAAAATAGGCGTACAAACTGGAAATGGTTACAATCAGCGGGTTTTTGCGAATATTAGCCCCAAAATACTGCTGGATCCGGGCGATCTTCGGCAGGTCACGACTGGCAAATGCTTTTTGCAGTTCATACACATTGTAGTCCTTGCTGATACCGATATACTCCTGCACGTGGCTGGCGGTTATTGTGCTCTCAGCGGGCAGGTTCAAGGCCAGTTTTTCCAGCTCATTTGATATTTTCGCCAGGTCGGTACCCAGGTATTCCGCGATCAGCGCAGCCGCCGGCATTTCAATACTCAGTTTCCGGCTCCGGCACCAGGCAATGATCCAGTCCGGCACCTGGTTGTCGTATAATTTCTTGCTCTCCAGCACCACCGCTTTCGATGCCAGCGCCTTGCCGAGCTTGGTGCGCATGTCGTACTTTTTGTGCTTGTGACACACCACAAACACCGTGGTCGGCATAGGATTTTCAAAATAAGCGGCCAATTCCCCCAGTGTTTTCATCTCCTGGGCTTCGCGCAGGATCACCACCTGCCGTTCACTCATCATGGGGTAGCGCCGCAAATAGTCCAGCAGCGTCAGGTGGTCTACATCTTTTCCATACAACACGGTTTGGTTAAAGCCCTTTTCCGCCGCTGAAAGCGCATGCTGATCAATGGCTTTTTCCACGGCATCAATAAAAAAGGGTTCCTCTCCGTGCAGAAAGTAGATGGGTTTGAAAGTCCCGTGTTGAACCTCGCGAAGAATGTCCTCATAACTCATGATAAGGGCGAAGATACTACGCGCCATCGGCAAGCCCTGTCCTCATACACCCAAAAAATAACAGAGCCCACACACCACAAAGCATTGCTCAAACAATCTTATTATTAAATCGAATTTTAATCCACAATAAGTTGTTAAGTAATCGTTACTACCATATATTTTCCTTGCTTTCAATGACAACACAAAACATCATTTGCGCCATAACCGGGATATTGCTCGGCGCAATTACCGGCCTTCCCGGGCAGGAAGTCCTGCTGGAAAATACTGCCGGGAATAACGCCGCAGTTACACCTGTTGATAGTGAACCGGGCGAGAAGATGCCTCTTCGGAAAAAGTTGAAGATCAAGGAGCAAATTAAAATCACCGGCGGGCAACTCACCCTGCCCTTCAAGATACGGCCGAAGGCAGAAACGCGGTCATTCCGCCTGACGACGGACGTGACCGTGGGCGCTTACGTCGGACTGAACAAACGCCTGATGGCCGGCAAGGACTATTTTCTCACCATTCCACTGGCCGCAGGCCTGACGTTTATCAACCTGAACGACAGCAATACTTCCCTGGACCTGTCGCTGCAGGAGGCAGAAGTAGTGCCAGGGCTTACCTGGAGCACCGGGATTATTTTACAATTGGAATCCTACAATCTGGGGTTCCTGCTGGGTAAAGACTATGCCAGTGAGATTGGCGACCAATGGCAGTACCACAGCCGCTTGTGGTGGTCTTTCGGCATTGGATTTACGTTTTTTCACTAGGCGTAGCCGCCCCGCTAGCGATTTTCCGCATTGATCGCCTCCAGCGCATCCAGGCCCGGTATCAGATCATCTTCCTGAAGTGCATTCAAGGGTGTGGGTACCGTGTCCAGCATCTCATGCAATTCCCGGCTTTCAGGTTCCAGATAGATAAGGCCGGTGAGGATCTCCCCCTTAATTCGGGATTCCTGGAGCCTCGAAAAAGCAAGAGAGCGGTCGCTGGGATCCCATCCGGGCGCAAGTTTGTGCAATTGTACCGTCGATTCGTCGTGGAGCCGGATTGTTTTCGTGGTTCCCTCTGCGTATTGGGTCGTGATCTCGGCTTTAACGGGCACGAAATCCACGGCGGCGGTCGCCTCCAGATGCGCCCGCACGTAATCGTACGATTTGGTGGAGCCCGGATTGTTGTTGAAGGTCACACAAGGCGAGAGCACGTCGATAAAGGCAAAGCCGCGGTGCGCCATGGCCGCCTTGATCATCGGCACAAGCTGTTCCTTGTCGCCGGAAAAGCTGCGACCGACGAAGGTTGCGCCCAGTTCCAGGGCCAGGCCGACCAGATCGATAGTCGTGAACTGGTTGGCTACCCCGGATTTATTCACCGAGCCGACATCGGCGGTCGCCGAATCCTGCCCTTTGGTCAACCCGTAACAACCGTTATTCATTACGATGTACACGATATTGAGGTTGCGGCGAATCGCGTGTACAAACTGCCCCATCCCGATGGAGGCGGAATCGCCATCGCCAGAAACGCCGAGATAAATCAGCTCGCGATTGGCCAGATTGGCGCCGGTGGCCACAGAGGGCATCCGCCCGTGTACGGAATTAAACCCGTGGGAATTGCCCAGAAAATACGTCGGCGTTTTGGAGGAGCAACCGATCCCGGACAGTTTTGCCAGCCGATGCGGTTCCATGGCCATTTCGAAACAGGCCTGGATGATGGCTCCGCTAATGGAGTCGTGCCCACAGCCGGCACAGAGGGTCGATAGCGCCCCTTCATAGTATTGGCGCGTGTAGCCCAGGGCATTTTTAGGTGATTCGGGGTGGCGAAATTTTGGCCGCAGATATGTCACGGGTATAAGAAATTTTGATTGTCAAACAGATGCCGCCGTTCAGGCTTGGTTACTCAGGACTTTGGTTCGGATGATCTCTTCGGAAATCGGGAAACCATCGTAGTTCAAGATTGAAATCAGTTTTTTCGGATTTATCTCCAGTTCATTGATCAAGAGGGTGCGCATCTGACCGTCGCGGTTTTGGTCCACGACATATACGCGTTCGTGCCGTTCGATAAAATCAGCCACACCCTGGTTAAAGGGAAATGCCTTCAGGCGCATTGCGTCAATTTTCACGCCCCTGGCTTCCAGTTCGTCAATAGCCTCGATTGCCGCCGAGGTGGAAGTACCGAAGAAAATGAGCCCTTCTACAGACTGGTCTTCTTCCTGCAAATATTCCGGTGCGGGGACCAGATCTTTAGCCGTATTCCATTTTTTCATCAAACGATCCATGTTGCGCACGTAGGCATCGCCGCTTTCGGTGTATTTGGCATATTCATCCTTGGAAGAGCCCCGGGTAAAGTACGCCCCTTTGGTGGGGTGGGTGCCGGGGATCGTGCGGTATGGGATACCGTCGCCATCGACGTCGAGGTAACGGCCCCAGTCCTTTGCCTGTTCCAGTTCCGCTGTGTTCAGCACCTTGCCGCGGTCAAAACGCCGGGTTTTATCCCAGGAAAAAGGCGGACTCATGTGATCGTTCATGCCGAGGTCGAGATCGGTCATGACCAGAATGGGCGTTTGCAGACGTTCCGCCAGATCGAAAGCATCGGCCGTCATATCAAAGCACTCTTTCGGCGAGTTGGGAAACAGAAGCGGGTGTTTGGTGTCGCCGTGGGAGGCATAGGCTGCCAAAAGAATATCGGATTGTTGCGTACGCGTGGGCATGCCGGTAGAGGGTCCGCCGCGTTGAACGTCAATCAACACTACGGGAATTTCGGCAAAATAGGCCAGCCCTAAAAATTCGTTCATCAGCGAAACGCCCGGGCCGCTGGTAGCGGTAAACGCGCGGGCGCCGTTCCACATAGCGCCGATAACCATGCCGATGGCCGCCAGTTCGTCTTCGGCTTGCACGACGGCAAATTTTTTCTTGCCGGTTTCGGGTTCGGTGCGCAGGCGCTTGGCGTACTTTTCATACGCCTGCACCACGGAAGTGGATGGCGTGATTGGATACCAGGCGGCTACAGTGGCGCCGGCGTAAATGGCACCAAGGCCGCAGGCTGTGTTACCGTCGATCATGATCTTGTCACCGATCTTGTCCCGGCGCTCCACCCGCAAACCGAGGGGGTAAGCATAGTTTTCCTTAATGTACTGGATACCCAGTTCGAGGGCTTTAAAGTTAGCCGGGATCAGTTTTTCCTTTTTCTGAAATTGCTCGGAAACAAGTTGCTTGACCACATCCACCTCAATATCCAGCAGGGTTGCCAGTGCTCCGACATAGATCATGTTTTTAAGCAACTGGTGCTGTCGCGGGCTTTCGAAATGCTGCTGGCACAGCCGGATCATGGGAATACCGATGAAGTTTATATCCTCCCGGTGCAATGTTTTATCCAGCGGCCGGCTGCTGTCGTAAATAAAATAACCGTTAGGGCGAACGGTCAGGATATCGCCAGCCATGCTTTGCGGGTTGACGCTCACCATGATGTCCACTCCATGGCGACGGCCGGAATATCCCTTTTCATTGACCCGCACGTCGTACCAGGTTTGCAGGCCCTGAATATTGGAGGGAAAAATATTTTTCGGCGCTACCGGAATACCCATCCGGAAGATGCTCTTGGCAAACATGGTGTTTGCACTGGCCGAGCCCGTACCGTTTACATTGGCAAAGCGGACAACAAAATCGTTTATGGCAGAGAGCTGCATTAAAAGTTTTGAGTTACGAGTGTTGAGTGTTGAGTTTCTAAAGTTTGCACGCTTTGGTGACCTGATATAAATACTTCTTCATATCCCATGCGGCCGTAGGGCAGCGTTCGGCGCAGAGGCCGCAGTGCAGGCAAACATTTTCATCCTTAACCATTACCCGGGTGGTGGGCAGTGCTTCCGACACATACAGGTCCTGACTGAGGTCATGGGCCGGGGCATTGAGCCTTGTCCGGAGTTCCGCTTCTTCGCCGTTATGGGTAAAGGTGATGCAGGAGGTTGGGCAGATATCGACGCAGGCATCGCATTCGATACAAAGGCTGTTGGTAAAAACGGTCTGGATATCGCAATTCAGGCAGCGCTGGGCTTCTTTGAACCCGGTATCCTGTGCAAATCCAAGTTCTACTTCCAGTCGCCGGTCTTTCAGGGCCACCTCATTAGCGGCATGGGGCACGGCGTAACGGGCGTCGTCAACCACATAGCTGTCGTACATCCATTCGTGGATGCCCATTTTCTGGTGGTAGAGATTGACCGTGGGCGCCGGCCGTTCGGTCAGGTTTTTACCCTGGCAAAACAAATCGATGGAAAGGGCTGCCTGATGGCCATGTGCCACCGCAGTGATCACGTTTTTGGGGCCAAAAGCGGCATCGCCGCCAAAGAACACCTTTGGATTGGTGGACTGAAAGGTCAGTTCGTTCACAACCGGCAGTTCCCATTTTCCGAATTCAATCCCCAGGTCGCGTTCGATCCATGGGAATGCATTTTCCTGGCCAATGGCAACGAGCACGTCGTCGGCCTCAATGAACTCATCGGGCTCGCCGGTGGGCACGAGTTTGCGCCGGCCGTTTTCATCGAAAACTGCCTCTACTTTTTCAAAGATGATGCCTTTGAGCCGGCCGTCTTCCACGACAAACTCCCTGGGCGGCATGTTATTCCGGATCGGAATGCCTTCGCGCTGCGCATCTTCAATTTCCCAGGGGGAGGCTTTCATCGTATTGAACGGGCTGCGCACCACGACCGTCACTTGTTCACCGCCCAGGCGACGGGCCGTCCGGCAACAATCCATGGCCGTGTTGCCACCGCCGAGCACGATCACTTTTTTACCGATGGTGTCGGTATGTTCAAAGGCGACACTGGCCAGCCACTCGATCCCGATGTGAATATTGGCACTGCCTTCCCAGCGGCCCGGCACATCTTTCAGGTCGCCGCCGCGGGGTGCGCCGGTGCCTACGAAGACCGCGTCGTAATCTTTTTCGAGCACTTCCTTCATGCTGTGCACAAAGGTGTTGTAGTGCGTGTGAATACCCAGATCGGTGATAAAGTTCACTTCTTCATCGAGCACCGATTCGGGCAGACGGAAAGCAGGGATCTGGCTGCGCATCATGCCGCCGCCTTTTTTCTGTTCGTCGTACAGGTGGATTTCATAGCCCAGCGGCGCCAGGTCGCGGGCAACGGTGAGCGAGGCCGGTCCGCCGCCGATCAGGGCGATTTTCTTTCCGTTGGATGGAAAGGGGCCCTGGGGCATCAGCGAGCGCACCTCGCCTTTGTTGTCTGCCGCCACGCGTTTGAGCCGGCAGATAGCCACGGGCTTTTCCTCTACCCTGCCCCGCCGGCAGGCAGGCTCGCAGGGCCTGTCACAGGTGCGCCCCAGTACGCCGGGGAACACATTGGACTCCCAGTTGACCATGTAGGCTTCCGTGTAGCGTTCGGCGGCAATAAGCCGGATATACTCTGGTACGGGGGTGTGGGCGGGACAGGCATACTGGCAGTCGACCACTTTATGGAAATATTCCGGGTCCTTGATATTGGTAGGTTTCACTCCTCGTTGTAGTTTTCCCTGAAAATAAAATACGTTGATGCGGGGTAAATATAGGAGGAGGTATTGGAAACGAACAAGCTGCGCAAAAAATAAATTGAATAATCAAAAGTAACGCAAGCAAAACCTTCGCTAGCGATGCCAATTTATCTTTTGGTTGTCGAAGTGATCCGATTAGCCTGCTTCTTCCAACCGATGATAGAGCTTAACAAACCGCATTGCCGTTGTAATCAGGCCTTTTGTTTCCAGTCCCAAGGAAAATATCAATCCACTATTTCGCCGGCCATAATGATTTTCCCGTATGCCAGTCACCTGTGTCTCAAGCCCAATCTCCAGGTGTCGGAAGAGGTTTCGCTTCATGCGCTTTACATTTTCCAGTTGGCTAAAGTCTCTTTGATCGAGCATTTGTGCTACAAGTGAAAGATAGTCAATCAGTTCCTTAACTGGTTCTTTCAGGAATTTTTGTTGTTGTTTAGATAAGGGTGGCAAGCTGTTAGCTACATAAGCCTGGCACTCTTCAACGATCAAACGAGTTGATTGAAGCAGATCTTGTTCAAGATCATATACCAGAAGATAAGTCCGGCTTGCATCTGCAGAATCATCCCGGAATCGTTTGATATAGCGATATAAACGCCGTTTAATTTCCTTACTGCTTTCATCGAGCTTTTTAAGGTCGCGATGGGCAATTTTCAGGGACTTGGGATTTTCCATCAGTAAACCACCAATTGCATGGCTATATATTTTGGAGGTATCACGCAATAAATCGCTAAGATATTGAGAGGTCTCCTGTATGACATGATCCATTGAAACAGTTTCTATTTGGCGGTCAAAGTCTTCCCTGGACTGCTTTGTCTTTTCTTTTCTGCCGTGCAGTATTATAGTCCGGCTAATGGAGAAAATTAGTGCCAGGACCAATAAAACACAACCCCAAAACCCAGTAAAATAAAGAAGGGTAGCAAATAAAGTAGAAATAGCAAATGCGATGATTGCAGTCAGGAACCAACCGCCAATCACATTTAACACACCTGCCACACGGTAAACTGCGGTTCCACGTCCCCAAGCCCGGTCTGACAGAGAAGTTCCCATCGCGACCATAAAAGAAACATAAGTGGTGGAAAGCGGGAGATGTAAGGAAGTTGCCATTGCAATTAACGAAGAGGCCGCCGTTAAATTGACAGAGGCCCGTACAAGATCAAATGCAGGAGGAACCTCCCCGCTCTCAGGAATAGAAGAGGGAACTTCTTCAAAGGACACTTTTGCTTTTTCACGCAATGCCTTAGGAACTAACCAGGTCAATCCGGCACTCAACTTACGAGCATTCCATACCAGACCCCGGGCGATGAAATTGGGAGAAAAGCGCTCTTCGCCGTCATCTTGACGACCAAGATTTACTTCTGTCTCCGTTACAGAGCGCGCTTTTCTGGAAAGCCATAGCGTAAGTACCATTATCCCTCCGGCGATCATGAGCAATAAGGGATTGGTACGAACAGGTTGCAGGAGCACATCCATTTGCAAATCTCCCGGGCTCAGGGCGGTACCATGCCATACTGTGTAAGCTTCTAAACCCGCCAGAGGTACCCCAATAAAATTGACCAGATCATTGCCTGCGAAAGCCATCGCCAAGGCAAACGTACCAAACAACACAACCAAACGCAGGATGTTGACACGAAACAGAACTAAAAGAAGCTGCATGACAATGGAAAGTACGACAAAACTGCCCAAAAGCATTTTCCCTGTATTGTTCTGCACCCACATTACAATGTTTTGGGGCATAAAAGAAGCCCCTTTGATACCTTTGAGCAGCAAAAAATAGGAAATTGCGGCCATAGCAAGTCCTGACCAAACGCCACCAACCCACTTCAACTGCCGCTCGTAATGAAAACTGAATAACAGTCTGGACAACCATTGTATCAATGCTCCGACAACGAATGCAATACTGACAGATAAGAAGATACCCGAAATAATCGTAAGTGTGCTGGAAGAATTGATATAAGTTCCCACTCCACTCAAATCTCCTCCCGTGGTCCATAATTTAAAGAATGCAACAGCAACAGAAGCCCCCAAGAGTTCAAAAACAATTGAAACCGTCGTGGAAGTAGGCATTCCGAACGTATTAAAGAAGTCGAGAAGAAAAATATCCGTAATCATGACAGCCAAAAAAATGACCATCACCTCAGCAAAACTGAAATATTGTGGAAA
>CAYVDV010000215.1:0-8765 GCA_964450465.1 uncultured Saprospiraceae bacterium
TGATACGGTTGCAGCCTTGGGCTGCCCCTACATACTCATGCACATGCAGGGCACACCACAAACCATGCAGTCCGCCCCGGAGTACCGGGATGTCGTTCAGGACGTTTTGGATTTTTTTATCGCAGAGGTGGGAAAACTGCGCACCCTGGGGATAAATGACATCATTCTGGATCCCGGTTTTGGCTTCGGAAAAACCGTTGCACACAATTACCACTTGTTAAAAAACATGGCAGTTTTTTCCCGGGTAACCGGCTTGCCAACCCTAGCCGGGCTTTCCCGCAAGTCGATGATATGCAAAGTGCTGCACGTCAACCCGGAGAATGCCCTGAACGGAACCACGGCATTGCACATGGTTGCCTTGCAACAAGGCGCACGCATACTCCGGGCGCACGATGTGCGCGAAGCCATGGAAGTGATCCGTTTATGGGAACAAATGGAGCAGCAATCCGCATGAAGCAGGGCCATTCCCGACCTGTCGGCATTTACCGATAAACGGGGAATGGCCCTGCAACAACGCTATACGGAGCTTGTACTCAATCCTGCTCTTCATCCTCCTCCCAAACAGCGTTGGGATTTTCGCCTTCGATCAGGACGGGCGTGAGCATGGGCAATTTTATCCATTGGTATTCTGCAGCACTGACCGCGCCTATCCGCAGGAATCCGCCCGATGCTTTTGCAGTCTCTTTTGCCAGCACGACATAACTTTTATACAAGGTAGCCGCCAGTTCGGTGTCCAGTTTGGCCAGTACGGGATTCAACGTTCCGATCATTTCAGCCAACCGGGTATTGCGTGTTTCTACGTCCTCCGGTAGTTCCGTCATCAGTTGATCCACTTTTCCAAGGAAGCCTTCGGCTACCACCCGGTAATATTCGCTGACCAGGTTGGGTTGGGAATACGTGCGTGCGCGCATCAGGCGGTCCGACCAGACGCGTTCTTCGTGGTCAATTTTTCCATCGGCTCCGCCAATGAGTACGGTGATCCACACAGGGGCTGCCACAAGGGCATCAAGTTCTTCAGATGAGAGGTGTTCAAATCCTTCAAGCATCGTCCACATATTGTCAAGTGTTGTAGTAAATAATTTACGGCCCAAAGGTAGGGTAAATTCTTTTTCAATCGACAATGGTAACGTCTCCCTTCATCTGAATTTGCTCGCCCCCCGCCAGCTCGATATCCGCCCACCAGGTAAATACACCGGGCTCGAGTATTTTACCGCCAAAACGGCCATCCCAGCCACCGGCGCGTTCGTCATTTGGTAAAAAGTTATCCCGGTTAAATACCATATTTCCCCAACGGTCAAAGATTTGAAGGTGATTGATTTGCTTAACTGCGTTTTCCCGGGCAAAAATCAAAAAGTTTTGATTGCCGCTATTCGGACCGGATGGCCGGATAGCATTGGGCGCATAAATATCCGGCTTGCCGACCTTGATCACTAATTGCGCCTGATCCGTACATCCGTCTTTGGAAATGACTTTTACGGTGTACCATTCGGTTTTAAACGGTCGCGCCAAAACAACATCGGGGCGATTGGTTGGCGTAATACCCGTTTGGGGCGCCCAAATGATCGAATCAAGTTCAGATAACGGTATGTTTAACAGTGCGGTCAATTCAGCGGTCTCCCCATAAGCCAGTTGCACTTCGGGCGCAATCTGAACATCCGGCTCTACAGGTGCTGTAAGTTCAATATTTTGTTCGAATTCACAACCATTGATATCCTGAACGACGAGGGTGTACTGACCTGCCTGTAAATTGCCAAAGGACGACTGGTTCATAAAGGTGTTGCCTCCGTCCAGGGAAAAAACAAAGGGAGATTCCCCGCCTTGTACTGCCTCGATGCGTACCTTGCCCGGCTTCCCTCCGCAGCCCGGTTGTATTATTTGCAGATCAAAACCCTCCGGGTAATTCGTGTTTTCCGTGACCATCGCCAGATTGCTTGCGGTACAACCGTTTACCGTATTCGTAATCACCAGGGTGTAGGTTCCGGGGGCATCCACTGTGGCCGAAGGTTCTTCCATATCGGAAATAATGTGCCCGTCCTGCGTACTCCAGGTATAAACAAAGTCCTGCCCTGTTGAAGAGCCAAGGCTGTTCAACATAACCTGCGGGGTATTGCACGTGATTTCATCCGTTGCAGTAGCCACTACGGTAGGCGGTGTTGTATTCTGTGCGACAGATATGGTTGCGACCTTGGTACACTGATGCGCATCCGTAACGGTCGCGGAATAATTTCCTCCGGCCGAAAAACTGGCCGTTGCCGTTTGAACTCCGTTGCTCCAGGTATATTGGTAATTACCCGATCCTCCCTGGGCGGTAAGACTCGCGCTGGATACCGGCGCGAAGCAGGTGATCATGGCGGGAGTGCTTACAGATGCTGTCAACAAGGGTGGCTCCACCAACGTAGCACTATTGACCGCAGTGCAGCCCTGCGGAGTTGTCACCGTAACAGTATAGGTGCCCGGCGCGAGATTGCCGACCGCAGGTGATGTGGCTCCATTATTCCAGGCATAGGTATAAGTTGAAGCGTTGGAACTTACTACCGACTGTATTGCTCCAGGGTCGCCAAAACAGGGTGGATCGCTTGCCGTCAGATCCACAGATACGGTAATCTCCTTTGCAATACCGGTTCCTCCGGCAAGGCCCGGGCAACCGGCCAGGGACACCACTGAGCTCAGTGTGTAGGTGCCGGCCTGATTGACATTCAGCACATCCGGATTGCTGTAAAAGGTCTGGGTTTGGGCAACGCCATTCGCATTAATTCCAATAGTCCAGGGACCATTGCCGGTGAAATCCAGTAAAAGCTGGCCGGAACCTCCCGGGCAAAAAACGATATCGCCGCTCAGAATAGCCGTCGGAGTCTGATCTACCGTGGCAATGGCGGAGGCCGTTGCTGTCAGGCCGCATACATCCGTAACGGTCACGGTGAAAATATTGCTGCCGAGCGCTGAAACACTGAGCGTTGGGGTGTTCTGGCCATTGCTCCAATTGTAATTTAAAGGGGGCAAGCCACCGGAACCCAGCACCGGAGCCAGGGTGGCGTTCCCGGCACAAACCGTTTGATCCGACAAACTAATTTGCAAGGGCACCTGATCTTCAATGACAAAGGTGACATCCTGTTGATCGCAACTGCAGGAATTGTCCAACAATAGTGTAAAACTCTCTGTTCCTTCCTGGATTTGATCGTTTATTACGCTTACCGGCACGAGTACTTCCTGTTGACCGGCGGGAATCACAATATTAGCCGGTAAGGGCGTGAAGTCGATACCGGATTTGGCGGTACTCCCCGGAGCGAGGGTGTATTTAACCTGAAGGGGTTGATTGATATCGCCCGTACCCCGGTAAAAACGGATGAAGCCGTCCTGGCAGCCTTCCCGTGTAAAGGGGGCCGGTGAAGGATAGACCGGCTCTGCCAGTACTTTTCCGCCGGCATCGAAGGAGTTGGCGCGCAGGAACACGGCAGAGGTATAATTGGCATCACCGATATCGGCTATCGCCAGTTTGATGTGGTAGGTTTGGCATGGGATCACATTTGCGGTTGCCGTAAGGACAGACGTGAAACCGTCCAGCTGGATATCACTCAGGCTGACCGTTGGTTGGCCGGCGCAGGTGCCGTAAGTATTATTGTTCCGATAATAAATGGAGTTTTTTAAATGGTTCACGTTGTTGATCGCCACAGGTGTTATGCCGTCCGGCAATACCGCGAGATTTTTCACTCCACTGATGCCGGGGCCACTGATAAAGAAGCCAAAGACATCGTTATAAATGGAGTTCACATATTCGCAATATTCCTCCGAGCCAAAGACAAAATCAAACTGCACCATGTTGGCCGTTGGTTTGAAATCGAATTCAATGACGGATACATCGTACTGGTTGCCCGTGGTCAGAGTAGCAAGATTCGGGTCGTCTGCCGAATTGCTGCCAAAACCGCCATTGGTATTCGGCAGGCTGTTTGGGCCCGGCAGCACGGTCGTAGGACCTGTGCTCAATACGATGCCGTTTGCAATATTGATACTGCTTTGACCATTGGAAAAAGAACCGCGGGAGTTGGCAAATCCTTTGCCGTTTATACCGGAGACGTCAAAGCAATCGCCGCCAATCAACACGTTGGTGACCAGATCATCAGCAGCATCGCCCTGCGTGACACTCAGGGTTGCGGCGTCGGCAACTTCCTGAATGAATTTCTCCCGCCAGCCGGCATCCTGTTTGCATTCGACACACCCGATGGATAAATACATGGGTACTTCCGTTTGGGAATACGGATAGGTGGTTTCCAGGTTAAAGGTTGTGCAGGTGCCGGTTGCCTTAAAGCGACGCAACTGCGGACGGTCCTCAGGCGAAAGGGCCTGAGCGGCTATTTCCAATTCGGGGGAAGCCATGGCGAGCCGAAAACTCGCCGTCACCTCCGGAAAGGCAGGTGTTGCAATAACCTGATAGGTATTTCCCGGGATGAGCCCGCAAACCTGCAGGGAGGTCTGGCCGGAAAAGACATTCAGGGGTTCGCGGTGCGGGATTCCGTTTATCTGAACGGAAAGCGGGAGGTTTTGAGTAAAAAGGGTACCACCAGTCCCTAAAAAGAGTAAAACCAGCAAAAGGGTTTCCCGTTGACACATAGTACACACAAGTTTGGGTAAAGGAATCGGGTTCGTCAGCCAACCGAGCGACGGATCATGGATTAAGAGCGGTGGACTGGCTCATGCCCAATGGCTCCAGGAAACCTAAACCTTAACAAGAGAATACGACGGGTGAGTACTGGATTTAACCGTATTATGCGGGCACTGTTGCAGGCCCTGTGCAGTAATTGGGGAAGGGTGGCTCAAACCCTTGTGCGAAAGTAGAAAGATTTTGCAAAACGAACGGTTCGTTTAAATTATTTTAACATCAACGGCACAAAAGAGCTGAAAACCGGAGTTGAATGCAATCCGGCAAATTTTTGTTTTAAAAAAGAAACCGGGTGCCGGGGTGTTATTTCCGGCCGCGGTTAATCCCTGTAAACAGGCATGAGCCATCCCGGTCCGGAATGGCTCATGCTAGGAACTTATAAAGCAGTTTATCCTGGTTTACAGTACCTTCAACAAGGCTGCTTCCAGATTGTCGCGCGGATTGATCGCCGAGATGTTTCCATTTCGGTCGATCAGGAATGTTGCCGGAATAGCCCGCACACCATAAGTAGCCGCGGGTGCACTGTTCCAGAATTGCAGGTCGCTGACATGGTTGTCCCATACCAGTCCGTCTTTCTGGATAGCTGTTGTCCAGGCTTCTTTCTGGCCGGGACGATCCAGGGACACACTGAACACATCAAAGCCTTTGTCTTTATATTTGTTGTACACTTCCACCACATGCGGATTGGCCATGCGGCAGGGCCGGCACCAACTGGCCCAAAAGTCGAGCAGAACGACCTTGCCTTTCAGCGAAGAAAGAGAGCGCACCTTGCCATCCGGGCCCGGCAGGCTGATTTCCGGCGCAGGCTGCCCGACTTGTATGGTACCAGACGATTGCTGCTGAAGCACCTGTTTTTCCAGCCCGCTTACCATATTGGCAAATTCCAGGGAATATTTGGATTGCGGCATGGCGTCATTGAGGGCCTGGCTGGCGCCTTTAAAATCATCCAAAAAGTCGCCGGCACTGCGACCAAGCAACTGTGCCGTAAAGAAGGCGCGCATGAGCGGATTACAGGCCTTGCCAATAAAGGCTTTGGCTGTTTCCGGTGTCATTTGGGTGGTTTGCAGCATTTCGCGAACCACGTTTGCATAACAGGTAAAGGTCTCCGAACCCGTTACCTCTACCTGCAACCGGTCGATCGTAGCCAGATCACCTTTTATCGTCACACTTTTTTCATCGCCGCCCAACATAAAAAACATGCGCTTTGCGCCAATGGTGAGGCGGTATAAGCCGGCGGTGAAGGGTTCCTTTTGCTCTACTGTGAATGCGCCGGAAGCATCGCAGGAAACCCTGCCGATCGCGACCGGGGCAGTATTCGGATCAAAATAGAGCTGTTCAAGCAAAACTTGCAGGTTAGCAGCGTCCTTTACCTCCCCGTTCAGGGTATAGGTATCCGGGCCGCTTTTACAGGAAGACAAAGCTGCCACTGCCGACAGCATGAACAACATCAGATACTTTATTTTTGTCATAAAAAATTGATTTTGAAATTCAATATTCAGGATTTTGCCCCCCGTCCAAACGGAAGCGGTCCGGGGTAGCCATTCGTTTTTATTGCATGATTTCCGCCAACAGGTTGTCGTAGGTTCCTTTCCAATCATTTATTCCGCCCCAGTTGGCTGCATCGACCAGCACCTCTGTTCCGGTTACCGTACCCAACACTTCGAACGCTTGATTATGATCCCTGAGAAAACGCTCCAGGGCATCAACTTGTTCTGTCCGCACCGAGACGATTACGCGACTTTGCGCCTCGCCAAACAACCAGGCATCCTTGCGAATGGCAGCATTTGAACGTACCGAAAAGCCCAGGCCACGCGGCATAGCGGCCTCGAGCAAGGCTACAAACAACCCGCCGTCCGACACATCGTGTACCGATTCGACCAGTTTCCCGCGAATGGCTTTTTTCACCACGGCGTGCAACTGATATTCCTCTTCCAGATCAAAATGCGGACAGGGGCTGAATTCCATTCCATGAATTTCACGCAGGTATTCGCTGCTCCCCAAATCATTGCGGCTGGTACCGATCAGGTAAATCCGGTCGCCCTCCCGTTTAAAATCCAGCGTCATCATTTGTTCGTAATCATCCAGCACCCCCAACATGCCGATCGTAGGGGTCGGATACACCGGAATAACCTTGCCGTTTTCCGTGTATTGGTTGTAGAAACTGACGTTTCCGCCGGTTACCGGCGTATCGAATTTCCGGCAGGCTTCCCCCATGCCCTTGATAGCCTGGGCAAATTGATAGTACACTTCCGGATTATAGGGATTGCCAAAATTGAGGCAGTTAGTGATCGCCACCGGCTCACCGCCGGAGCAAACGATGTTCCGGGCGGCCTCGCTCACGGCAATCATTGCGCCTTTATACGGATCGGCATAAACATAGGCCGAATTGCAATCAGTCGTAACCGCCAATGCTTTCCGGGTTCCCTTCACATATACAACAGCAGCGTCGGAAGGACGGTTGGTGGTCATCGTTCCGGTACGGACCATGGAGTCGTACTGCCGGGTAATCCAGTTTTTGGAGGCAATATTAGGAGAAGCCCAGATCTTCCGGGCTGCGGCTTGCAGATCTGCGGGAATTTGAACCGCCTCCGGGTTATAGCGCGCAATATTTGCCAAATATTCCGGTTGCTTTTGCTCCCGCACATATACCGGAGCGCCACCGCCAAGCACCAGGCTTTCTGCAGGCACCTCCGCTACTTTTTCACCGTGCCAATAGTATTCCAGGCGACCGCCAGCCGTCGTTTCACCGATAAGTTCGCAGGGAAGATCCCATTTGTCAAAAACCGCTTTGATCTCCGCCTCCCGGCCGGGTTTGCACACAATAAGCATGCGTTCCTGACTTTCAGAGAGCAGAATTTCCCAGGCTTTCATATTGGCCTGGCGCTGCGGCGCCTTGTCCAGGTTGATGCGCATGCCAACACCTGATTTTGCGCTCATCTCGGAAGTAGAACAGGTAATTCCCGCAGCGCCCATGTCCTGCATACCCACGATCGCACCGGTTTTGATCGCTTCCAGAGAGGCTTCCAGGAGCAATTTTTCCTGAAAAGGGTCGCCAACCTGAACAGCCGGCAGGTCTTCGTGGCTATCCTCGCTCAGATCGGCAGAAGCAAAGGTTGCACCGTGAATACCGTCTTTCCCGGTGGCGGAACCGACAATAAACACCGGATTGCCGGGTTCGCCGGCTGTAGCGCTGACTGTTTCACCGACCTTGACGATGCCGACCGACATAGCGTTCACCAGAATATCGTGGTGATAGCAATCGTAAAAATATACTTCGCCACCTACAGTCGGCACCCCGAAGCAATTGCCGTAGTCGCCGATACCCTTGACCACGCCGGCAATCAGTCGTTTCATACGCGGATTGTCCGGCTTCCCGAAACGAAGCGAATTGAGCGCTGCGATCGGCCGGGCCCCCATCGTAAAAATATCGCGGTGAATACCGCCCACTCCGGTAGCGGCGCCCTGGTAAGGTTCGATCGCGGAGGGGTGGTTGTGGCTTTCAATCTTGAAGACGCACCCCAGGCCGTCGCCAATATCGACCAGGCCGGCATTTTCTTCCCCGGCACCGATCAGTAAACGGCCGCCGTCACGAGGAAGCGTCTTGAGCTGGAGGATAGAGTTTTTGTACGAGCAGTGCTCGCTCCACATGACCGAGTACACAGATAATTCGGTGAAATTTGGCACGCGCCCCAGAACTTCCTTGATCTTTTCGAATTCTTCCGGCGTAAGCCCCAGACTTTTGGCTGTTTCAAGGGTGGGCAGCGGTTCCGCTGTAACCATGGATGATAATATATGTAGGTGAGGGTGTGAGTTTGCGGCGCAAAGGTAGCGAGTCCGGAAGTTATTCTTCTAAAACTAACGACATATTAGCGGGTCCAGGCCGCCAATTGCGGGCTTTTCCCTCCGGATCGCGGCTTTCTCGGCCCGGTTTGCGAAAACAAGGGATAAATCCATATAAATCCGGTTGAATTTCTGAAAATTTGCCCCAAAGCGCGGCCATGCCGGAAAAAGACAAAATATACCTCTTTATAGCGTTCGATGCATCCGATGTGCAAACGGCGGAAGGGCTCTACCGCTATTTGCGGCAAGCCCTGGAACCTGAAAACCGGGA
>CAYVDV010000216.1:0-8752 GCA_964450465.1 uncultured Saprospiraceae bacterium
CCCGCCATAAAGGCATCACCGCCGCCGATCCGGTCCACAATTGGATTCAGGTCGAATGTCGGTGATTCCAGGTATGTATTTCCATCAAAGCAAAGCCCGGTCAGGCGGTTGTGCGAGGCACTGAGCGTATCCCGGCGCGTGGCAATGATCTGTTTCAGGTTGGGAAACCGCTGTTTCATTTGTCTGGCCATATCTTCAAAGTTGCCGGATACAATTCCAAAAATATCCTCTGCGTCGCCCTGTGTGCATACGGCTACATCGCAGTGCTCTACCAGCCCGGGCATCACTTCCCGGGCCGTTTTTCCATATTGCCACAACACCCGCCGGTAGTTGACATCGGCGCTTACCATGATGCCCAGTTTGCGGGCGGTCCGGATCGCATCGGCACAGGCTTGCGCAGCCGGGGCAGAAACAGCCGGGGTGATGCCTGTCCAGTGAAACCAGCGCGCACCGGAGAGGATCCTTTCCCAGTCAAACCGCGCGGGGTCGAGTTTGGCAAAAGCCGAATCGTAGCGGTCATACACGATGCGGCTCGGCCGTATCCCGGCCCCGACTTCCATGAAGTACAAACCCAGACGTCCTCCGCCAAATAAAATATGCGCAGTATCGATGCCTGTTTTGTGAAAAAACGCCGCCGCAGCGCGTCCCAGGTCGTTGTCGGGGCAGACGGAAACGTGGGCGGCCGGAACGCCCATTTGCGCCAGCGATGCCGCCGTATTTGCTTCCCCGCTGCCGTAGGTGATGTCCAGGTTGGTTGCCTGGGCAAAACGCTGCCGCCCGGGCGTAGTCAGGCGCATCATGATTTCACCAAAAGTGACGACTGTAGCCATGGAGAAGTGGAGAAATGGAATGCGTTGCGTTTAACGATGATCGGAAAACCCGAAATAGTTGGCGGCATTGTTGAAACAGATATCCCGGATCACCCCGCCGATCCATTCGATCTGATCGGGGAGCTCTCCCTCCGTTATTTCCCGGCCGAACAGATTGCATAGCGTACGGCGGAAATATTCGTGCCGGGGATAGGACAAAAAGGAGCGGGAATCGGTAAGCATGCCGATAAACCGGCTGAGCATACCCATATTGGAAAGCGCGTTCAATTGTTTTTCCATGCCGTCTTTCTGGTCCAGAAACCACCAGGCCGAACCAAACTGTATTTTACCGGGCGCGGAGCCGTCGTTAAAATTGCCGATCATAGTGGCCATGAGCTCATTGTCGGCAGGATTCAGGTTGTACAGGATGGTTTTAGCCAGTTTGTCCTCAGAATCAAGGCGATCCAGAAAGCGCGCCAGCGCTTGCCCCTGCGGGAAATCGCCGATGCTGTCCCAGCCGGTATCTGCCCCGAGCAAACGCATGGCCCTGGAATTGTTGTTGCGAAGAGCGCCGAGGTGGAACTGTTGCACCCAGCCTTTTTCGCAGTCCCAAAGGGCAAATTCGTAGAGCAGTGCGCTTTTTATTTTCAAGGCCTCCCCGTTGCTCAGGGATTGTCCGCTGCGTATTTTCTGGAAAACGGTTTTAACCTCCTGAAGGGTGTATGGCTCGGCGTACATGTGCTCCAGACCGTGATCGCTCAGGCGGCAGCCGTTTTCGGCAAAAAAATCGTGGCGATTGCGGAGCGCGCTCAAAAAGTCGTCGTAATTGGAGATTGAGGTACCGGAAGCGGTGGCCAGTTTGTCGGTCCAGGCATTAAAAGTCGCGGGGTCTTCTACCGCCATGGCCTTGTCGGGGCGATAGGCCGGCAGCACCCGGAAACCCGTGCCGGGGTCGGCGGCGATCTGCCGGTGCCAGCGGAGGTCGTCGGTCGGATCGTCGGTAGTGCAAAGCACGCGCACCTTCATTTTGCGCAGCAAATTCCGGACGGAATACTCCGGTTGCCGCAGCATTTCACTGGCTTGCTCGTAAATAGCACGGGCGGTTTTCGGACTGAGCAATTCGGTAATGCCGAAATACCGCTGGAGTTCAAGGTGAGTCCAGTGATAAAGCGGATTGCGTAGCGTGTAGGGTACTGTTTCGGCCCATTTTTCGAATTTTTCCCAGTCGCTGGCTTCGCCGGTACAATAGGCCTCCGGAATACCCTGTGTTCGCATGGCACGCCACTTATAGTGATCGCCATAGAGCCAGATCTGAGTGAGGTTCTCAAACCGGTGATCTTCCGCGATCTGCTGAGGCGGAAGGTGGTTGTGATAGTCGATAACCGGCATGTGCGCAGCGTGCTCGTGATAGAGCCGCTGCGCCGCCGTCGTATGAAGTAAAAAGTCTTGATCCAGAAATGGTTTCATCGTATTACAGGTATTAAACAGGAAAGAAACTACAGGGATACCCCGCGTTTCCAGGGAATAAAATCATCTTGTCCCAAGCGAACTGCCGCGACATCTGCTTCTCCGCTTGCCACCTTCACCACGTAGTCCAGCAATGCTTCGGCCGCCTGGCTGATGCTCATCTCACCGTTGATGATGCCGCCGGCATCAAAGTCGATAATGTCCGGCATACGCTGTGCAAGAGCCGTATTGCTCGACACTTTTACTACCGGGGCAATCGGGTTGCCGGTGGGTGTGCCGAGGCCGGTGGTGAACAGCACTACGGTAGCACCGGACCCCACCTCGGCGGTGGTACTTTCCACATCATTGCCGGGTGTGCAAAGCAGATTAAGCCCGGGCTGTGTCGCTTTTTCCGGATAATCGAGCACCGCTACTACGGGGGACGTGCCGCCCTTTTTAGCTGCTCCTGCCGACTTGATCGCGTCGGTGATCAACCCGTCGCGGATATTCCCCGGTGAGGGATTCATATCGAACCCGCTTCCTGCTGCCTGCGCGCGTTGGTTGTAAGTGTTCATGAGTTCCGTGAACCGGGCTGCGGTGGTATGATCGACACAGCGGTCGCAAAGTTCCTGTTCCACGCCACAGAGCTCAGGAAACTCGGACAGGATCACGGTGCCGCCGAGCGATACCAGTATATCGGAAAGGTGTCCAAGCGTTGGGTTGGCTGAAATTCCGGAAAAGCCGTCGGAGCCCCCGCATTCCAGGCCGATGCAGAGTTTGGACAAGGGGGCAGGGCGTCGCTCCTGCCGGTTTGCCGCTATGAGGCCTGCAAAGGTTTGCTTCAGCGCACTTGCGATCAGATCGGATTCCGTACCGACTTTTTGTTGTTCCAGCACTACCATAGGCTTTTGGAAATCAGCATCGCGACGGCGGATCTCCTCCATTAACATGGGTACCTGCGCGTTTTGGCACCCAAGGCTCAACACGGTTGCACCGGCTACATTCGGGTGGGTGATATATCCGGCCAGCAAACCGCACAGCGCCTGTGCATCTTGCCGGATGCCTCCGCAGCCGCCCTCATGCGTGAGGAATTTCACGCCATCGACGTTGGGTAAAAGCCGTTCGGAGGCCCTGGCCGGCCCTGCGACAAGGTCTGTCTCAAGGATCTCGCTTACACTTTTGCCGGCCTTGTATAATTGAATCAGCTGTTGGGTTTGCGTGCGGTAGCCTCGTTTGGTGTCGTAGCCGAGGTCAGCTACCAGCGCTTCGCGCAGCACTTCCACATTGCGGTTTTCACAAAAAACCAGGGGGATCACCAGCCAGTAATTGGCGGTACCGACGGAACCGTCCGGGCGATGAAATCCCTGAAACATCCGGTCCTTCCATTTCGACACATCCGGAGCAACCCAGGTCGCCAGCACATTCTCCCGGGCGGAATAACCGACCGTTGCATGCCGGACATTGGCCGTTGTGAGTCGGGCTCCGGCCGGAACCGGGCTTTGCATTTTCCCAACCAGTACGCCGTACATCCGGACTTCGTCGCCCGCATTTAGCGCCGTTGCCGCAAACTTGTGCTTGGCCGGTATGTCTTCTGCCAGAATCCAGGTCCGATCATCCAGACTGACCTGTTCGCCCTGGCTCAGATCGCTTAATGCCACAATGGCATTATCCAGCGGGTGTATTTGCAATATTTTTTGTCTCATGTTTTCGAACAAGATTCTCAAGCACCTTCCGGGCGCCTTTTTCCAGAATGTCCAGGACAAATTGATGCACCTGACCGGTGAACCCCGGGAGTGCGTTGAGATCGGCGCCCCAGAATTCAATATCGCCGAGCACTTCCCGGCACATTTCACCGGGTGTGCGGTTTTTCCATTTTTCGGTAAAGTAATCCGCTCCATCGTCCAGTACCGGGTGGTCTGGCTCGCGATAGAAGCACAAGAAAGCCGCAAAACCCAGGGCAAAACAGACCGGCGCTAGTTGGTTTTTGCGGTAATACTCCAGCAATAGCGGGATGTTCCGCATCCGCATTTTTGCCGAATACTGCACCGTAATGCTCAACCAACGGTGTTCGACAAACGGATTGCGGAAGCGGTCAAGCACCTGCCGGCCAAACTGTTCGGCATCACCCGGCGGTAACGGATACGGTATGGCCGGAGCGATTTCTTGGAGTACCAGCCGCTCAATAAAGGCAGCCATGTCAGGGTCTTCCATTGCGGCATTAACGGTGCCGAACCCGGCGAGGTGCGCCAAACCGCAACTGAGGGTATGCGTGCCGTTGAGCAGGCGAAGTTTCCGTTCCCTGAAACGGTCAATATCCGGCTCGACCACAACGGCCTCCGGATTGGCCTGCTGAAAACTTAACAATGCTTTTACTTTTTCATCGCCTTCAATTGCCCACAGGCAATAGGGCTCGGTGACCGTGAGCAGATCGTCGGTATAGCCGAGCTCGTTCTGAAGCGACCTGGATTTTTCAGCGGAGGGCCGGCCGGGCACTATACGGTCAACCAGTGAGTTGCAAAATGTACAGGCATTTTCCAGCCATTCGAGAAATTCGTATTCCAAATCGTTCAGGTGCGCCAGCTCCAATACAATGGACTCCAGTAAGGTGCCATTGCCCGGGATCAGTTCAGTCGGTACAATGACCAGGCCTTTGGCCGGATCGCCCCCGAAAGCGCGAAACCGGGCATAAAGAAAGGCCAGTAGTTTCCCAGGGAAAGAGGCGGGCGGTTTTAGATGAATATCTTCGCGAACCAGACTTATACCGACTTCAGTAGTATTGGAAAGCACGATTTCAAGCGCAGGATTGCTGGCGCAGGCAAGGATATCCGGCCATTGCCGGTTGGCAGACAAAACCCGGCTGATTGCCGAGGAAATGTAATTTTCCGAAACCGGCATGCCATGCTCAATACCGCGAATGCAAAGGGTGTACAGGTTGTCCTGTTTTTCAAAGGCTGCTGTGTCGCCGGCATCGGTGGATTTCACGACCACCACCCGCCCATTGAATACTCCCTGTCGGTTAGCATTATCGATGAGGTAGTCGGGAAGACCGCGCAGCAGGACACCGGTGCCAAACTGGAGCACTTTTTCCGGCAAGGAAAACAAGGCCGATTCCGGTCGGCCGGACAAATATTTTTTAGACAGTTGATCCATACGCCATCAATTTTTCACGGCCTGACGGGCCAGCAATTTCCAATCCCCATTTTGCTTCACCCAAACCAGTAGAATACCCAGGTGTACAGCTCCGGGGCCCTTTCCTGCATCATTGGTCGCTGCAGACAGATGATGCCGGACAATAGCCGTGTTCCCTGTTATTGCAATGGTTTGGTTAGTCAGCTCGATTTCTTCAAAATTCGAACGCCCGGATGCGAGGTTTTCCACAAAAGTGGTTTTGTCTTCAATCTTCCCGCCCGAATGTCCGTAGCTCAATCCGGGAGCGGTAATTTTTTCCAGCGCCTTGCGGTCGCCGGAGATCAGGGCGAGACGCAGGGTTTCCACCGCACCGGCTACCTCGGCTTCTTCTTTTTGCGCCGGTTCCGGCGTTGGGACCAACAATAGCCACCTGGCCAGATCGCGCGCAGCAGGGTAATTATCGAAATCAGCCGGGAGTTTTTTCCCGTCCACATACTCGTTGTATAACCAGGGATCGCCCAAAGCGAAGACCCGACCCAGGCCGAATCGGGCGCTGGCCATGATCACATCCGGGCCTTCCGAGAGCACAGCCCGGGCGGGAGGGTTTACTGCCAGGGTGCTGATCTCTTTGATGTACAGTTTACGGCCCGTTTTAAAGATCGGATTGCCGGCAGGAACGGTTATGGCGCCTTGCTCAAACTGGTTGTTTTGCACCATATTGCGGTTCTTATTGGTAAACCGGATGCCAAATTCCGCTGCGAGCTGGTTGAAATGCGGAAT
Source organism: uncultured Saprospiraceae bacterium (assembly GCA_964450465.1). GTDB lineage: Bacteria > Bacteroidota > Bacteroidia > Chitinophagales > Saprospiraceae > M3007. Next base: position 6,165 of record CAYVDV010000216.1, read on the forward strand.
TTCACAATTGCTGGTGTCGTTGGCCAGCAGCACAAGCGTGCCGCCTCCCTTTACCCAGGCTTTAATTGCCTCGATATGTTGGCTTTCAACATGATGTGGGTCCTTTGTTTCCTTTTTCGTATCCGGATCCACAATAATGTACACACTTGCCTGTTTCAGGTTGTCGGTCGTGGGGGCCGCATCCAGCGACGCCGTGCCGGCGCCAAGATCCCGGAAGATCTGCCCCCACCAGGAATATCCGGAGTTTTGGGTATCCTCCCAGGTATAATGGAAACGCTCTCCGTCGCGATACTCATTGTTGAAGTACCGGTCCAGTAAAACGGTCTTTCCTTTTCCCATCCAGGCATAGGCCATGCGTTCCATTTCGAGGCTGGCGAGGATAAACGGGCCGGCGCCTTTCAGGTCGTCCCGGCGGACCGGTTCGGAGATATAGTATTGATAGCTGCCGTCGCGGTAGGGGTTGCCCCCAAGGCCCGCCACGCTGCACACCTTGTCCAGGTGCCAGGAGCCGTCGGTTTCCTGCACCATAAACTCTTTCAGAATACCGGCGTAGGCTTTTTTGCCCGCATCCAGGCACGGGGTATCGAGGTAGCCAAGCCGGATTCCTTTCAGGAGGGCATAGGTAAACATGCAGGAGGCGGAGGCTTCGCGATAGTTACCGGGCTCGCCGGCTTTATCGAGCACCTGATACCATACGCCGGATTTTGGGTCCTGCACCTTTATTACGGCCGTGGCAAGGCGTTGCAGGATAGATACCAGTTCGCCGCGTTTCGGGTGGTCCGCGGGAAGATAGTCGAGTACGTCAACCAGTGCCATGGCATACCAACCCATCGCCCGGCCCCAGAAATGGGGGGATTGCCCGGTGGCTTTGTTTGCCCAGGCTTGCTCGCGGCTTTCATCCCAGGCATGGTACAGCAGCCCGGTTTGAGGGTCGCGGGCATGGGATTCCATCCAGATAAACTGATTGGCGATATCGTCGAAGTTTTGCGGTTCCCCGAACAACAGGCTGTATTCGGCATAAAAGGGCTCTCCCATGTAAAGACCATCGAGCCACATCTGCCAGGGGTAGCGTTTTTTGTGCCAGAACCCTCCCTCGTGGGTGCGGGGGTGCCGGGCAAGCTGCTCGCGCAGCTGCTGGGCCGCAATGCGGTATTTTTCTTTTCCGGTTTCCTGCCACAACAACAAAGCCGCGCGGCCCGGCGCTACATGGTCGATATTATACAGGTCCTGCCGGTAGGTGCGGATGCTGCCGTCGTCCTGAACGTACAGGTCCATTTGTTTGCGGATATAACGGAAATAGTCGCCATTGCCGGTTTGGCGCCACAACTGCTCGAGGCTTTTCAGGTACAGCCCGAGTTCGTAATCCCAACGGGCCGGTTTGGATTTATCGTAGCAAAATGAATCGGGATGGCTGGCCATCAGCGTAGCTGCCATTCGCGCCGACCAGGTATCGGTTGTCTGTGCTTGCAGGCCGGCGATCCCCCATACTAAAAACAAGCCTGAGTAAACTAACTTATTCATGATCAGTCCATTGTTAAGATGTTGGGCGCCACGTCATTGCCCAGTTGAATTCCGAAGTCCCTTGCATTGGTATGTTGCAACCGAATCGGGCCGTTTTGCTTGCCTTCGATTTGCAGGGCTTTCGAGGCGTTGCCGCTGATATGAACATTATTGACGAGCAGATTTCTGCTGTTGAGTACGTACAGCGCAGGACCGGCGGCCGTGGTTTTCAACGCTACATTGTCCATGCGGATGCCGTCGGCTTCCACCAGAGCGATGCCGTTTTGAGTATGGAAGGCACAATTTTCAAGGACGATGTCCCGGACATTGGATTCCGGCAGGCCCTGCATGTACACCGCATATTCCGCACCCCGGCAAGCGATATTTCGAATGAAAACCCGGCGGAAAACCGGTGTTTCTTCCGTGAAGGGCATTTTGTTCATCTCCGGATTTTTGAGGGCTTCCGCGGCTTCTTTGCCGTTGTAATACATATCGAACAGGATCGCTTCGGCGGGGATGTCGGTCATGTTGATGTTGGCAATATAAATATCCTCCACAGCCCCGCCGCGGCCGCGGGTGGTCTTGAACCGGAGGCCGATGTCGGAACCGATAAATGTGCATCCGGAAACGAAGATGTTGCGAACACCGCCGGACATTTCCGAGCCGATCACAAATCCGCCATGCGCCTTGTACACGATGCAGTTTTGCACAATGCCGTCCGAGGTGGGAATACCGCGTTTGCGGCCTTCTTCGTTGCGGCCGGACTTCAGGCAAACCCCGTCGTCGCCCGTATCAAATACGCAGTTTTCAATGCGGAAAAAACGGGTGCTCTCCACGTCCACACCATCGCCGTTCTGGGCATAGGAGGGGTTTTTTACCGTGACGTTTTTCAGCGTAACATGCGTGCACAGGAGTGGGTGCAAGGTCCAGGCCGGAGAGTTTTGAAACGTGGGACCATCGATCAGCACGCGTTTGCAGCGAACCAGGCTGAGCATATTAGGCCGGAGAAATTCCTTGATCTCCATAGCGCTGTTTTCGTCAAACCCTTCCGCAATGACGCCCGGGCGGTTCATTTTGGAGCCGCGCAG
>CAYVDV010000217.1:0-8666 GCA_964450465.1 uncultured Saprospiraceae bacterium
CAGGCACACCGGGGGTTCAACCTGATCGCTACGGCCAACGATCGCGATAAGGGAGTCAACGAGCTCTCCGCTGCCTTGCGCCGGCGCTTTAATACGGTCGTATTGCCTTTGCCCGCATCCCTGGAGGAGGAAATACATATCGTCCAAAACCGGGTGGCGGCATTGGGAAAAGCGCTTGAACTGCCCCCCGAAACGGCGCCTTTGCAGGAAATCCGCCGCCTGGTAACGATCTTCCGGGAACTCCGCAGCGGTAAGACCGAAGACGGCCGGGAAAAACTCAAAAGCCCTACGGCTACGCTCAGCCCGGCCGAAGCGATTTCGGTCATACACCAGGGACAGGCGTTGGCCGTGCATTTCGGCGATGGCCGGCTTCAGGCGCATGACCTAGCCGCGGGTCTGTCCGGCGCTGTGGTCAAAGACCCCGGAACGGATAAAACCGTGTGGGCCGAATACCTCGAAACGATCGTAAAAAAACGCGAAGGCTGGCAGGATCTGTACCGGGCGTGCAAGGAACTCGATTAGCATGGAACTTTATACCCAATTGCGAAACGCCAAAACCGCAGGGGAAAAGCGTTTGGCTATACTCATTGATCCCGACAAACTGCGCCTGGGACGGCTGGATCGCATCCTTGAACTCGCCGCGGAATGTGGCGTGCATTATTTTTTTATCGGGGGAAGCCTGGTGGTGAATAATATGCTCGATTCGGTACTGGGCAGCATACGCGAGCGTTGCGCCATCCCCCTCGTGCTGTTTCCCGGCAATTCCTTTCAACTGAGCTACCGCGCCGACGCTATTTTATTTCTCTCCCTGATCAGCGGGCGCAATCCGGAGCTGCTCATCGGACAGCATGTGATCTCGGCGCCCTTCCTGAAAATGTCGCCGCTGGAAATCATTTCCACGGGTTATATGCTGATCGACGGCGGCGTCCAGACCGCCGTGCAATACATGTCGAACACGTACCCGATACCAGCCCGCAAAGACGATATTGCCGTGTGTACTGCCCTTGCCGGTGAACTGCTCGGCCTGAAAATGATCTACCTGGACGCTGGCTCCGGCGCCCGGGATCCCGTTCGCGAAAGCATGATCGAGGCCGTCAGCGGGGCTATCACCGTGCCGCTTCTGGTTGGTGGCGGAATCCGGACTCCGGAAAAGGCGGTCGCCAATCTCCGCGCAGGAGCCGATGTACTGGTCGTAGGCAATGCCATCGAACAGGATCCGGAACTGATCCGGGATATGGCTGCCGCTGTGCGGACCTGCTCCGCCACAAGCGGATAAGCGGAGGTTTTTGGGTTTTCCATAATTCTCGCCAACCCTTTCTGCCTACCTTTGTTTACCGCTTGTGACTATCGCGCGCAAAATTTGTCTCAATCCGGATTTCTTTAAAAAAACAGACTGTAATGGATATCACTGCTGAATTGGGCACGGCCATTCAAAAACTGGACCGCAACGGCTTCCTGGATATTGACGTAGATCCCACGCTGGATCTGGTGGCGGAGATCAACCGCTTAAAAAAAGAAAAAAACGCCATCGTACTGGCTCACTATTACCAGGAGTCGGAAATCCAGGATGTGGCCGACTATATCGGCGACTCGCTCGGGCTGTCGCAAAAAGCCGCCCAAACCGATGCCGATATCATCGTATTTGCCGGCGTGCATTTCATGGCTGAAACGGCCAAAATGCTCAGTCCGAATAAGAAAGTGCTGTTGCCTGACCTCAAGGCGGGCTGCTCCCTGGCCGATTCCTGTCCGCCGCATTTGTTCCGCAAGTTCAAGGAAAAATACCCGGACCACATCGTCGTGTCGTATATCAACTGTACGGCCGAACTCAAGACGCTGACGGATATTTGCTGTACCAGCACGAATGCCCTGGCGATCATTGAAAGTATTCCGAAGGATCAGCCGATCATTTTTGCCCCGGACAAAAACCTGGGGCAATACCTGATCAAGAAAACCGGCCGGGACATGGTCTTGTGGAACGGCGCCTGCATGGTACACGAGATCTTCAGCCACGAGCGCATTGTCAAACTCAAGGCACGCCATCCGCAGGCCAAGTTTATCGCTCACCCTGAATGCGAGCCGCACATTCTCGAAATGGCTGACTATATCGGCAGCACAACCGGTCTGCTGAAATATACCATCAACGATCCGGCGCAGGAATACATCGTAGCCACAGAGACCGGCATCCTGCACCAGATGCAAAAGGCCAGTCCGAACAAAACATTCATCCCGGCTCCGCCCAACAACAACTGCGCCTGCAACGATTGTCCGCACATGAAGCGGAACACCATGGAAAAACTTTACCTGTGCATGGAATTTGAAATGCCAGAGATCACCTTGCCCGACTGGGTGATCAAAGAAGGGGTAAAGTCGATCGATCGCATGCTGGAAATTTCGGAAAAAGCGGGCCTTGGCCTGAAGAAAGACTGAGGTTCCGAGCGTGTTCGTTTAACTGTGTCACTACCCTCAATCTGGATCAAAGGCGCCGTGCGCGGGTCTTTTGACCCCGCACAATAGCAACTGATAATCAAGCAGTTGGTGCGAGAGTAGAAGGCCCGCGCATGGCGTTTCAGGAAAATCCAAAATATTGGCGACACAGTTTGGTGGACGCTCTCCCCAACAGGGTGAAATAAGGGCGGATGCAGTACGACGAGCGGTAATGTTCTAGTTGGCAGCACCCCTGCGCTTCGGCCAGTTCTGAACGTAACTGCGCAGTTCTTCTTCCGGAATTTCCGGCAAAGGCTCGGTTCCATCCGGTACAGGTATAGCCACAGTTCGCGAAGCAACAACTCCCGGCAGTTGCCCTTCGATCATCATGGCCACCTTGGTCAGTATTTCAAAATAGGCCGGCGCCGTCGCATAACCTGCTTTGGCGATTTCCCGGAAAAACGCCAGCGTATCCTTACCCACCCGTACCGCTTCGGCGTAGCGCTTGTTTTTCAAAAAAAACGTCGCATGGTCTTTAAAGGAGCCTTCCGGCGACTTGTATTTCCGGAACCAATCCTTTACCCGGTACTTCCACAGCCCGGGCTTCACTTCCGCAATGGAAAGTACTTCCGGGAAAAGATGCCCTTTGTCGGGGCTTGAAAGGTATTCCGTAGTAATAACCAGTTGCCGTTTACGCGGCGAATCGCTCTTTTTCGCTTTTATGCCGAAAAACATGTTACCCGGCGCTTTTTCGCCCCAGCCGCTTTCGAGGGCAGCCTGTGCGAGGATAGCCACGGCGCTGATGCCGGTCTTTTTTTCCGTTTTGAGTGCAAACGGAAGGTAGGCGGCTACGAAATCTTTTGGCGACAGTTTCATCTGAATTTGGATTTAGAGCGTGATTACCGGGACTAAACGACAGTAAAAATACGCAAAATTCCTTAGGTTCACCCCTGAAAACCCATTCGTATGTTGCAACGCTATTTCACCGTTCTTCTCCTGGCAAACCTCCTTTTTTCCTGTAAAAACAACCCGTCCGACGATTTCCTCCGGGCGGAAATGCCCCAAAAACCGGTGGCGCAGCCAAGTGCCCGGTTTGAACTGATTTCTCCGGCCCGTAGCGGGATCTCCTTTGTGCCTACCCTGCAGGAAAGTTTTCAGTACAACTTCATGCTGGACCCCTACGAATACAACGGCGGCGGCGTAGCGGTGCTGGACATAGACAACGACGGGCTGCAGGACCTCTTTTTTACCTATCGCTTCAACGGCTGCCGGCTCTACCGCAACAAGGGCAATTTTCAATTTGAAGACATTTCGGAGTCTTCCGGTGTCGCCCAGGCTTCCGGACTCAAAACCGGAGTTGCGGTCGTGGATATCAACGCCGACGGCTGGCAGGATATTTATGTGTGCCGCACCTGGCTGACGGAAGTACCCGAGCGCCGCAACCTGCTGTTTGTCAACAATAAAAACGGCACTTTTTCCGAACAGGCTGCCGCCTACGGCATCGACGACCCCTCCCCTTCCCAATGCGCCAACTTCTTCGATTACGACCTCGACGGCGACCTGGATCTGTACGTAGTCAACCATCCCGTCGATTTCCGTTCCATGAACAATATCGATTATCAACCCACGCCGGCCGCTCCCCTGGCCAGCAACCAAAAACCGAAAGATCCCTTTGAATCGGACAAGTTGTTTCAAAACAACGGCAACGGCACCTTTACCGATGTTTCCCAAAAAGCCGGCATCCGCAACCGCGCCTATGGCCTGAGCGCCACCACGGCCGACTTCAACGACGACGGCTGGCCCGACCTGCTGGTAGCCAATGACTTTGTTATGCCCGATTTCCTCTACCTGAACAACCAAAAGGGCGGGTTCACCGAAGCGGGCCGGCAGTGGTTTCGCCATACCGCCAACCACTCCATGGGCTGTGATATCGCCGACCTGAACAACGATACGTACCTGGATATCTGCATCCCCGACATGCTGGGCTCCACCCCTCAACGCCGGAAGGAACTGATGAACACGATGATCCTGGAACGAAGCGCGCTCATGGAAAAACAGGGATACGGGCGGCAACAAATGCGCAATGTGCTGCAGTTGGGGAGCCCCAAACACATGGGAACCGGAGAGGGCGCCTTCTCCGAAATCGGTTGCCTCGCCGGCATCGAAGCGACTGAATGGAGCTGGGCGCCGCTGATCGCCGATTTCGACAACGACGGCTGGAAGGATCTCTTTATCAGTGCCGGAGTGTACCGGGATCTCAATGACCAGGATTTTTTCTTTTATACTGCCGACAGTCTGAACCGAACCGGCGGTATCTCCGAAAGCCGGTTTAAAAATTTCGAAGAACTGGCCAAGCGGATGTCATCCTATCCGGTGCACAACTACCTGTTTCAAAACAACGGCTCATTACAGTTCTCCGAGGTCTCAGAGAACTGGGGACTGGGCCAAAAAGGGTTTTCCAACGGCACCGCTTACGCCGATCTGGACAACGATGGCGATCTTGACCTGATCATCAACAAATTCGGCGAACCAGCAGCACTGTATGACAACAAGGCTACATCCATGAACGGCAACCACTGGATCCAGATCCGCTGCCGCGGCACCGCTGCCAATCCGACGGGGACGGGCGCAAAGATTCAGGTGTTTGCCGGCGGGCAGGTATATGCCCAGGAGATGACCCCGATCCGCGGGTTTTACTCCTCCGTGGAGCCGGTCTTTCAGGTGGGTTTGGGGCAAACCAATCGGATAGACCAGGTTGCGGTGGAATGGCCCGGCGGAAAAAGCCAGATCCTTGAAAATGTGACCGTAGATCAACGGCTGCTGCTCGATATCGCGGATGCCAGCCCGGGACAGCTGCCACGTACTGAAACACCCACCCCCATCTTTGAACCGCTGAGCGAAAAAAATCTGCCGGCCTTCCGGCACCGGGAAAACGAATTTGAAGATTTCAGCCGCGAGCGCCTCCTGTTACACCGTTTTTCCCGCAGCGGCCCCTGTCTGGCGGCCGGCGACGTCAACGGCGACGGGCGGGAAGATCTGTTTGCCGGCGGAGCAGCCGGACAAGCCGGCGCGATTTTTCTCCAAACGGCAGAAGGCGGCTTCTCCCCAACCCGGCAACCCGCACTGGAATCGGATGCCCGGTACGAAGATACCGGAGCGCTCTTCTTCGATGCCGACGGCGACGGCGATGCCGATCTCTACGTTGTTTCCGGTGGCAACGAAGAAAATGCGGGCTCGGATTATTACCAGGACCGCCTGTACACCAACGACGGGAAAGGCAACTACAGCCGGCAAAACGAGGCATTGCCAGCGGAAACGGTCAGCGGCAGCGTCGTGCGCGCTTATGACTACGACAAGGACGGCGACTCCGACCTGTTTGTAGGCGGCCGTGTGACGCCCGGGCGTTTTCCGGAAATCCCCCGGACGCTGTTGCTCCAAAACGATGGAAAAGGGCAATTCACCCTTTCACCGTTGTTTGATGGACCAAAAGGATTGCCCGGCATGGTAACAGACCTACAATTTGCCGATCTGGACGGCGACAGTAACGCCGAACTGATCCTTTGCGGGGAATGGATGCCCATTCGCGTTTTTCAGTTTGACGGGAAACAGTTTAGCGATGCTACAGAAAAATTCGGACTGGAAAACACATCCGGCCTCTGGAACTGCCTGGCAACCGCCGACCTCGACGGCGACGGCGATATCGATCTGGTAGCCGGTAATGAAGGCCTGAACACCCGCCTGCGCGCATCAGCCGGCGCGCCCCTTCGCCTTTTTGCCCTTGATTTTGATTTGAACCAAAGTCTGGATCCCGTGGTCGCCATGGCCCACGAAGGCCGGTATTACCCCCTGGCCCAACGCAATGAGCTGGCGGCGCAAATGCCCAACCTGATCAAGACCAAATTCCAACGGTACCGGCAATATGCCCGGGCGCCCATGGAGGAAGTATTTGACCTGAAAAAACTGCGCGCCGCGCAAAAACTGGAGGTAAAAATGCTGGCCAGCACCTGGTTTGAAAACCAAAACGGGCACTTCGTTCCGCACCAACTCCCTCTGGAAGCCCAGGTATCCTGCACCAAGAAGATCCTGATCCGGGATTTCGACAAAGACGGTCATCCGGATCTTCTGCTGCTGGGCAACGATGCAAACAACAATCCGGAAACCGGTCCTTATGACGCTTCACAGGGAATTTTACTGACTGGAGCAGCGACCGGAAAGTGGCGTTATGTTCCAAACCAACAGCATGGACTTTGGGCAGAGGGGGATGTCCGGGATATCGTTTCAATTCCTGTGAGCAGTGTCAAAACGATTATTCTAGCCGGGATAAACAACGGAAAAATAGCCGGTTGGCTTTATTAAAGTGAATATTCCACATCCAAAACCTCCTAAAAGAGTTCATGCAAAATAAGTTTTTAATATTCTGGCAACATTTTGTTTAAGCCTGGATATATTTGCCGTAACATCACCGTGACAAAATATTAAACCATCTTACACATGAAACTTCCACTATGGCTTATTGCCGTACTGTTTGTGGGTTACTCGGCCTGGGCTATCCGATTCTGGCATTGTCGCCAATGCCAATGTTGCGATGGCCAGACGCCAACCACTGAAACAGTGCAAACAAGCGGAGTACCACTATTCAAGTGGAATGCCGACCAACCCGAACCGGATGCCAATTTCAAAAAATGGAAAAAGGACCTGCTGGGCCGGGGCGGACAAGGCGACACGCTCCTGATCACCGGTTGGTACCGCAACGGAGAAACCGCCGATATCGGCATGGCCCGCGCCAATGCGCTCAAGGCCATGATGATGCCGGAAGTGCCCGACAGCCGCCTGCACCTGGGTTCTAAAGTAGTGCAGGACAGCTTGGTTGAAGGCGGCCCTGCCATGGAATCTGCCGATTTTTCCTGGATTAAAATGATCCTTGCACAGGAGTCAGGCGCCATTATCGAATCGGATAACGACGTGACCTTCCTGTTCCCGTTCAATTCCACGGAAAAAGACAAAGACCCTGCCGTAGATGCCTACCTGAAAAAACTGGTGGACAAACACAAGAGCACCACTGCCACATTTACAGTGGTGGGTCACACCGATGACGTCGGCGAACCCGAAGACAATGTCAAACTCGGCCTGGGCCGCGCAAAAGCCATTGCCCAGATCCTGATCAAAAACGGCATCGCTTCCGACCGTATCAAAGTGGACTCCAAAGGAGAGGCAGAGCCTGTAGCCGATAACAAAACTGATGATGGCCGCCACCAAAACCGGCGGGTCGTGCTCACCGTCAACCGTTAACCAATCAAAACAAACTCAACCATGCTTTTCTCTTATATTTTTCTTCATGCGAGCTCCTTCATGGATGACCTGCCGGTAGGCCTGGCACTCTGTATTGTGCCCTTTATCCTGGGTTGGCTGGCCGCCTATGCCAAGTACGATGTTAGCCGCCTGCGTACGGACAATGCCGAACTGAATGCCAAAGTTGCGGACCAAACTGCCGAACTCACAAATCTGCGGATGCGGATCTCCCAGCTGGAATCCGAGCTGGAAACCAAAAACAAAGACCTGCACAAGGCAAAGGACTCCCTCATCATGTGTGAGAGCGAGCGCAATGCCCTGCGGGAGCAGCTCTCCAGCGGGAAAACTGCCGCTCCGGCCAAGGCTGCCGCTGCAAAGGCCCCAGAAGTAAAAACCGTGCTGTTCAACGGCACAAAATACAAATGGGATGACCTGAAAATCGTGGAAGGCATCGGACCAAAAATCGCCGAACTGCTCAATAATGCCGGAATTACCACCTGGGAGCAATTATCCATGACCTCGCCCTATCGCCTTCGCGAAATCCTGGACGGCGGTGGTTCCCAGTTCAATATCCACGACCCGGAAACCTGGCCGCAGCAGGCCGACCTGGCTGCCAAGGAACATTGGGATGAGTTGAAAAAACTACAGGAAGAACTAGATGGCGGAAAAGCCTCCTGAAATCGAAAAGATTAGAGGTCATTGGAGAGGTCATTAAAGGTCATTTAAGTCATTTAAGTCATTAAAGGTCATTAAGGTCATTAAGGTCATTAAAGGTCATTTAAGGCCATTAAGGTCATTAAAGGCCATTAAGGTCATTAAGGTCATTTAAGGTCATTTAAGGTCATTTAAGGCCATTTAAGGCCATTTAAGGCCATTAAGTACATTAAGTACAATTTGTGTCTGTTCTTGTTTTGAATATTTTTCAAACCCACACAAATGGGCCCTTAATGACC
>CAYVDV010000218.1:0-8628 GCA_964450465.1 uncultured Saprospiraceae bacterium
GGTGGGGTTAATAATGTTAATGCAAGCAGATCAGTTGCCATTACCACAAATGCAGCCGGGTTGACCCCCAGCAGGGCCAGCGGCAGGTAAAAGATATTGGAGGCAAAAGCCTGAATGGCCGATTGGCGCAGAGCCACGCTCAGGTTGTACTCTTCGCTTTGGTGATGCACGATATGTGTACCCCACAAAAAACTGATCTCATGAGTGCTGCGGTGAAACCAGTAGTAAAAAAAATCGACGCCGATAAAGACCAGAAAAAAAGACCACCAGGCATCCGGCACCGTCCAGACCCGGTGTTCATACACCCACAGGTACCCCGCGAAAAGCATGGTTTTGAACAGCACACCGGTCACTTGTTGCTGTACGCCGCAGCTGATATTGGCCATGGCATCGCTAAACCGGTACAATTGGGTCTTTTTCAGACGCTCCATCAGCAGTTCCAGTCCAATGAGCAGGAAAAAGACCGGGATGGCGAAGAGCATGATTTTCATAATTACTCAACTTTTGAAAACAGCATCGGTACGTCAGGGCGGAGAAACAAAATGCCTGTTGTGGCGATGGTATCGCCTTCCGCGAGTCCATCGGTGATCTCCACCATGCCCGACTGGCGTATACCGGTTTTAACCGTGACGGATTCGGCTTTGCCCTTGCGGCTGACGAAGACTTTTTTATCGCGTGCTTGCGGAATGATTGCCTGGGAAGGGATGAGCAGGGCTCTTGATTTATTGCCCAGATTAAGGCTGACCTCGGCAAATCCACCGGGCAACAGCCCACGTGGAGCGCCCTGCACCACGGCGCGCACCTGGAGATTCCGGGTGTCGGCTGCAATGGTTTGTTCGGTGGCTTGAACTATGGCGTTATAGGTTTGGGCAGAGCCTTCGGTGCTGAATGTCAGGGGTTGACCGGTCCGGATCAATGCGCTGTATTTTTCCGGAATAGAGAAATCGAGTTTCAGCGTTCCTGTGGAGCGTATGGTAGCCACTGCCGAGGATGGCGTAACGTAGGCACCCGGGCTGATACGGCGGAGGCCAATGACGCCGGAATAGGGTGCGCGAAGTTCGGTTTTACCGATGTTGATGCGCACCAGTTCCATTTCGCTTTTCAGCGTCTGCACCTCGAGAGCGGCCAGATCGTATTCCTGTTGGCTGACGCCTTTTACTTTGAGCAGATCGCCGAGCCGTTGTTCCGTGATCTCCGCTTGTTTGAGTTGGGTTTCAAGTTTGCGCAATTGCGTTTGGAGGTCTTGATCAAAGACCTTTACCAGCAGATCGCCTTTGTTGACCGGTTTGCCCTCCGGAAGGTTGATGGTCACCACGCGACCGGAAGCTTCCGGATGCAGTTCGGTTTCCTCCATAGGCAGCAGCGTGCCGCTGGCGGTCACCGTGGCAGAGAGGGTTGTCGGTTTGACAATGAAACCTTCGATCGAAGATACATTGTACGACGAGCGGGCCGGTGCTTGCGGGCCCGACGGTTTTTCACCGGAGCCGGTGCAGGCAGTCCATCCAAACGTGGAAAGGAGAAGGAGTGCGGCGATTGTTTTTTCCATGGCAGTTGTGACAAAAGATAATACCCTCCGTAACACTGAGCTATGCGGACTGGTTTATAGTATTGTGCGGACAAAGATGCCGCATCCCTGCCATTATGGGGCAATAAATTTTACTTAAGTACCTGGAAAGTTGCAGATAAAAGAAAGCCTGCGATTAACGCAGGCTATTGAACGGACGCATTTCTTCTCCCAGCCAGTTTTTATTCCACTCGTCTACGGGCAGGAATTTTTTTGCTTGCCGGGTGACTTTACGTCGCAGATAAGCCAAGGCCAATCTGGGGGAAACACGCCAGATGCGGCGAAATTTATTAATGCGGATTGTCATTGTGTCGAACAGTTTTGCGCGGATTAGAAAATGTTTATTTGTTATACTCTCCTAACGACTTCGTAAAGCAAAAAGTTTTCCAAAAAACGCAATCAACTGTTAAAAAATAAACTTTTTTTGCCAATTATGTCAGATTTTAAGGAATATGAAACTTCGACGTACTTTTGCGGCTCCCCAAAGCCGCTTTTTCTAACACCAGACGATATTTTTTCATGGTTGAGACCCTGTCCATTGTCATCCCCGCTTACAACGAAGAACGCACTATTCACCGGATACTGGATAAAGTAAAGGCGGTGGAGCTGATCAATGGTATGACGAAAGAGATCATCATTACGAACGACTGCTCCAAAGACGATACGGCCGGCGCCATTCGTCGTTATATGGAAGCCAATCCGGGCTTGAATATCCGTTACCTGGAGCACGAAGTGAACAAAGGCAAAGGCGCTGCCTTGCATACCGGCATCCAACACGCCAGCGGGCAGTATATCATTATTCAGGATGCTGACCTGGAGTACGACCCCAATGAATACAATGTGCTGTTGCGCCCCCTGCTGGATGGCTATGCCGATGTGGTGTACGGTTCGCGGTTCATGGGTGGCCGGCCACACCGCATTCTGTTTTTCTGGCACAGTATCGGCAACAAGTTTTTGACCTTTATCTCCAATATGTTCACCAACCTGAACCTCACGGATATGGAAACCTGTTACAAGCTTTTCCGGGCCGATATCCTGAAAGGTCTGGATCTGAAGGAACGGCGTTTTGGTTTTGAACCCGAGGTGACCGCCAAGGTGAGCCGGATACCGGATATCCGGATTTATGAGGTGGGGATTTCCTACTACGGCCGTTCGTATGCCGAGGGCAAAAAAATAGGGCCGAGCGACGGTTTCCGCGCTATTTATTGCATCCTGAAGTACAATATCTGGGCCCGGTAATTTACTGTTCCGCTATATAACAACAGAAATCCTCGGCCAGGAGGAGTGTTTTACCCGGGTAGTGCTGCTGCGGGTTCAAATGCCGTCGCATGGCGGGTTCCACATTGCCGTCTTTTTCCAGAAAAGTCAGGAGGGTGCGCAGGACTTTGAAATAGCGCCCGATGTCGTTTTGCTGCGGTATGTCGCGGGCCTGTAAGTGCGTAAGTGTGCGGACAAAGAGATCAAAATCGTAGGGGGCATATTGATCCGGATAGCGAAACGCCAGGTAGAGCGCAATCATCCGGTAATCGCTGTGGTAGTGGTTGTTTTCCACTGAAGTCGGGTGTGCCCGTTTGTAATCGCGCAGGAGTTCATCGCATCCGAACAAAAAGCGGCCGATACGTCCTTCTACCTGCCGGGTTTCATTGAACAGGTCGTCAAACATGGCCCGAACCATTTGCGGGTCGAATTGCCAGAATTCGAGCATCATGCGTTTGGGATACCAGTTTTCGGTTTGCCACAGACGGCGGGTTTCGCTGTTTTGCAGGCTTTGGTCGAACATGGCGGCCGGGTCGGAGGTGCCGGGATCCCAGTGGGCCTGGAATTGTTGTACAGATTCCCATTTGTACACGCGGGGGTGGTGCCGCAACTGCTGCAGCCACTGTTTATACCCTTCAATTGCAGATTGTATTTTTGAAAGGACCATAGATTACCTGGGCACGGTTTTCAGCTGTTGCTCGATTTCCCGAAGGCGTTTTTGTTTGATAGAGTCAACCAGATGCGGAAGTACGGTCTTGCGCTGCAGCTGGCAAAGGCTGTCCATTTCCTGATGTGCCTGCCGGATACCCATGGCGGACAGGGAGTCGATCCGGTCCCTGGTATCGGCATCCAGCGGCGTACTGGCACTGTCGCAACCCGCCAGCAGCAAAAGGCAAAAAATGCCGGCTGTTCCGCATAGCTGCTTTTTTATTCTGATCATTCTTACCGTTTTTGCCCCCCAAAAGTCCGGTATCCCGGGGAAAAAGTCACATGCAAAGTTTTTTTACTTGCAAATGTCATTCGTTATTATTTAGATTTGCAACATCTAATATTAATACACCTAATTATTATAGTACACATGCGACGCAAAGATTTCCTCCGCACCGGGCTCATGGGCGCCGGTATTTTTGCTGCTTCCGGTTCGTTGGGCGCCCTGACGCGCAATGAAAACGACGAGCTCAAACCCCTCGATATTCTCGGATTCAATCACCTTCCAAACACGGATTCTTCTGTTATGGCAAATACCGTCTTACACCGGGCTGATACGCGTGGGCACGCCAACCACGGCTGGCTCGATACGCACCACACTTTTTCCTTTGCAAACTACTACAACCCCGAGCGCATGCATTTTGGGGTCTTGCGCGTGCTGAACGACGATCAGGTTGCGCCGGGACGCGGCTTTGGCAGGCACCCGCATGACAATATGGAGATCATCTCCATCCCTCTGGAGGGCGATCTGGAGCACCAGGATTCAATGGGCAACAAGCAGATCATCCGGCAGGGCGATATCCAGGTTATGAGTGCAGGAACCGGTATTTTTCACTCCGAATACAATCGAAATCAGGACAAGGAAGTGCGTTTCCTTCAGATCTGGGTATTCCCCAACAAACGGGGTGTGGAACCCCGCTATGATCAATTGAGTTATGACCGCAGCAAAGCGCACAACAACCTGTTGCAGGTATTGTCGCCCAACCCCGATGATGATGGCGTTTGGATATACCAGGATGCCTGGTTCCACCTGGGGCATTTAGACAAAGGTTTTGAGACAAAATACGCGCTGAAACGGCCGGAAAAGAACGGCTTGTACGCTTTTGTCCTCGAAGGCGATGTCCGCGTCAACGATCAGGTCCTGGGCCGCCGGGACGGGTTGGGTTTGTGGGATATTCAGGAGGTTGCGATCGCTGCCGACAGCCCGGCACAACTTTTATTGATGGAAGTACCGATGAGTCTGTAAGCGGTTGCCTTTAAAGTTCTACTTTTGCAGGCAAGAAGGAGTTTCTTGCTATGCGCCAACACGTTCCGAATTTTTTCACGCTGGCCAACCTGTTCTGCGGTTGCTGTGCACTTGCCTTGTTGCTATACGGGCGACCGGTATCTGCCATGTGGTTTATTTTTGGTTCATTCTTTTTCGATCTGGGCGACGGGATGGTTGCCCGGGCAATGAAAGTGGCTTCACCAATCGGGCGCGAGCTGGATTCTTTGGCAGACGTGGTCAGTTTTGGCGTGGTGCCGGGCGCTATGTTGTACGGATTACTGGCCAGCATTTATTGCGCTTCTTTCCCGGGGTATTTTTCCTGGGCGCCGGCATCTGCGCCCCATGAAGGTCCCCTTTCTATTTGTGCGCCGGCGCTTCCGGCGTTCATTCTTTCGCTTTTTTCGGCATTTCGCCTGGCCAAATTCAATCTGGACGTCCGGCAGCGGGACTATTTCGTTGGCCTGAGCACGCCGGGCTGTACGGTATTTGTAATGGGGCTTACCCTGGCAGCCCGGGAAAACCAATGGGGGATCGGTACGCTCTTGTCGGACCAACCCTGGATTTTGTACGGGGTGATTGGCGTATTCTCTTACCTGCTGGTCAGCGAGATTCCAATGTTTGGACTCAAGTTCCGTTCCTTTCGCTGGCAGGGCAATCAGTTGCCGTATATCTTTCTGGCGCTGGCGCTGGCGCTGTTGATTGTACTAAAAGGACTTGGGCTTTTATTGCTCATTCTGTTCTATATCGGATTCTCCATCGTTTCAAAGGATAAAATCATTCTTGCTGACCACAACTGACACATACATGAAATTTGTTGCCGAAATTGACATTATGCCCCACAAAGAACTGTTGGACCCACAGGGCAAGGCAGTCGTGAATAATCTTGGGCACCTCGATCTCAGCGGTGTCACCGATGTACGCATCGGTCGCCACGTATCCATGAGCCTGGAAGCCGGCACAGAAGAGGAGGCCCGGCAAAAGGTGGATACGGCTTGCCAGAAACTCCTGGCCAATATGATCGTGGAAACCTACCACTACGAATTGACGAAGCAATAGGCAGGCTTTCACCTTTATTTTTCCTCCAGTACTCCGACCCGGATGCGTTCGTGATATTCACTTTCCCCGACGAAGTACCATTTATTTTCCCGGTACAGCATTGTCTGCGGCAGCAGGGAAACATTGGATCGGGAAGAAGCGTCCAGCGTATGGTCTGTTGGCGAGCCACCTGCCCCGCAATCCGTCAGGATAAGTTTGGCGTTGGGCCAGTTGCCCTGGTTCCAGAGCAACCACCAGCCGTTTTTGGGCGCCGGGCAGGCGGCCATGGAAGCAAAATTCTGCGGATCGCCGGTTGGGAGCCGCTGATATTTCTCGATTTTCCGGGCGCCGCCAATCCGGTAGGTACTATCCAGGCGCAGCAAGACTGCCTCATCCATCCTGCCCGGACTCATATCGAAATTTTGGCGTTCAGCCAGTAGCCAGGGCCGTCCGTCGTCGGTCCATCGGAGCCAACGCAGTGCAAGATCTTTTACCGGGGCTTTTTTAGCCGCCGCCTTTTCGTTGAGCAAGGCTTTACGTACCGAGGACGGAAGTGTTGCATTTTGCAGGATCTGCGCTTCCCGGGTCCGGGGATCGATAGCATAAACAAAGTATCCTTCCACCTGCTTGTTGTCCAGGTCGCTGTATAATCCGGCGCAGTACAGGCGTCCGTCCGGCCCCTGTGAAATTTCAAATGAGGGGGTGAATTTTCTTCCTATCCTTGGGTAAAAATCGGCTGTCTCGCCCTGACCTGCTGTAGGCAGGAGAAAAATGACATCGGAATAAGGTGGGGCTTCCGAAGCCCAGTCTGCTTTCCGGTACAAGGCGTGGCCATTACTTGAAAAAACGCCGGGGGAGCCTTCGAAGGGCCGGCCAACACTTTTTGAACCGGAGTTAAAGATCTGAAAATGGGCAAGTATCTCGCCATCGTCGGTACAAAAAACCTGGCGCAAAGCCATTTGGCCCGCCGGTGCGGGCAATTCCACGGCGCCTTGCCGGATTACCTGAAAATCTTCATCCAGCAGGGCGGTTTCAATATGGGACGGATTACCGTATTGCACACGGTAGATGCAGGTTTGCCTGTCGGTTGACGAACGGGCATACCAGGCATTGGAAAAAGCGGGTGCCCGGCCAGTTGCTTCTGTAAAGATCGATTGGGGTTCGTTCGACCATTTTCGGGTGTTCAGGTTGAGCCGGCGGGCAAATAGCGTTTGCGTGCCGGCGCTGTTTGGGGATTCATATACAACCAGAAGGACGCTGTCGTTCGCAACGGCAAACCGGAAATCCAAAGGGCCACTGTCAAAGCCGGGCAGGGGGTCGTCATACATCCGTTCGCCGCCCGGGCCGAGCACAGTCAGCAGCGGCATGGCCGGTGTACGCTTGCCTTCGGCATCGGTGCGGCTGTCTTGCCAGCGCAGCAGCTGAAAACCGCTTGCTTTGGCATTCAGCAACGAAAGGGTGTGTTGGTCCCTGGGGGTTTTCACCTCCCGAAACCACTTGATCGCCGCCGGTTGCGCAAATACTGCGGGGATAGTCAAAAAAAGCGCGCCTGCCCAAAGGCAGCAGTGGCGAAAACTGTTTTTCAGGACAATAGCGTATGTATTCATGCCGGAAGAGGTTGCGCATGGTTAGATGATTACTCCGCTAAAATAGGTTGCAGGCGGCGAAAAAAACCACAGAATGACTGAATGCCGGCGCAAAGGTGGCTGGCAGGTCGCTTGGTTTATTAAAAGGTAAAAAACACGCTCTAAATTGACAAAGCGTCCCTTTACTCCGGTTTTACCTTTTTAGTCTGCCCATTCAGACTGTATGGCGACCTCCCCGGTCAACAGGCGGTGTGTAGGGCATTTGTCTGCAATGGTGACGAGGCGCTGCCGTTGTTCTTCATCGAGATCGCCTTCGGCGTGCAGGCGGCAGCGGATTTGTATTTGTGCGGGGCGGGCTGCAAAGTCCACGTCCATTTCCAGTTCGACGGTGATGCTCCCTACCGGCCAGTTTTTTCGATCGGCATACATGCGGGTGGTAATGAGCTTGCAGGCGGCAAGGGCGCCAAGGACCATTTGGCTGGGTGTGGGCCCGGTATCCTGCCCACCGTTTTCGACAGGTTCGTCGGCAGACCAATGGTGCCGGGTTGTACGCAGCGTGGCGTGGTAGTGGTCGGTGCCGATTGTGCCGGACAGCAGGATTGCCATATATGAAATAAGTATTTTAAGGTACGTTTTTACACCAGTGGTTTGTTTGGGGCTGGTGCGCTGGCGTGGTAATCGCGTTGGATGCGCACGGCATAGTCATCGAGCAGTTCGAGTACCCGCTGGCGTTTGGGCGAGCGAACGATGAGGCCGATGTGGTAGCTCATATCGCTCATGCGCCAGTCAATCTCGGGGTCGTTAAACTGGCTGCTGTCGGGCCATTCCTGGCGGGTAAGTGAAACGATAATGCCCGCGTAGTCCTTGCGGATCTTGGGTAGTTTATAGGGGGTACCGCCGGCTACGGCATACTCGATACGGGCCCATTCGGCCCAGAGGTTGATGCCGCAGGCGCTTTCTACCATTTCGGCGATGTGGGCGCCGCCGACGCGGGACGAGGTTTCCAGGAAATAGAATTTTCCGTCTTCGTGGCACTTGATAAACTCCGTATGGCTGGCGCTGTACTGCATGCCAAAAGCCTTCATCACGTCGGTATTGAGCGCCAGCAGCATTTTTTCGTCGGCATCGCCCTGCTCCATGATGGCGCTCCGGAAGATACCGCCGGCATGTGCCACATCAAACGGCGGGGCCAGGTATTGCGAAGCCCGGGC